>PMJT01000188.1 GCA_003158495.1 Chloroflexota bacterium | reverse complement strand
CGAAGGCACGAGCCAGCTGCAGGTTGTCGCCGCCATCGGCAAGCTGCTCAACCGCTCGCTCGATCCGCTCCTGGCCGAGTGGTCCGCGGCCGAATACCCGGATGACATGGCCGCCGAAAAGGCGACCTTGCTGGAACTGACCGGCATATTCCAGAAGGCGGTCGACTCCCTCAAAGCCCAGTCCGACCGGGCCAAGGTCGACTATTACGCGTGCGATCTGGTCGACCAGGCAGTCTGGCTCGTATGCTCCTGGCTGCTTCTGCGCGACACGAACATCCTCGAATCGAAGAAGTCCATCGCGCGCAGCTACGTCGCCTCGATCGCGCCACGGCTCCGTGCCGCGGCCGCCGTGGTAATGGAGACCAACGCTGTTCCGCTCGACGCGATCGCCGCGCTCATGGCGTAGCCGGTCTCCACGTCCCGTTCGGCGGCCGCCGGGTTTCGACCCGGCGGCCGCTTTCTATGCCCGGACGGGGCGGTCCTGCCGCTCGACATTGGAATTGCCGCCGGTTCTGGCGCAGTTATCGCGCCGTGGAGCTACCCTGCGCCTTCGTCGGGGCTAGAATCAGCCGGCGTTACAACCTGGAGGTCATCAGTCTCGGAGGCACCGGCGTGTCGCTACTCCGTCGAATCGAACGTGCGCAGCAGACCGGCGAACCGCTGAACCCGGACGCCACCGGGCTGGTTCCGTCGAAGACGGCCACGCAACCCGCTCGGCGAACATCTCGGACCGATGTGATGACCGAGATCCGGGCCCTGCTCCAGACCGAGGTGATCGGCGCGTACGACACGCTGTCCAAGACGGAGGACGCCGACATCTACGCTAAGGTAGAGGCGATCGTCGACCGCCTGGCTGCCTCCCACCAGATCCCATTGGCGCGGGACGAACGCCGTCGCCTTGTCGACGAAGTGATCGCAGACGTGAGCGGCCTCGGGCCGATAGAGCCACTCCTCCGTGACGACACGATCACGGAAGTCATGGTCAACGGTCCGCACCAGGTCTACATCGAGCGCGGTGGCCGCCTGGAGCTGACCGACGTCGTGTTCCTGAACGACGAGCACGTGCTCCGGATCATCGACCGGATCATCGCTCCAATCGGCCGGCGCATCGACGAAACGAGTCCCAGGGTGGACGCTCGCCTGGCCGACGGCTCGCGGGTCAATGCAATCATCGAGCCGCTGTCGCTCGTCGGGCCCGTGATCACGGTTCGGAAATTCTCCGCGAAGCCCTTCACCGTGGCCGACCTCATCAACTTCGGCACGGCCACGGCCGAGATGTTCGACTTCCTGCGCGCGTGTGTCGAAGCCCGACTGAACATCTTCGTTTCGGGCGGCACCGGCTCCGGCAAGACCACCACGCTGAACGTCCTCTCGTCGTTCATCCCCGAGGACCAGCGGATCATCACGATCGAAGACGCGGCCGAGCTGCAACTCCGCCAGGAGCACCTGGTCACGCTGGAGGCGCGGCCTTCGAACCTGGAAGGCGAGNNGAGTGCCGAGGCGGCGAAGCCCTGGACATGATCCAGGCCATGACCGTCGGCCAGGATGGCTCGCTCTCGACCGGCCATGCGAACAGCCCGCCGGACATGCTTCGCCGGCTCGAAACGATGGTCATGATGGCCGGCTACCGGCTGCCGCTGCGGTCTATCCGCGAACAGATCAGTTCGGCCGTCGACCTGATCGTCCACACGGCCCGGCTGCGGGGCGGCAATCGCAAGATCGTCGCCATCACAGAGGTCTACGGGATCGAAGAGGACGCGATCCTCACCCAGGACATCTTCGTCTTCGAGCAGACCGGCTATAGCGACGGCAAGATCGAGGGCACGCTCAAGCCGACCGGCGTCCGTCCAACCTTCATGGACCGGTTCAAGGAAGCCGGAGTCGCCCTGCCACCGGGCGAGTTTGGAATCCCTCCCGAAGACCCGGCCCGACCCGGCCCGACCAGCCGGAGCAAACGAGACCGGAGCCGCACGAACGGGCCCGACCCCCTGGATCCGTTGCGACCGGGCATCGGCCTCGGCCGGACAACCAGGGCCGGAGGAATGGTCTACATCTCGTCGATGGGCCCGGTCGATCCGGAAACCGGCCAGATCATCGGCGGTGGCATCAAGCCGCAGACGAGCCAGTGCCTGCGCAACATTCAGGCGAGGCTCGAGGCCGAGGGAAGCTCGCTGGACAGGATCGTCTGGGCAGCCTGGTCGCTGCGCGACCCGGCGGAATTCGACGAGTTCAACGAGGAATGGGTGCGCTGGTTCCCGGGCGACGCGCCGGTTGGTCAGCAAACCTTGATGCCGCCGCTGCAACGACGCGCCGGCTTCCGAATCTCAATCGGCATCATCGCCGAGGCATCCGACGGCGTCGACGGCCGGCCGCCCGAAATCCGACCTGCGATCCCAGCCGTCCCGGCTGCAAAGGCGATCCCGGCCGGACACTCCGCCACGGCAGCGCCCGCTGCCTTGGCCGCGCCCTCAGCAAGGGCCGTGCCGGCCGCGAAGGCCGCGCCGCCAGTCGAGGCGCCTGGAAATCCGGCCCATCAGTCGATGGCGCCGGCCGTCAAGCCGACGCGTGCTCGCTCGGAGAAACCCGGCAAGCCTGGTCGCTGATTCGACGACCAATCCGCAACGTACCGCCCATTCGATTGTGTAGCCCAGGAGTTGGCGCTATCCTCCGCGCCAGCCTGATTGCGGCCGTCACAACCGCGCCCGGCCGCTCCCGATCGCGCGTAACGAAGCGGCGAGATCGGGGTTTGGACACATATACGGACAAACACGAGCCGGTGCCGCCGATGCACCGGCCGGCACATTCGCCCGCGGCCCGCCGGGATAGAGGTCCCGCAGACCGGCTATCCCCCAACGGCTGACATCGGAGGACCGACGGACTCATGAAACTGACCAGACGCTCGACCGCTCAAGCGGCCGANNCGCCGCCGTCGAGGCCGCGACCGCCGTGGCGCGGCCGCGCTCCCGCCGGCTCGCCCGACCCGCCGACGACTGCGAGCGCGACGGCCTGCTCAAGGGGAAGAAGGCACTCGTTTTCGGTGTCGCCAACGACCACTCGATCGCCTGGGGCATCGCGAAGGCGCTCTACGACCAGGGGGCCGACGTCGGCTTCAGCTCGATGGCCTCGCTGATCAAGCGGCGTGTTCGACCGCTGGCCGCCTCTGTCGGTTCGACCTTCGTGGAGGGCGCCGACGTCCGCGACGACGACGAGATCCGCAAGGTCNNACCGATATCAGCCGCGCCGGCTTCCACACGGCCTTCGACATCAGCGTCTATTCGCTGATTGCCATGGCTCGCGAGGCGCGGCCGTATATGAAGCCCGGCTCCTCGATCATGACGATGACCTACTACGCGGCCGAGAAGGTCGTTCCCAACTACAACGTCATGGGCGTGGC
>PMJT01000194.1 GCA_003158495.1 Chloroflexota bacterium | reverse complement strand
ATCCGCAAGAAGAAGGCCGCGCTCATGAACGAGATGCGGCACAAGTTCGTGAGCCAGGCCGCCGAGCGGGGAGTCAGCCCCAAGGTCATCGACGCCGTCTTCGCCGCCTTCCAGCCGTTCGAGCGCTACGGCTTCAACAAGGCCCACGCTACCTGCTACGGCCTGATTGCGTACCAGACCGCGTATCTCAAGGCGAACTACACCGTCGATTACATGACCTCGGTGCTGACTGCCTTCCGCGATAACGAGGAGAAGGTCGCCGCCGCAGTGGCCGAATGTCGGCGGTTGGGCATCGAAGTCCGGTCCCCGGACGTGCATCGGTCGTTCGTCGAATTCACGGTCGAGGACGACGCAATCCGCTTCGGCCTGCTGGCGGTCAAGAACGTCGGCGAGGGCGCCATCCAGTCGATCATCGACGCCCGCCGGGAGGGCGGCGACTACCGGTCGCTGGCTGACTTCTGCTCGCGGGTGGATCTCCGCCTCGTCAACAAGCGGGTCATAGAGTCGCTCGTCAAGGTCGGGGCGATGAGCCGGTTCGGGCACGCCGCCCAGCTGCTGGCGGCCCTCGATGACGCTATGGCGGCCGGCCAGGCGGTTCAGCGCGACCGGCTGAGCGGCCAGACGTCGCTGTTCGACATCGCGGCTGCGCCGGAAGACCTGGATCGGCCGCTGCCGTTGGTCGCGGAGGCGCTATCGCGCGAACGGCTCCGGTGGGAGAAGGAACTCCTGGGGCTGTATCTCTCCGAGCACCCGCTTGGGTCGTTGGCCGAGCAACTTGCACAGTATGTGACGGCCTATTCGGGCGATCTCAAGGACGAGTCGCTCGACGGCCAGCGTGTAGTGATGGGCGGCATAGTCACAGCCATCCGCACGGTCACGACCCGAAACAAGGAGACGATGGCCGTCGCCACATTCGAGGACCTGCAAGGGACGCTGGAGGTCGTCGTCTTCCCGCGAATGTACGCCACCAGTGGCGGCACGTTTAGTGACGGTTCAATCCTGCTCGTCGCCGGTCGCGTGGACCATCGTGGTGACGAGGCCTCGCTTCTTGCCGATGCGGTCTGGATCTGGGAGGACGCTGCCGCAAAGGGCCCCGCGGCAATTGCCCAGGAAGTGGCGGCCGGGGACCGGTCGCGCGGCAACCGCCGCTGGGGCCAGGGCGGAGCCGGCGGCAACGGCAGCGGGAATGGCAACGGGTACTCGGGGAACGGCAACGGCAACGGGTATTCGAAGCCGGCCGAGCCGGCCGTGGCCGCTCCGGTTGCCGCACCTGCCCCGTCGGCCGCGCCGCCCGCGGCTCCCGTGGCGATCGCGGCCCCTGCCGCGGCGTCGGCAACTCCCAGGTTCCGCGTCTCGCCGCTAAGGGGTGGGGGAGTGACGCCGTTCCCGAGTTCGTCGGGCGCCGTCGCCGGCCCCGCGCGGTCGCTCGCACCCGCCCCGGGCCCGGCGGAGCCGCTCGCCGCCGCTCCCGGCCCGGACGACATGGCCGCGCTGGCGCCGGAACGCGAGGAGCCGCCACTCCCCGATGAGGCGCGAGCCGTTGCGGCCCGTGCCTCGACCGCACCCACCGCGCCGCTCGAAGCGCCTGCGTCGGGCATCCTCAACGTGCGATTCACCCGCGGCGCGGATACAGCCCGGATCGTGCTCGCGATGGAGGAGTTGAGGGCGATGCTCAAGGAACGGCCTGGAGCCACCCGTGTCGTCTTCCACCTGCCCGGACCGGGCTCCTCGACCCTACCTATGGAAGTGCGCAGCGGGGTCGCCTACGACGCCGAGTTGCTGGCCGATGTCCAGCGCCGACTGGGCGAAGGGCTCGTCCGCCTGGAGCTCTCGACCGAGGCGTGGCGATGAACCGAACTTCGGCAGCTACTTCGCCGGCGCCGGTCGTCAACCCGATGGTCGCCCTGCAGCGGCGCGCCTTCGGGTTCGGCGGTTCGGGATCCACGATCCAGCTCGTGGCCGCAATCGCCGGCCCGATCGCCGCCATGCTGCTCTGCTCGGGCCGTGTCGTCGGCGCCGTGGTCGCTTTCGCGGTCCTGCTTCCCGCTCCGGCGCTCCTCGCCTTCGTCGCTCTGCGTGGGCGCTCGACCTGGCCGGTCCAGGATGTGCTCGGCTGGCTGGACCGTGAAGCCGCAGTTCAGTGGCAGGCAGACACAGCCTCGAGAATGCCGCGCAGTTCTTCGCAGGCGAGCGCCTGGCTCAGCGGCCGCTCGGAAGGGGATGCGCCGGCGGACGCATGGGTTGCCGCCCTGCTGATGGCCGGCCGTATCGACGAAGCTCGCGAAAGGATCGGCCGCTTGCCATCCTCCACGCCCGCCCAGCTCCATCGCCAGTGTGACCTGCTGCTCGCCGCGGACTCGGCCGACGGCCGGCCAATCGAAACCCGGGCCACAGCCGCGGACGAAGCCGCTTCGGCCGACGAAACCGCGTCACCCGCTACGTGCAAGGTCCATCTTGCCTACCACTCGGCCGTCGTGGCCACGGGCCGTGGATCTGACGGCTTGGAGCTACTCGCAGCCGCTCGGCCGGCGATCGGCCGGCTGCCCTCCCGTCTCTCGCTTCAACTCATCGTCATCAGGTTTCGGTTTGTCGCTGTCTCGCTCCTTTTCGGAGTGTGGCTTCTGGTCGCGATCCTCGTTGGTCTCGCGACATCTGGAGGCGTTGTCTGGTTCTGAGTCACGCCGCCGGAACACCCGGGCGGCGCCGCGCGTCAAGAGTTACCAAGGGCTCCCGCTGATGCCTCGCATGCGGTCGGGGGTCTCGCCACGATCCCGGCTCCGGCCGGGTCGCCACAAGTCCGTACCTGGGCGGCCGTTCGCGGCTCGGCCGGTGCCTCGCACGCAGGTGGAGAGACGCAGACCATGAAGCTGCCGGCATTCTTCAAAAAGCCAATCGGAGCCGCTGCATTGTCAGCCGTCTTCCCGGGCCTGGGCCAGGCGGCCGCCGGAGACCGGCATCGCGGCGCGATAGTCGCCATTCCGGCGCTCGCGACGACCGCCGCCGTCCTCGTCCTTGCCGTGTTCGGCCGGCACGCGCTACTGGACAACGCCACCAACCAGCAGTGGCTGACGAGCCTGATGATCCTGGATGTGGTGGCGCTGCTGTATCACCTGTGGGCGATCGCGGACGCCTACCTCCTCGCCATGCGGCTTCAGCCGCGACTTCCGCGTGGCAGCCGGCTCGGCCGCCCCAAGGGTCCGGCCCTGAGATGGACCGGCGTGATGGCCATTACCGTGCTCGTGTCGGGCACGCTCTTTGCCCACGGCGCAATTGCCGTGGAGGATGCGAGCCTGCAGGGCGCGGCGCGGTGCCTCAACAGTCCGATCCCATGCTGGTTGCTCAACAACGGTGTCGCCTCTGAACCGAGCCAGGCGGCGCTGGCGGGCAACGTCGGCGACACCGGGCTGCCGCCTGTCGACACCGGATCGCCGGGCACGGGCGGAACGCCTTCCGGACATTTCTCGCCGCAGCCGTCCCTGCCCGCCCCGATCGTGCCGGCCATGCAGACAACTCAGAATTCGGCCAACTGGAACGCCGATCACCAGCTCAATCTCCTGCTGGTCGGCATGGACTCGGCGCCGGGTCGGACGGACACACTCACGGACACGATGATCCTGCTGCACGTGAACACGCTGACCGGGCAATCGGCCATGTTCGGCATCGCCCGAAACTTGTACTGCATGCCTCTGCCGGCCGGTATCGGGGTGCACTTCCCGAACCCGCCGTCGAAGTACGCCTGCCCTCCCGGCCGCTTTACATCACCTATCGGCGTCAACGGCGAAGCAAACGCCCTCTTCTACGACGCGGCCTTCGTGCATCCGGACTGGTATCCGGGCTTTCCTCTCTCGGCCTGTGCCGGCAAGAGCGGGTCGGACCTCACCAGCTGCACGCTCGGCCAGAATTGGGGCCGGGGCACGTTCGCGCTCGAGCAGGCCGTCGGGGCTCTCACCGGCCTCGCCGTCGACGGGACGGTCATCATCAACCTGCCGGGGTTCGCAAAGCTGGTGGACGACCTGGGCGGGATCGATATCAATGTCCCGGGATACTCTCCGAGCGTGCCGGGCTCGGGTACGGTGAGCGACTACCCGTGCGGCCCCGCCGGGTCCTGGGCGGCGGCATGGCACGCCGGAGGGCTCGGCAACAAGGTCTGCCCGCTGATTCACGACGGATACACCACATCGGACAGCAGCGGCGCCGTGGTCGCGCAGATGAGAGCCGACGCGGCAAAGACCGGGGGCCTGGAAACCATCGTCTGGCAGCAGGGTGCCGCGATTGCGTTCACGATCCAACCGGGCCAGCAGCACATGGACGGCGAATGGGCCCTCGCCTACGCTCGAAGCCGCGAGTACAGCAGCGACTACAACCGGATGGCTCGCCAGCGGTTTGTCCTGCAGACGATCCGCAACAACGTCACGCCGTGCAGTCTGCTGCCCAGGCTCATCGATCCCAACGGAATCCTCAAGGACCTGGGCCAGCTGTTCTGGACGAACATGCCGACCGATGGCTCGTCCCTGACGACCCTGGCCGGGCTGGCCCAGCACGTCACGGGCAGCAGCGTAATCAGCTGGTCGCTTGACCCGGGCACCCTGGGTTCGCCTTCCAGCACGACCATGATCACGACCGCCGGCTGGTCGCAGGCCCAGTACATCGTCGCGCACGGCCTGGACAAGGCGCCGGCGAGCAGCTCTGGGACTGGTTCCGGCGGCGGTGGAGGCGGCGGCGGGTTCGGCTGCTAGCCCACTCGCGCTCAGCGCGGCGACCCCGGCTGGGCCGGGCACGGACGTCCGAGTGAACTACCCAGCCGGGCGGCCGCGTGCTCCGGGTGTCCCTCGGCCGCCGTTCGTTAAGTGTTCTTACGGCTTCGGCGCATCTCGCCGCAAGCCTTCGGCGCCCTGCCCCGAGGTCGATCGGGCGCGAATTAGTGCAGAATAGCCAGCGGCCGAGCGTCACTTTGGCCAGCCGGAAACTTTGAGGCGGCCAGGGAGAGATCAACAGGATGAAGTTCCCGTCACGACTTCGGACGCCTATCGGGGCCGCGGTCCTCTCCGCCATCTTCCCCGGCCTTGGCCAGCTGGCAGTCGGACGGCGAGCCAGGGGCGCGATCGTCGCCATCCCAGCGCTCACGGTCGTCGGCGCATTCCTGCTGATCATCCTGTTCTACCGGCACGACCTGCTGGATGCCGCGTTCAACCAGAGTTGGCTGGTCAGCCTGCTCCTCGTCGACCTTGTGGCCCTGATCTACCACCTCTGGGCCATCGCCGACTCCTACCTGCTGGCCAGGCAGCCGGCCGAGGATCGTCCGAAGCGACGCAGGCACGGCACGCCGGCACGGAAGTGGTCGGCCACACTCGCGGTCGCCATCATCGTTTCCGCTACGGTTCTCGTTCACGGGGCGTTCGCCAGCGTCGACGTGGACTGGCAGAACGGGCTGACGTGCCTGGACCCAACGACGAACTGCTTTGCCACTTTTGCCCCGGACAAGACGCTCACGCTTGACACGAGTAATACCGACGTCTCGGTCGTGGATCCGAGCGGCTCCAGCGGTCCCAGTGGTTCCGGTGGTTCCGCGTCGCCCTCCGCCTCGACCGTGCCCACCTGGGATCCCAGCCAGACCTTCGACATCAACCAGCTGCCCTCGTTCACGACGACGACCAATTCGCAGAACTGGGCCGCGGACGGGCAGTTCAACGTACTGCTTATGGGCGTGGACTACGAACCCGGGAGCAGCCGCACGCAGGGACTCAGGCCGGACACGATGATCGTGCTTCACGTGGACATCGCCTCGGGTCGCGCTTCGATGATCAGCGTGCCTCGCAACACGATGTGCGTGCCGCTGCCGCAGGCGATTGCCGTCCACTACGCCAAGAGCGTCAACGGCTGCCCGCCGTACACGTGGGGCTACCAGCTCAACTGGCTGGCAGGCGAAGCGGGTTGGGCGATCGTGACGAGCAACCGCGCAAACATCAAGAACTTTCCCTTCTATCAGTCGCCTACAGAGGGTCAGGCCAACGATCCACTGGCTATTCCACGCGCCGCCACGGCAACCATGCAGGCAGTAGCCGCTCTTACGGGCCTCACGATGGACGGCTATGTCCTGATCAACATCGCGGGCCTTGTAACCCTGATCGACGACCTGGGCGGCATAGACATCAACGTCCCCACGAGGGTCTACGACATGCCGTGCGGGCCCGCGGGCACGTGGGAATCGAAGTACCGGGTGTGCGGACTCAATCCGGCCCATGACGGCTACCAGGTTCCGCCGAGCACGCCGGATGCGATCGACAAGATGAAAGCAACCGCCGCCAAGTCCGGCGGCAAGCAGTCCATCACGTGGAGCGGCGGGACCACGTCCGGTGGAACCGACATCGCCTTCGTGATCCAGCCCGGCGTGCAGCACATGGACGGCAACTGGGCCCTTGCCTATGCCAGGACCCGCATCTACACAACTGACTACGACCGGGGCCTGCGCCAGCAACTCGTATTGAAGTCGCTGCGCTCGTCGTTCGACCCGTGCACCGTGCTGCCGCGTATCCCGTCCCTGATCAGTGACATGAGCATGTTCTCGACTGATCTGCCACTCAAGGACAACGGCAACGTTTCGCAGTGGGTCGGGATCGCCCAGCGCGTCTTTGGCGGCAACGTCCAGAGCTTCAACCTCGACCCCACCACCCTGAAGGCGGGCGGCGCAACCTACATCACCACCACCACCTGGGCCCGCGCCAAGGACATCGTCCAGCACTCTCTGGACAAGGCCCCGGCCGCCACTGCTTCCAGCGGCAGCGGCGGAGGCGGAGGCGGGTTGGGCTGCTGATGCGGGACCGACTTCGCTCCCCGTCGGCGGCGGCGTTTCTGTCTTTCCTGCTGCCCGGGCTGGGTCAGTTTGCGGCAGGGCGAACCCGTCGCGGCCTGATCGTGGCCGCTCCGGCGATCGTCATGCTCGTCGTCGTCGGCGGTGTCCTGGCCCTGGCCCGCCGCCAGCTGCTCAACGTCGCTATCTCCGAGAGCACTTTGTCCGCGCTCGTGCTGATCAACGTGGTGGTGATGCTGTACCGGCTGTGGGCGATCATCGATGCCTATCGCATCGCGGCCGCGCACGCCGCCGCTCCTGCCGAACTGAGTGCCGCGTTCATCCCCAAGGAGCAGACCAAGGAACAGAGAAAAGCGCCGGCAGCGGGGCGTCGATCCCGCCACCCGGTCGCGGCCGTCGTCCTGGGAGCCGTCCTGATCGCCACCGTGGGAACCCACCTCGCATTCGGCGCCGTCACGGTGGAGGCGCGCGATCAGCTCGCCTGCATCTTCAATCCGGACGCGCCGTGCTGGTTCGGCGGCAACGGCAACCTCGCGGCGGGCGAGACGGCCCCGGCCTTCCCGGATCAGTCGGCCGCAACGGATGCGCCGACTTCTTCGGCCTCGGCACCGCCGTCCGCATCGGCGACACCGTCCGACTCAGGCCTGCCGGGAGCTAGCCCGAGCGACTCGCCGCCCGCACCCCCGACGCCCGGTCCGACGACCGCGGCCGGCATCCCAATCTTCCCGATCGAGAACGTCAGCGGGCCCAACACGCCGCCGTCGCAGTGGGCTGCGGACGGAAAGCTCAACGTCCTTCTCGTCGGTGCCGACGCCGGCGTAGGCCGGTGGAGCCTTCGGACCGACACGATGATCCTGCTCGAAGTGGACATTGCCAGCGGCAGGTCAGTCATGTACGGCATCCCGCGCAACCTCGAGAACGTTCCGCTTCCGCCCGAGTCCGCCAACGCGTTTCCGTGCCACTGCTTCCCGTACCCTAACCTCCTCAATGCCCTGTGGCGCGACGCGGTCAACCGGCCGTCGGCCTATCCGTACGCAGGCAGCGATTTCTCGCGCGGTTTTTCGGCGCTGGAAGGCGCCATCGGGCAATATCTCGGGCTCCACGTCGACGGAACGGTCGTCGTCAACCTGATGGGCTTCGTGAACCTGATCAACGCCCTGGGCGGGCTGGACATCTATGTGCCGGCGGAGATAAAGGACACGCAGTACTCGCGACCGCAGGACGGCAGGGACATAACGATCGACATCAAGTCTGGCCAGCAGCACATGGACGGCTTCACTGCCCTGGCCTACGCCCGCAGCCGGCACCAGGACTCGGACTATGGTCGGATGTCGCGCCAGCAGGCCGTGCTCGTCGCGCTCAGGGCGCAACTCCATCCGTGCTCACTGGCGCCGAAAGTCCTCGATATCGTCGGCGCACTCGGCAGCGCGTTCTGGACGAACATGCCGATCGACGATGTCGGTTCTCTGCTGGCGCTGGCCGAAAAGGTCGGAACCGGCAACATCAAGAACATCGAGCTCGTCCCGGCGGTCACCGGCAATCCGGTCGGCTTCCTGACAGCCCCGCGCCTGGCGACGGTCCGCAACATCGTGGCCCACGGCCTCGACGGCGTGCCGCCGGCAAGCGGCGGCGGTTCGGGCGGCAGCGGCGGTGGCGGCCTCAGCTGCTAGGCGGCGGCCGCGGGATCGACGCGGCCCCTGCCATGGAATTGGGGGTTGGTGGTGCCGACGGCGGGAGTTGAACCCGCATGACCTCACGGCCACTCGATTTTGAGTCGAGCGCGTATGCCAGTTCCGCCACGTCGGCACGGTCCGGCGGGCATGGTACAGCCTGCGGGGGTCTCTGGTGGCCCCGGTTCGGGGCACCGGCGCGCCGCCGGCCGCAGGTGACCGTATCGGGGCGGCGCCGCGTGCTATCCTCGCGCCGCCGCGGCCGGTCCGCGCGCCGACACGAGGCGAAGCCTTCGTGGAGCTGAGAGTGGCTGGCGGGCGAGGCGTGACCGACAGGAAGACTGGCGAGGAACCTCGAATCGAGGCGCCCGGCCAGGTCATCGACGCGGCCCTGGTTGAAGAGGCCCTCCGCGGCCGGCTGGAGGCGTTCAACCAGCTCGTGGTTCGCCACCAGGACCACCTCTTCTCGCTGGTTTACCGTCTCGTGCCGGACCGGGATCAGGCTGCCGACGCGGTCCAGGAGGCGTTCTTCAGCGCGTACCGGAACCTCGCGTCGTTCCGGGGCGGCAGCGTCCGCAGCTGGCTGGGCCGAATTGCCATCAACGCGGCAATGGATCTCCAGCGGACGAAGCGCCGCAGGCCGAGCCAGCCCTACCCGGAGCTGGAGGACGACACCTGGCAGCCGCCGGCCGAGCCCGATGTCGAGCCAGAGTCGAAGGCGCTGGCGGCCGAACGCTCGACGGTGCTGGCCGCGGCCCTTGCGGCCTTGCCGTTCGAACAGCGCAACTGCATCGTGCTATTCGATGTCGAGGGTTACGACTACGCCGAGATCGCGACGATCATGAAAGTCGAGATCGGCACCGTCAAATCGCGCATCCACCGCGGACGGCTCGCCCTCCGGGCCTCCCTTTCCGACCACCGGGAACTGTTCCGTGGCTGAGATCGTCTGAGGAACGTGATGAACCCAACCGCCCCAACCACGCACGCCGGCCACGACGAGCTGTTGATTGCCCGTCTCTTCGGTGGCGACGTGACCGAGGTCGAGCGCGCGCGAGCCCTCGATCAGATGGCCGAATGCGAAGAGTGCGAAAAGCTCTTCGCCGACCTTGGCGTCATAGCGGAAGCAACCGCGGTGCTGCCAACGCCCGTTCGGCCGCGGGACTTCACCCTGACCGAGACGGATGCGGCGCGGCTCGGGCGTCGAACCCGTGGCCGCTGGAGAGTATTCGGGCTGGGGTTGCGGCGGTCGCTGGGGGGAGCCGTGGCGGCTCTCGGCATCGTCGGGATGGTTGCCGCCGGTACGGGCTCGTTCATCTCGCAGGCGGCGACGAGTGGCTATGCGTCGCAGGTGGACCAGGTGGGTGCGGCGCCGGCGATGGGCGCAATCCCGGCCACATCGGACGAAGCCGGCTCCAAGTCGGGCCCCGTGGCGGCCCCGACGGCCGCTCCAGTGGCCGCGGCTACCGCTGGAAGCCGCGAACCGGGGGACGGCAGTACGACCCTGACCGCACCCTCGATCGTGCCCCAGGCGACCAGGGCCGCGGACCTTGTGCCGCAGCCCTCGGCATCGGGCGCGCACCAGTTCGCTCTGGCGACGCCCGGCCCGCAAACGAACACTACCGGGTCCGGGCCGGCCGGTCCCACAGTGGGCCCTGCTGCTCCCGCCGGCGTCGGGGCCGCGCCGGGGTCGGGCCCGCAGGGTCCCGATGCCCGATTGCTGCTGATGCTCGGTTTCGCGGCTCTCTTCCTGGCCGGACTCGCCATCGCGATCCTGCCGGGTCGGCGCAGTGGGCGGACTCGCGGCGCCGGAGCCTGACGGGCTCAGAGCGTCGCGGCCCGGCGCGGGGCAAACCGCGGCGCGGGTAAACTCTACGAGCCGGCCCCTGCGCCGCCGGCCGCGACTTCGAGGCCCCAATGACCCGTCTGATGCTGCTCGACAGCAACGGCCTCATCTACCGTGGCTACCACGCCCTGCCGCCCCTGACCACGAGCAAGGGCGAGCTCGTCAACGCCGTCTTCGGGTTCTGCAGTATTCTCCTGCGCGGCATCCAGGATCTCCAGCCGGAATACGTCGCGGCCTGCTTCGATCTGCCCGGGCCAACGTTTCGCCACGAGCAGTTCGCGGGGTACAAGGCGACGCGTACAGCCATGCCGGACGACCTGCGGTCGCAGTTCCCGAAGGTTCGCGAAGTCGTTGCCGCACTGCGCATCCCCGTCTACGAGATGGCCGGGTACGAAGCCGATGACGTCATAGGCACGATCACGCGGGACCTGGACAAGCGCGGCGTCGATACGACCGTCGTCACCGGCGACCTGGACATGCTCCAGATCGTGACCGAGCACACGCGGCTCATGACTACACGCCAGGGCGTCGACGCGACGGTCTACTACGACCCGGCACGGATCTGGGAGCGGTTCGAACTGCGGCCGGACCAGATGATCGACTACAAGGCCCTCAAGGGCGATCCGACAGACAACATCCCCGGCATCCCCGGAGTGGGGGAGAAGACCGCTGCCAAGCTGGTCGGCCAGTTCGGGTCGCTGGAGGGCATCTATGGCCGGCTCGACGAAGTGAAGCCGGACAAGCTCCGCGAAAAGCTGGTCGAGGCCCGCGAGCAGGTCTTCATGAGCCGCGAACTGTCGCGAATCGTCTGCGACCTGCCGATTTCGCTTGACCTGGAGGCGGCTCGGCTCTCCGACTACGACCGGGCCGAGGTTGTTCGGCTCTTCCGCGAATTCGAGTTCCGGACTCTGATCGATCGGCTGCCGCCGCTGACGGGCGAGTCCGCGGTCGACGCGGCCGAGGCGCTCCACTCCGTCGCGGGCTCAGTGCCGGCGGCGCGGGTCGCGGGCGCTCCGGGGGCCGTTGCCGGAGGGGCAGGGGGCGCCTCGAGCCCGGGCGCGAGCGCGGCCGGGGCCACGGGGCGCACGCGGCGCGACGGCCGCGACGGCCGCTCCCTGGTCGGAGACGGCGAGGGGTTGCAGCTGTCGATGGACTTCGGATCGACCGGGCTTGTCGAGCCTGTCGCTGGAACGCCGCTTTCCTCCGCGCGTCCCAGGGTCGCGGGCGAGGCAGCGGGTCCAGCGGACCTGGTCGCGGCCCTGCGCGCGGCCGTCGCCGATCCCGCGCTCCTGGAACGGTTCGAAGCCACCGAAGACAATGCCGCGGACGCGACCGCATGGCTGGCCGGCCAGAACGAGGTCGGGGCCGCGTTGCTCATGGACGACCCGCGACCGATGCGTGGCATGCCGCAGGCTCTCGCACTGGCGGGCGGCGACGGCCGCGTGCTGGTCGCCGAGAGCCACGATGCCGTCGGGTGGCTGGGAAACCTGCTGCTGCAGTCCGGCGTCGGGGTCGTCGGCCACGAGACCAAGCCGATTGCGGTCGCGAACATCGCCGGCGGCGCGACTCAACCACTTCCAGTGGCCTTCGACACCCAGATTGCGGCATACCTGCTCAATGCCTCGCTCCGGTCCCAGACGATCGCCGACGTCGCCCACGAACGGCTCGAGGTAACGCTGCCCCCCGCCGGCGATGTTCCCGCCGCTGTGCGAGTCGGCCTCGACGCGCTGGCCGCCCTCGCGGCCCGCGAGCCGCTCGAGAAGGCGCTTGCCGAATCCGGCCTCGACCGCCTCTTCCGCGAGGTCGAGATGCCGCTGATCCCCGTGCTGGCCGAGATGGAAGCTGCCGGCGTCGCAATCGACCGCGACGCGCTCGGTCTGCTCGACGTCGAGTTCGGGCGCGAGATGGCCCGCCTGGAGTCGGAGATCTACCTCGACGTGGGCCACGACTTCAACCTCGGCTCGCCCAAGCAGCTCGAACAGATCCTCTTCTACGAGTTGAACCTGCCGAAGGGCAAGCGAACCAAGACCGGCTACTCGACCGATGCGTCCGTCCTCGAAGAGCTCAAGCCCGCGCACCCGATGATCGCCAAACTGCTCGACTGGCGGCTCTATTCGAAGCTGCGGTCGACCTATATCGAGGCGCTGCCGCTGCTCGTCTCCGACCGCGACGGCCGGCTGCACACGACCTTCCATCAGGCCGTCGCCGCGACCGGGCGGCTCAGTTCCTCTGATCCGAACCTACAGAACATCCCGATCCGTTCGGACCTGGGGCGGCGTATCCGCCGGGCCTTCGTCGCGGGCGGGGCCGATGTGACGCTCGTGGCCGCGGACTATTCGCAGATCGAGCTGCGGATCCTGGCCCATGTCTCGGGTGACGAACACTTGCGCGACGCCTTTGCTCGTGGAGCGGACATCCACCGCGAAACCGCCGCCCGCGTCCTCCACAAGGCGCCGGAAGACGTCACCCACGACGAGCGGTCGATGGCGAAGATGGTCAACTTCGGCCTCGCCTACGGCATGAGCGACTTCGGGCTGTCATCGCGTGCCGGGATCTCGCGCGCGGAGGCGAAAGCTTTCATCGACAACTATTTCGCCACCTACTCCGGCATCAGCTACTACATGCTCCACATCAAGGAATTGGCGCGGCAGCAGGGATGGGTCTCGACGCTGCTCGGGCGGCGGCGGTTCATCCCGGAGCTGCGCATGTCAAACCCGTCGCTTCGCGGCGCGGGCGAGCGGATGGCGATCAACATGCCGATCCAGGGAACCGCGGCCGACATCATCAAGATCGCCATGGTCCAGCTCCCGGATCGGCTCCGCGCGGCCGGCCTCAAGGCTCGGATGCTCTTGCAGGTCCATGACGAGCTGGTGCTCGAGGTGCCGCGGGGCGAGGTGGATGCCGTCGTCCCGATCCTGCGGGCCACGATGGAAGGGGCAATCAAGCTCGACGTCCCGCTGACGGTCGATATCAAGGTCGGCGACGACTGGGAGTCGATGCGGCCGCTCACCCGCGAGGACGAAGTCCTGGCCGAGCTCGGTGAGGCGCCGGCGGAGGTCGCGGGCTAAGTCCGAGGTCGAGGCTCCGGACATGGCAAGGCCCCGGCCGAGTGTCAGACGCCAGCGCGGAGTGGGTGCGCCGGTGCCGAACGACTCAGGCTCGGGGCCTGCACGGCACAGTGAGGTTGTCCGGTTACAGGTTTCGCAGGTGGTCCTGCTCGGACGGCCGCGAGTCGCTGCCGAGCGAAACAGTCAGCGCACCGACGAAGAGGAGAAGCAGGGCGAAGGTGATCAGTTCCATGTCCATAACTTAGCCTTGCCACTTGATTAGAGCAAGTCGATGTTGTTCAATTAGTAATTATGGACAGTGATCATTCCTCCGAGCTTGAATACCGCCACCTGCTGAGTTTCCGGGCGGTCGCCGCGTCCGGGTCGTTCCATGAGGCGGCCGACTCGCTCGACTACACCCAGTCGGCGGTCAGCCAGCACGTCGCCGCACTGGAGTCGATCCTGGGGGTCCGGCTCCTCGATAGATCCCGCGGCCGGCGAACGGTTGAGGTCACGGAGGCAGGTGCCCTCCTGCTGCGTCATGCCGACGCGATCGTTGCGCGGATGCGGGCGGCCCGTGCGGACCTGCGCGCCTACTCGGAGGGGGCCTCGGGCAAACTGAGTGTCGGGACGTACCAGAGCGTCGGCGCCCGCGTCCTACCGGCCACCCTGGGCATCTTCACCGGGCTCTGGCCGGAGGTCGAGGTTCATCTCGTGGAGACCAACTCGGACGACGGCCTGCTCAACCTGGTCGAGTCCGGCGACCTGGACCTGTCGTTCGCCGTTTACCCGTTGTCGGAGGGGCCATTCGAGTCGGTTGAGCTGTTCCGCGACCCCTACGTGCTCGTGGTGCCGGCGGCTTCGCCGCTTGCCCGCCTGAACCGCTCACTGACGGCGCGAGAGGTATCCGAGCAGCCGCTTATCGGTTTCCGGCATTGCCGAAGCACGGTTGGTGCGGAGGAATACCTTCGCGCCAACGGCGGCAACCCGGAGTGGGTCTTCCGCTCAGACGACAACACTACCGTCCAGGCGCTGGTCGTCGCGGGCATCGGTGTCGCGCTCGTGCCCCGCCTGACCGTGGACGAGGCGGACCCGAAATGTGCGGTCATCCAGACCGGGGTGCCCCCGCGCGTCCTGACCCTGGCCTGGCATCGCGACCGGTACCGCTCCGCCGCCCAGGTGGCGTTCGTGGAGCTGGCGAGGCAGGTCTGCCTGGAGTTACAGCAGAAGGTCGCGCCGAAGCTGGCGTAGAACTGGGCGTCGGCCCGGGCGGATCGGCGAGGCGCCGCTGGGGCGCTTCCCGGCGGCCGGTGGCCGCCGGTGACGTCAGGAACCCTGGAGGTCCACCTGCCAGCGGTCGTATGCGCCGCCCAGCGGTGCGGCCGCGGACTCGAACTCCGTACGCAGGGAAGCCATCGATTCGGGCGTGACCACCATCGACTGGCGGACAACTACCAGCCAGTAGCCGGTTCGGGCGGAAGTGTCGACCTCGACGAGACGATCCGGGGTCTTGAGGCGACGGGCGAGTTGCTGCGCGGCCTTGACGCCCGGGACGTAGACGAAATGGCGCGTCTGATGAGGGGCGGTAGGATCGGCGCCGGCGTGCCGGAGTTGATCCATCGCCTTCGCGACATAGTCGACCGTCGCGGTCCTGTCACGCGAGGCTCGTTTCAGGAAGCTCAAGTGATCCTCCGTGGTTCTGCGCGCATCTCCGGCGCCTCGCCGTCCGATCATAGTAGCGGCCGGGCTCGGTGGCTGCCTATTCCACGAGGAGGGAAGTACGCGTTCCGTGCCAATTAGTGGTCGCAGCAATGCGGGCGCGGCCCCGTTACCCTCTAGCCATGCCCGAGTTGCCGGAAGTCGAAACTATTGCCCGCGACCTGCGGGGCCTGGTGACGGGCTCGCGCGTCGCCGGCGCTCGCTCGAACTGGCCCCGGACGCTTCGAAGCCACGACCCGGAGGAGTTCGCTGCGGCGGTATCGGGGCGTGAGATCGAGGGCGTGGGCCGGCGCGGCAAACAGCTTCTGATCTGGGTTGGACCGAAGGGCGGGGCCGCGCCCGAACGCGAGCCCGGCGCCGCCGTCGCGGTCGGCGCCTCGGCGGCCGGGCCGGCGGTCCTGACCGTCCACCTCAAGATGACCGGGCAGCTCTTCGTGGTTCCGGCCGGGACGCCGCAGGATCGCCATGTTCATCTAGTCCTGGAGCTGTCGGACGGTCGTGAGCTCAGGTTTCGCGACATGCGCAAGTTCGGGCGGATAGGGCTTTACCGGCGCGACCCGGCCACGGGGCTGCCGGTCGATGGCGAGGCGGCCGGCGTACTTGCGGCCGGTCCCGAGCCGCTCGCCGACGAGTTCACCGCCGCGCATTTCGTGGCACTGCTGTCCCGACGCCGGGGACGACTCAAGACGCTGCTACTCAACCAGGATTTCGTAGCGGGCGTGGGCAACATCTACGCCGATGAGGCTCTCTGGCGGGCGCGGCTCCACCCGCTCCGCGACGCCCACACCGTCCGGCCCGAAGAGGCGCGGCGACTCTACACGGCTCTGCGCGATGTCCTGGCCGAGGCCGTCGAACGGCGCGGTAGCTCCGTCGACGACTACACCGCCCCGGAAGGCGACGGTTCGATGCAGGAGCACCTCGACGTCTACCAGCGAGCCGGCGAGCCGTGCAACCGCTGCGGCCGGCCGATCCGGCGGATGGTCGTTGGCGGGCGCTCGACGCACTTCTGCGCCTGGTGTCAGAGGCTGCCGGGTACCCGGCGCGAGATCGCCTCGGATCGGGGCGGAGACGCCTCCGCCGGCCAGGGCGCCGGAGCCGCCAAAGCCACCGCCACAGCCACGAGGCGCGGCCCCCGCTGGAACGAACTTCCCGGAGATTGCGTTCTCGGCCGGTCCCCGGCGGAAGAAGCGCTGGCCGCCGAGAAGGCCGCCGAGCGAGCGCGCCGAGTGGCCGCGACCCGCAAGGCCGCCGCGACCAGGCGCGCCGCGGCCCGGGCCGGAGGGTCGGCCTGATGTCGATCGTCCGTCTCGAAGGCGTCCACCGCGAGGTCGGCGACTTCGTCATCCTCGACCACGTCGATGCCTCGATCGCCGCCGGCGACCGGATCGGCCTTGTCGGCCCGAACGGTGCCGGCAAGACGACCCTGCTCAAGCTCATTTCCGGGATCGACGAGCCGGACGGTGGTGTCGTCCATCGCAAGCGCGGCCTGGCACTTGCCATGCTCTCGCAGGAGGCCCACGTCGACGCCGCCTTCATCGAGTCGGCAAGTCTCCGGCTGGCTGTGCGATCCGGCGCGAAGCGGCTCGAGGAACTGGAGCGCCGCCTGCGCGGCCTTGAGCACGAAGGCCGCGTGACCGAGCCGGAGTACGAAAACCTCCAGCACGAATTCGCCGTCAAGGACGGCTACTCGCTCGACCAGCGCGTTGAGGCCGCCCTCTCCGGTCTCGGCTTCGAGCGTTCCGATTGGGATCGGCCGCCGACGAATCTCTCCGGCGGAGAGCAGACCCGGGCCGCGCTGGCCCGGCTGCTGCTATCGGACCCGGAGCTGCTGCTCCTCGACGAGCCCACGAACCACCTGGACCTGGGGGCCCTGGAATGGCTCGAGGAGCACCTCAGCCGACGCCACGGCAGTCTGCTCGTGGCGTCGCACGACCGCACCTTCCTCGATGCGACCGTGGCGCGCGTCTGGGAGTTGCGAGATCGACGCCTCACGCCGTTCCGCGGCGATTACGCCTCATACGCCCGCCAGCGCGAGGAGCGCGACATTCGCGCCGCGGAGGAGGCCGAGTCCCGGGCCGGCGCGATATCCCGCGAACAGGAACTTGTCCAGCTCTACCGCCACCAGCGCAAGTTCGCCAAGATGCACGAACACGAAGCGCGACTCGAGGCTCTGCAACCGCTCGAGAAACGCCGCTCTGATGCGAAGCTGCGCCTCCCGACGGAAGCCCTCGCCGGCGGCCAGGCAGCGAGGTCATACGAGTCGGTTATCCGGGCCGAGGGGCTCGTCGTCGGCTACCGGTCGATGGATGCGGCCGGGGCAACCGGTCGGGCCTGGGCGGCGCCCACGGCGCCGGACGGCGCGACGTCATCGGCCGGGGCAACGCCGCCCGAGGCAACGGTGCCGGCCGCAACGGTGCCGGCCGGGCCGGTCGCTCCCACCGTGACCCCGGTTGCCAGGGTTCCATGGCTCGAACTCCGGCGGGGCGATCGCGTCGGCATCGTCGGCCCGAACGGCGCCGGCAAGACCACTCTCCTGCGCACGATCGCCGGCGAACTGCAGCCAATCGACGGCATGCTGGACCTGGGCCGCAACGTCCAGCTCAGCTATCTCGCCCAGCTGCGCGACCTGCCGATCCCCGGAGCCACGGTTCTCGACGCGCTGCTGGACGAGATGCCACTAACGCCGGCGGCGGCGCGCGGCCACCTGGCCAGGTTCCTCTTCCGCGGCGACGATGTCTTCAAGGAGATCACGGCCCTCTCCGGCGGCGAGCGCTCTCGTCTCGAGCTGGCCCTGCTCTTCCTCTTGCCCTCGAACCTGCTGCTGCTCGACGAACCGACGAACCACCTCGACATCCCGGCCCGCGAGGCGCTCGAGGCGTTCATGGCCGGCACTGACGCGACACTCCTGATCGTTAGCCACGACCGGCGACTTCTCGAGAAGGTCTGCAACGCACTCTGGGTCGTCGACGACGGCCTGGCCGTCCCGTTCGACGGCGGATATCGCGCCTGGCGGGCGGCGGTCGCCGACGGTTGGACGGCGAAAGCTGCCGCAGAACGGGAGGCGGTACGGCTTCACGGCGGCCGGAGCGCCGCGCCCGGCGTTCGTAGGCCGGCCTCCGCGGTCGGGACCCCGAGTTCCACGGCCGGGGCGCGTTCGTCCGCCATTTCGACTCATTCGAAGCCGGGTGGCAAGGCAACGTCGGGCAACGGGGCCACTCGGGCGGGATTGCCCGCCCCGGCGCCGAACCGCCAGCTCGAGAAGCTGTCGAAGGATGCCTACCGTCGTCGCCGCGCCCAGCTCGACGAGGAACTCGCCCGCCTCACCGAGCGTAAAGGCCTGCTAGAGTCGGCACTCCAGGACCCGAGTGTCCACGGCAACTTCGTGGAGTTGCGCCGGGTCAGCGGCGACCTCGCCGCCGTGAACGAAGCCCTCGCCGTGGCCGAGGAGGCCTGGCTCGAGATGGAGGAGGCGGCCCCGTGATGGATCCCGGGCGAGGGCGCGGCCATCTCCCGGGGCGCGGGCCACTCAGCACGCGCGCGCCGTTGATCGGCCTGATCGGTCCCATCGGCTGCGGCAAGTCGACCGTGGCCGGATTCCTGGCGGAGCGCGGCGCGGCCGTCGTCGACGCGGACCAGCTGACTCGCGATCTCATGTCGCCCGGAACGCCGGTGACGGGATCGATCGTCGCCCGGTTCGGCGAATCGTACCGGCGCCAAGACGGCTCGCTCGATCGCGCAGCGCTGGGCCGCCTCGTATTCTCGAACCCGGACCGGCTCGCCGAACTCGAATCGGTCGTCCATCCCGCCGTCGAGAACCTGGAGCGCGACGCGATTCGAGCCGCTGACGCCGGACGGCCCACTGCGATCGTTCTCGAAGCGATCAAGCTCGTCGAGGCTGGTCACGCGAACTGGTGCGACGGACTTTGGCTCGTTCTGTGCGACCCGGAGGTCCAGCTCGGCCGGCTGATCGGCCGCGGCATGGCCGATGTCGACGCCCGCCAGCGGATCGCCGCCCAGGTGGCGTCGCTCCCGGTCTGGCGCGCCGCCGCGACCCGCACGATACGGACCGATGGCTCCCTCGCGGAGGTCTCTCTCGCCGTCAACGCCGCCCTGGACGAGTTGCTCGCAGGTCAGCGCTGAGGGGCGGCGCCTGCCGTACCAACCGGCGGGCCGCGCGCCCTGATTTCTGCTGGACGCCCGCCTGGTGGGCGCAATTCACAAATGGGGACACGCCGGGTGCAGAGGCATCTTCTGGGTGCGTTTGACCGGGTAGACCCGATCGGCAGGGGCATCAACAGCCCGTTCGACACGCGCCCGGCTCCGTCCTGCGGCCGCGATGTCACATAGCCCCCACGTGACGGGCAATCTGGAGAAACGCGTCGGCTTCGCAAGGTTGGGGTGCCGGACGACGCTCCTGGCTCCTTGCCAAAGGGGGCAAGGGTGACTCCGTACGTACAATCGGGGCGTGCCGGCAACTCTTCGACCATCGCCAAGGATCCTCGCTGCGGCTGCGGCCGTAGCCGCGATCGTTGCCCTGGCCGGGTACTCGCTCCTGGCCGGCGCGAGCGCCACTCCGTCAGCGTCACCGTCTGCGGCTTCGACTGGCAGCAGTCCGATTGCCGTGGCGTCGACTCCGGACGATACCTCGGTCCCAACCGCAAGCGGTATCGTCGTTCCCGGGACTCTGTTCAGCCCAAGCCCCAGCGTGCCGACCGCAGCCACGTTCCCGCCGCTCGATCTCTTCTTCAGCCCCAGCCCGCCTCCGGCGCGCGGCGCCCTCCCGACCGACCCGGCCGCCCACATCGATCTTCGGCGCCCTATGCCGGACCAGTCGATCGATTGGCTCACTCTCAAGGCTTCGGGCAGGGTCGCCATCCTCGACGGCCAGATCGTCATTCTGCCCGACGGCGCCGACCCGATGGTCTACCAGTCGACGGGCAAGCCGTTGCCCGCCAAGCGGATGCTCGACGTCAACTGGACGCGATGGGTGGTAGAGCCGTTCGGATACGGAACAGACGAGAAAGGGAATCGCTTCAGCGACCTCAGCTACTGGAACCTCTGCGGTGACGGCGCGATGACCGTGGCCCTGTGGTACTGGCAGCAGTTGACCGGCTACCCGAACGTGACCGGAACCGCCGGATACTTCCTCGACCCATACGCCGGGGAGGGAGTCCCGTGGCCGGCCCGGGGCCCGACGATTGCCGTCGCCAACGGCACTGCCCTGGGCACGTACTGGTCCGGCTCGGACACGGTCAGCGGTTTCACCGCCCACGGCCGCGGCTTCCTGATGTACATGGCGATGAAGGCGCAGCCGTCGACATGGCCGTCTCAAGGGTTTGCCGCGTTTGCCAAGAACGGTGTCGCGGTGTATCCGACGCTCGGCACGCCCCGGACGAACATCCAGGCCGGCCTGAACTGGGAGGTTTCCCGCGAGGATGTCGCGATGTGGCCCGAGGCTTACTACGCGTCGGTGCTCCGGCCCGATCCGACGCTCGCCCGCGACCTGACAGCCGCCGTGATGCTTGACGTCGGCCGCGACGGCGTACCGGTGATAGGGGCGGTCGACACGTACAACTTGCCGAACTGGCAGGCCGGCGCCGCCACGCCCCACATCCGCCACGCGGTTACGATCGTTGGGTACGACAACACCGCGAATCCGCCCACGTTCACGTACGTAGACACGTGCGGCCGCCAGTGCAATAACCGCGGCGGCAACCAGAACGGCCAGATCCACGTCATCGCCCAGTCGCAGATGGTCCTCGCGATCCAGAACCACGTCGGGTCGGGCTTCGTGTGGTAGGTGCGCTTTGGGTCGGCAGGGGCCGGCTGTCGGTCTTCGGATCGGTTGGGTTGGTCATCGTGTCCGCCGTTGCCGCGTGCTCTCCGGCGCCTGCGCCAGGTCAGGGCGAGAAAGCTTCGCCCCGGCCCAGTGTGGTCGCCGGTGGCTCATTCGCGGCCGGTACAACCGGCACCGCCGCTCGCATGGTCACCGGACCTCCGACGCCGACGCTCGTCCCGACCGCGGCCGGCCCGATCTTCCAGGCCATCGACGTCTTCGCAACGCCGTCGGCGGCGCCGCTTCACGGGGCCCTGCCGACCGATCAAGTGGACGCCCCGGCCCCACGCCGTCCCGTGCCGGCCCATTCGGCCGACTGGCTCCGGCTCAAGGCCGCCGGAAGGATCGCGCTCGTCGACGGCAAGATCGCGGTCCTGGACGCGGCCGCGGACCCGCTCCGCAACCCCGCCACGGGCAGCACGGCGCCGGCCGCCTTCACCCTCGACACAACATATTCCCGCTGGATCATCGAGCCTCTCGGCGACGGTGCCGACGCGAAGGGCAACCGCTTCACCGACCAGAACCTCTGGAACCTGTGCGAGGCGGGCGCAACCACGACCGCGCTCTACTACTGGCAGCAGCTGACGGGTCGCCCGGACGTTACCGGCGCGGCGGGCTACTTCGTCGACCCCTATGCGGCCGAAGGTGCGGCATGGCCGTCGCCCGGCCCGACGGTAGTCAGGTCGAGCAGCGGCGCCCGGATCGGCACCTACTGGTCCGGCACCGACACCGTCAACGGCTACACCGCCCATGCCCGCGGTTACATCATGTATATCGGGATGGCGATGCAGCCGCCCGACTGGCAGTCGGTCGGGGAGGCGGTGTATGCCGACGCCAACGGCAAGCCGCTCTATCCCACGATCGGCGCCCCGCGGACGAACATCCAGGTTGCGCTCAACTGGGAGGCCTCAGGGCATGCGAGCGGATGGGCCGATTACTGGTACGCCTCGGTCATGCGCTTCGACCCGACCGCTGCCCGTGACCTGCACGTAGCTGTCACCCTCGACGTCGGCCGCGACGGCGTCCCGGTGGTCGTAGAGCTGGACACGCACGGGCTGCCGAACTGGCAGGCTGGCGCCGCCACGCCGCACATTCGCCACTCCGTGGCGATCGTCGGCTACGACAACACCGCGTTGCCGCCGACGTACACCTACATCGACACGTGCGGTCGGGCCTGCAACAAGCGGGGCGGCAACCAGGACGGACAACTCCACGTCATCCCCCAGTCGCAGATGGTCGCGGCGATGCAGGACACGGTCGGCTCGGGCTTCGTTTGGTAGGTCGGGCCGCTATGCTCGCCTCCGAGACGGGCCTCGTCGAGCTTGGTTCGAGGTAAAGCAATGAGCGTGGATGACCTGATCCGCCAGCACCGCACCGCCGAGGCGACAGTCACGGTGACCGCAGGCGGCCAGCCGCTCGCGTACGCCGAAGTCACGGTCGCGCAGACCGGGCACAAGTTCCTCTTCGGCTCTACCGGTTTCGAGTTCATTCCGCTCGCAAACGACGAGATCCAAGGCGAGGAACGCGCCGAGATGGAGAAGCTCGCCGACGAGTGGCTTGCGCTCTTCAACTTCGCCACGCTGCCGTTCTACTGGGGCCGCTTCGAGCCGGCGCGTGGCCGTGCCGACACGGCCCGCGTCCGGTCCGCCGCCCGCTGGTTCGCGGATCGCGGTGTCGCCCTCAAGGGTCACCCGCTCTGCTGGCACACGGTCCAGCCGGACTGGCTGCTGCCACTCTCCAACGACGAGATTCTGGAGGCGCAAAGGGCCCGCATAACCCGCGAGGTGACGGACTTCCGCGGCCTCATCGACACATGGGACGCGATCAACGAAGCCGTGATCATGCCCGTCTTCGAGAACGGCGAGAACGGCATCACCCGCATCTGCCGGGCCAACGGTCGGATCGCGACGGTTCGGATGGCATTCGAGACGGCGCGGGAGTCGAACCCTAAGGGCTTTCTCCTGCTGAACGACTTCGACATGTCGACCGCCTTCGAGTGCCTGATCGAGGGCGTGCTCGAGGCCGGCATCGAGATCGACGCAATCGGCCTGCAAAGCCACATGCACCAGGGATACTGGGGCGAGGAGAAGACCCTCAAAGTAATCGACAGGTTTGCTCGGTACGGCCTGCCCCTGCATTTCACCGAAACGACGATCGTTTCCGGCCACATCATGCCGCCCGAAATCGTGGACCTGAACGACTACCAGATCCCCGACTGGCCGACGACTCCCGAAGGCGAAGCTCGCCAGGCCGACGAGATCGTGCGCCACTACAAGACGCTCTTGTCGCAGCCCTCGGTCGAGGCGATGACGTACTGGGATCTCACGGATCGGGCCTGGCTCGGCGCACCGGCTGGCCTGGTCCGCCGTGACTACTCGCCCAAACCCTCCTACGAGGCGATGCTCGGCCTCATCAAAGGCGAGTGGTGGCTTTCTCCCACGGCGATGACCACGGACGCCGAGGGTCGGATCCGCTTCAGCGGTTTCCTCGGCGACTACGAAGTCAGGGCAGGGGAGAAGGCGGTTGGGTTCGCGCTGGAGCGGGCCGGCTCGGCCACGGTCGAGGTCTTACTGGCCGGGTAGTGGCTGGTAGGGCGACGGCGAGTCCTACGGTGACGGCTGCGTCGAGAGCGGCAGCTCCATGCTGTACCTGTACGCGGTCGTGGTCCAGGCAAGCAGCTCTACCGGCAAGTCGTCGACCGTGATCGCCTGGACCTGGTAGGTGGCGTTCGGGCGATCATCCGGTTTTGTTCCGGCCGGGGTCCGCGGGCCCCGCCGCTATCGATGTCGCCTGGCGTCCGGTGGAATCCCGTTGATCGTGTCGCTGTCGAGCGTAACGCGGTCGGTCGACCCGATCGGCCAGGCCTCCAGGCCGGGTGTCGCCAGCAGCGCCTCGATCATCGCCGTTGAACCGCCGACGTACGTCGAGTCGAGGTCGGGATCGCTCGCGACAAACCAGGCCCGGTCGGCGGGCCAGATGAGCGTCGGGGGTTCGGGCTGGAATGGGCCGTTCCAATATCGCGAACCGACCGCCGTAGCGCCTGCGATTGATCCCTCTATCACCAGGAACGTTCGCTGGTCGAGGCGAAGTTCGCGGGCGGCGGCGTGATCCGAGAGAGGCAGCCATCCGTAGCCCTCCCACACTCCAATGAAGCATCGGTCGGGCGTGCCCGTGAAACGCGTCAGCAGGCGGCAAAGCGATGCCAGCTGATCGGGCGGCAGGCCCCCGCGTCGCGGCGCCTGGACGAAGAGATGCGGCGAACGACGCCCATCGGGCGGCCTCGAGATCGACTCCCACTGGGCGAGCGCATGGATGGTCCGGCCGGATGATCCCGCGACTTCATCCCACCGAACCGGGGCGTGTGGGCCGGACCAGGCCGGATGGAGGATCCGGGCGTACTGCTCGAAGACGACCGGTACGTGCGTTCCGACCGCGTACGCTCCGAACGGTTTCCGCGAGCGAGCGATCCAGTCCGACTCGCCGGGGTCGAGGACCGGTCGGGCCGGCCGAGTGGGTTGCCGGGACTTCAGATGGAATCTCATGCAGCGACATTCTGACCAGGACGGTCGGCTGTTTCCATGCCTTCTCTCCGCAACCTGACGCATTACGGCAGGATTTCTGAGTTAGTCTCACCCTGTCGCCCGGTGTACCGAACTGTTGTTCTATATATCGACGCGGCGATATACTCGACCGAATTGCTGCCGAGGTAGAAGTGCCCGACTTCCGGCTCGTCGCCGACTTCAAACCGACCGGCGACCAACCCGTTGCGATCGAAAAGCTGAGCGAAGGTCTGGCCAAGGGCCTGCGCCATCAGACGCTGCTGGGCGCGACCGGTACGGGGAAGACCTTCGCGATAGCGTCCGTGATAGAGAAGCATCAGAAACCCACCCTGGTGCTTGCCCACAACAAGACCCTGGCCGCGCAGCTGTACTCGGAGTTCCGCGAGTTCTTCCCGGACAACGCGGTCGAGTACTACGTNNTTTCGAGCGGCGGGACGTGATCATTGTCGCCAGTGTCAGCTGCATCTACGGCCTGGGTGCCCCGGTGGACTACGGCGCCACGATCCTGCGGTTGCGCGTCGGCGCCCAGTACAGGCGCGACGCGGTGTTGCGCCACCTTGTCGATCTCCAGTACCAGCGCAACGATGCCGCGCTAACGCGTGCCCGCTTCCGCGTTCGCGGCGACACGCTGGAGTTGATCCCGGCGGCGGAGGACCGTCTCGTCCGTGTGGAGTTCTTCGGCGACGAAGTCGAGCGGATCACGGAGTTGGATTCGCTGACCGGCGAGCTGCTGGCCGAGCGCAAGGAAGTCAACGTCTATCCGGCCACGCATTTCGTGACGCCCAAGGACAAGCTGATCGCCGCCGTCCAGGCCATCGGCGACGAGATGGAGGTCCGGGTCGGCGAGCTGGAGGCGCAGGGCCGAGAGCTGGAGGGCGCCAGGCTTCGGCAGCGCACTACATTCGACCTCGAAATGATGCGCGAGCTCGGCTACTG
>PMJT01000110.1 GCA_003158495.1 Chloroflexota bacterium | reverse complement strand
GCGGCAGGTAGACGCGGATGATCTCGGCCTTCTTGTTGACTACGTGGTCAATGAAGCCCGGGTCCTGGTGGGTAAAGCCGTTGTGATCCTGGCGCCAGACCAGCGAGCTCAGCACGTAGTTGAGCGACGCGATCGGTCGGCGCCACGGGATGTCGCGGGTCACCTTCAGCCACTTGGCGTGNNCCAGCCCTCGCACTGGTGCTCGGAGAGAACCTCCATCACCCGGCCGTCGACCGAAAGCACGTTGTCCTTGGCGTCTTCCGGGATCACCTCGGCATCCCAGGCCTTGCCCGTGACTTCGAAGATTGCCTGGAAGCGGTTGGAGGCCGTCTCGTCGGGCCCGAACATCCGGAAGTTGTCGATGTTCTTCGCCATGATGTCGCGGATGAACGTGCCGGCGACGAAGGTCGCCTCGCTCAGCGTGCCGCCCGGCTTGGGCACGTCCACGGCGTACTTGCGGAAGTCCGGCATGATCAGTTCGCGCAGGAGCAGGCCGCCGTTGGCGTGCGGGTTTGCGCCCATTCGCCGATCGCCGTGGGGCGCTAGTGCGGCCAGTTCAGGCCGGAACGCGCCTTTCTCGTCGAAGAGTTCCTCGGGCTTGTAGCTGCGCATCCACGTTTCGAGCTGGTCCCGGTGCGCGGTGTTGGTCCGCGTGTCCGCGAGCGGCACCTGGTGTGAGCGCCAGGTTCCTTCGACCTGCTTGCCGTCGACCGTCCTGGGGCCGGTCCAGCCCTTGGGCGTTCGAAGAACGATCATCGGCCACGCCGGCCGGCCCTTGGGCTTTCCGGAGCGGGCGGCCGACTGGATCTCCTTGATTTCGTCCAAAACCGTGTCGAGCGTCGAGGCTAGCTGCTGATGCACGAGGGCCGGTTCGTCGCCGGTGACGAAGTACGGCTTGTAGCCGTAGCCGATCATCAGGTCGCGTAGCTCGTGCTCGGGGATCCGGGCCAGGACCGTGGGGTTCGCGATCTTGTAGCCGTTCAGGTGCAGGATCGGCAGGACCGCGCCATCGCCCTTTGGGTCGAGGAACTTGTTCGAGTGCCAGCCGGTTGCCAGCGGGCCCGTCTCGGCCTCGCCATCGCCGACGATGCAGCAGACGAGCAGGTCCGGGTTGTCGAACGCGGCGCCGTACGCGTGCGACAGCGAGTAGCCGAGCNNGGGCCGCCGTGCCCGGGGCCGATGATGTAGATGGTGTTGAGGTCGCGGGCCTTGATCTCGCGGTTCATGTGGGCGTAAATCAGGTTCAGGCCCGGCGTCGTCCCCCAGTGTCCGAGCAGCCGCGGCTTGACGTCGCCAGCCTCGAGCGGCCGGCGCAGTAGCGGGTTGTCCAGCAGATAGATCTGGCCGACGCTCAGGTAGTTGGCGGCCCGCCAGTAGGCGTCGATCAGGTGGAGCTCTTCGGCGCTGAGCGGTCCCGCGGTCACTGCGCTGTCAGCCATTGCGCTTCTCCCTTGTTGGCTCGTTCCGAGCAGTCTTTGGCATGCCCGCCAATCTTGAACGACTCTGGGCCGCGTGTCAGGTTAACGTGTCGTGGCCGCGGGGCGGCCGCCTCCCACATGATCTCCGGCGAGCGAGTCGAATCCGCGGCGTGGGCTCTTGCGGATCGCAAATACCACTTGCGCAAAGCGGGGAATGACTCCGGGGAAGCGGCTCCAGCCTACTGCCAACAGGTCCCGAAGGCGCACGAGGATCCCAGGCGCCTGGCTCGTCGCGGGAAGCAACTGCAGCTTGCGATCCGCAAGAACGCACGGTGGGGCGGGCCCCGACGCGGCTCGCCTCGCCCGCCGCGCAACTACCAGTTGCGAACAGCAACCACGCGGCGCCGAGCCGCACCGGCCTAGATCTCGAACCGGTCGCCTTCGGTGACCAGCCGGACCGGGCCGGAGAACGCCGCGCAGGCTGCGTCGAGGGTGTCCTGGCGCGAATGGCCGGAGAGGATGTGGGTGAGCAGCATCCGGGCCGCGCCCCCGGACGCGGCGACTCGCGCGGCGTCGCCGGAGGTAATGTGCTGGGCGCCCGGCGCAACCGGGCCGGCGCCAAACGTGGCCTCGGCCAGTAGCGTGTCGCCGCGGCGGATCAGCGGCAGCAGGTCGTCGGCGCGGCTGCAGTCGCCCGAATAGACGAGGCCGGGCGCCGGGGCCTCGCCGTTGCTCCCGCCCGGGGCGACACGGAACGCGTAGCTCTCTTCCGTGTGCGGGATGCGGCGGACCGCGACGTCGAANNCCGGGCTCGCCGTTCAGCGAGTCGACCCGCCCGGCCAGGCCGGCCGGCCCCAGGACACCGAGCCGCCGCGCGGGAGTGAACTCCCACTTCAGGTAGTGGCGCAGCGGCACCAGATCGACGAAGTGGTCCGGGTGGAGGTGGCTCACCAGGATGGCGGTGAGCGTGCTTGGCTCCACGGTCGCAGCCAGGTTCGCGAGCGAGCCCTGCCCGAGGTCCAGCACCAGCGCGGCGCTGCCAATCCGCAGTAGATAGGACGAGGCGGCCGAGCCGGATCGGTCGGTGTAGGCGGGCGCGGATCCGAGGACGATCAATTCCACGAGCCAAGAATAAGAGCCGCGCCAATATCCGCGGTGTCGGCTACGCGTCAATGGCGCGCGCCGCGCCGCGCGTCGCGACGGAGCCACTCGGCGCGACCGGCCCACGGTGCGTAACCGGGCCACCGTGCGCCACCGCCGCGGCGCCGAGCCGGCCGAAGAACGGGGCGCAGACCGCTCGGCCGGCGCCGGTCCCTCACTCAGCGCCGGAATCGCTCCGGCAGGACCAGGTCGCCGCGGTCCACGGCCCGTTCGAGGCTCAAGCGGTCGAAGCCCGCGGCGGCCACGATCTCGCAGGCCTCCTCCAGCCCAAACGCAAAGCAGTGCGGCAGGTGCGAGTCCGACCCAACCGTAACGCGCTGCCCGCCCAACTCGCGGAACCGCGCAACTACCCACGCCGCCGGATACGTCTCGTGCTCGGGGTATCGCAGTCCCGACGCGTTCACCTCGAGGGCCGTTCCACTCTCGACGAGTGCCACCAGGAGCGGCTCGTACAGCTCCGGCGCAGCCGCGTAGTCGGCGGGCGAGAACCAGTGCAGCATCCACCGCTTGCACTGGTCGAGATGGCCCATCGTGTCGAAGAGGCCGCTCCGGATCGCCCCCGCGACCTCTGCGAAGTACGGAGCCACGGCTTCGGCCAGGGTCTTGCCGGCGGCCCAGCTCGCCACCCGCGACTTGGCATATGGCCCGTCGGACATGGCGTGGACTGAGCCGATCGTGTAGTCGTACCGGTGTGTCGCCAGATGCTCGCGGATGTCGTGCTCGTAGCGCGACTCGTAGGTGAGCTCGACGCCGAAGCGAATTCGGACCTTGCCCGCCCACCGCTCCTGGAGGTCGCGAATAAGTCGCTCGCGGCGTGGGTAGTCGGCGTATTCGTAGGCCTGCGCGCCCGGCATGAAATCGAGGTGGTCCGTCAGCGCAATTTCGGGGATGCCGCGTTCGAAGGCCTGGGCGGCGTAAAGCTCCATCGGGACACGGCTATCGGGCGACAGGTCCGTGTGCATGTGGGCATCGATCGGAATGTCGAACGCCTGGGCGGGCGCGCGGAGGTCATCGGAAGACATCGGCTAGTTGTACTCGCTCCATGACTGGGACATGAACTTGGCGCCGCAGCGATAGCAGACCGCCAGCGGCTTGCTCCGCCGAAGCTCGCGGAACCGCTCGGCTCGATCGCCATTCCATAGCTCGGCGATCGATGCTTCTCGGACGTTGCCGAACGAATAGTCGATGAAATCGACGCAGAAGTTGGCCGAGCCGTCGGGCTGGATGTCGATCAGATTCTCGATGTTGTGACACCCGGCCGACCCGACCGGCGACTCCGCGTCGGCGAACCAGGCCCGGAACTGCTCCTCGTTCAGCGGCAGGTACGGATAGTCGCGAATCTGGCCCAGAGTGGCCTTGTATTGGCGCAGCTGGCCCAGGAACTCGTCGAAGTCGACGCCCGAATCCTCGTGATGGAAGCCGAGCCACGAATACGCCGTACACCCGAGAGCGACGAGCTCCTGCTCGTACTGCCGGCCGACCGACTCTGGGAAGTAGTAGTACGGCACGATCGAAATCGAGTCGATTCCGAGATCGCGGGCGACGTCCGGCATGGCGCCGAGACCCTTGTAAGAGTACTGGCTGATCGTGAAGCAGATCCCGCGGCCGACCTCTCGACCTGCAGCAGCCTCCTCGCGGGCGAGCGCCGCCAGGCCGGCCTTGACTCGCCGGAACGTGCCCGGAACCCCGCGCACCGCGTCGTGAATCTGCTCCGGTCCGTCGACCGAAATCGTCAGGTGTATATCGCCGATCCGAACCAGGTCCACCGCGAACTGCTCGAGCATCGTCCCGTTCGTGTCGATAGAGATCGTCAGACCGGCGTCGTGCATGTAGTCCAGCAATTCCACGATGCCCGGGTACATGAACACTTCGCCGCCGCGCAGCAGCACCCACTCGACGTCGTGGGCCGCCAGCTCGTCCACGACGCCTTTCCACTCCGCCAGTGACATCTCGTTCTTCAAGCCGTCGGTGTTCGCGCGGACGTAGCCTTCCTCGCTCCACTGCCCGCACATCCGGCAGCGCAGGTTGCAGTAGTTCGTGATGGTCAGCGAGACGCGGCTCGGGAAATCCATGCATGCCCTCGATCGGCGGCGTGGCCCGCAGGCCGGCCTGTCAATGTATCGGCCGGTCGAGTGTCAGTTCGACCCGTCCCTATTGTCGGCGAGTCGGCCCTAAGCCTGCACGAGACCGAGTTCGCGGCCGACCTTGACGAAGGCGGCCAGGCAGCGGTCGAGCTGTTCGGTCGAGTGTTCGGCCGTGACGATCGTACGAATTCGGGCTCTGTCCAGAGCGACCGTCGGGAAGACGACGGCCTGGGCGAAGACGCCTTCGTCGAAGAGTCGGGCGCTGAAGCGCTGGGCCATGGCCGAGTCGCCCATCATCACCGGCGTGATCGGCGTCTCCGAGACGCCCGCGTCGAAGCCGAGCCGGCGCAGTTCGCCCTTGAAGTAGATCGTGTTGGCCCAGAGGTGGTCGATCAACTCGGGCTGCTCCAGGAGGACGTGGATCGCCTCGAGGCACGCCGCCGCGACGGCGGGCGGGTGCGACGTGGAGAAGAGGAACGGGCGGGCGCGTTGGGTCAGCATGTCGCGAAGGGCCCTGCTGCCGGCCACGTAGCCGCCCAGCACCCCCATGGCCTTTGACATCGTCCCGACCTGGATGTGGACCCGGCCGTGGAGATCGAAATGGTCCACGGTCCCGCGGCCGTTCTTGCCGAGCACGCCAGACGCATGCGCGTCATCGACCATCACCGCGGCGCCGAACTCCTCCGCCGCGGCGACGATCTCCGGAAGCGGGGCGATGTCGCCGTCCATGCTGAAGACGCCGTCCGTGACGACGAGGATCAGCCGGTATGGCGCCCCGCCGGCGTCGACTCGGCCCTTCTCACGGGCAGTCCGAAGCAGCTCCCGCAGCCCCGCGATGTCCTTGTGCGGATAGACGACGCGCGGCGCCTTGCTCATCCGCATGCCATCGATGATCGAGGCGTGGTTGAGCGCATCCGAGACGATCAAATCGTTCTCGCCGGTCACGACCGGGATTACGCCCGTGTTCGCCGTGAAACCCGACTGGAACGTCAGCACCGCCTCCACGTGCTTGAACTCGGCCAGCTCGGCCTCGAGCTTCTCGTGGATCGACATGTCGCCGGCGATCGTGCGCACCGCCCCGGAGCCGACCCCGAAGTCGCGCGTCGTCTCCAGGGCGACCTTGACCAGCCGGGGATGCGTCGCCAGGCCCAGGTAGTTGTTGGAGGAGAGGTTGATCAGCTCCTTGCCGTCTACGACGACCTCGGCCGCCTGGGGCGAGCTGAGGACGCGCATCGGCCGGTACAGGCTGGCCCGCTTCAGTTCTTCGATCTCATCCGCCAGGAAGGCCAGCGGGTCCCGGCCCGCGCCTCCCGCGCTGCCCGCGCCGCTGCCACCGCGTCCGCCGCCAGTCGCGGCGCCGGACGACTGAGTGCCCGCCTCCGAGCTCGAGCGTCCGCCTGTCATCGAAGCGACCTCCTACGATTGCACAGCGACAGGCCACGATCCGGACCGGGCGGTCGAAGTAACCGAGAATGTGGGGCGGGGCAGCCCAAGGCTGGTCAAGTGGCCCCGCGACCGCCGTATCGACTGCCGGTGGATCGCAGTCCCGCGGCAATTATCGTCGCTAGGTGTCCCAGTCGCCCACGACGTTCTTCGGCCCGGGTTCGCCTGCCTCGGCCCTCGGGCCGACGCATCGCTTCTAGCGATCGGAGGGGCGTGACCCGGATTCGACGTCCAGTGCGCTCACGAGTGCGCCCACTTCCAGGAAGATAAGGCCCAGGGCCTCCTCCGTGTCGTGCCACGTCCGGGTGCTCGTCATCGCATCTATCGCGGCGATGAGCCTGGACGCATCCAGCAACTCGGCGGGCTCACGAAACCGGGGGGTGACAAGCGACGCGGTGACGCGGTCGCCACTCTTGTACGCGGTCGCCAGTTCCTTGCGCAGGTCCAGGAGCTGTTGTCGAGACTGGACGACGAGGCCCTTGTATTCGCGGTCGGTGAGTTGGAGGCGGGCCATCGCGGCCTCCCTTGTCTCCATCACCCATCGAGGAGATGGGCCGCGAGGCCGTCAACCTGATTCTTCGCCAGATTGAGGATCCGTCGGGTCCGCCTCGGCAGGCCATCCTCGCCGCCGAACTCGTGACCCGCGAATCGACGATCGGCCCGGACGGGCTGGACTAAGGCGCTTCCTGCGGCAAGAGAACAACCTTGCCCGCGACGCCCTCGGCCAGAAGGTTGAATGCCTCGTCGTATCGAGATAGCGGCAGCCTGTGGGTGATGATCGGGGCGACGTTGAGGCCTTCGCGGAGCAGCGCCGCGGTCTTGTACCAGGTGCCCCACAGCTGGCGGCCCGTGATCCCGTAGACGCGGACGCCGCGGAAGATGATCGCGTCGTTGAGGTCCAATGTGACCGGTCGCGACGGCAGGCCCAGCAACGAAACGCGGCCGCCGTTCGTGGTTATCTGGAAGGCCTGGTGGATCGCCTGCTCCGCGCCGCTCATCTCCAGGACGACATCCACGCCCGTGCCACCGGTCTCGCGCCGGATCTCCTCTACCACGTCCCCGGTGGCATCCAGCACGCAATCCGCGCCCATCTTCGCGGCCATCTCGCGGCGATGCGGCATCACGTCCGTGGCGAAGACGCGTGCTGCGCCGGCGAATTTGCAGATCGCCACCGCCATCAGCCCGATCGGCCCGCAGCCGAGCACCGCCACGGAAGCCGTGGTGATCTCCTCCACGAACGTGGCGAATACGGCGTTGCCCATCGGCTCCTGGATCGCTGCGATCTCGGGGCTAAGGCTCTCCGACGGCCAGGCGTTGCGCTCGGGCAGAACCATGTATTCGGCGAATGCGCCGTCCGCGTCAACGCCGAGGATCTTGAGGTTGGCGCAGACGTGCTCGCGGCCGGTCCGGCACTGGTAGCAGGTCCAGTCGACCAGGTGAGTCTCAGCGGCGACCCTTGTGCCCAGGGGAACGGCGCCTGTGCCCGGCCCGTGCGCCACCACTCGCCCGGCCATCTCGTGGCCGAATATCCGTGGCAGGTACTTGCCGAGGCGGCCCTGCGCCCACGGATCCCAACGGTAGATGTGCAGGTCAGTGCCGCACAGCGACACCGCTTCCAGGCGAATCAGGATCTCACTTGGTCCGGGGTGTGGGACCGGAACTTCACGCAGCTCCGCGCCGGCTTCCGGCCGTGCCTTGACAAGGGCCCGCATGGTCCTGGGGATGCGCAGGTCTATCGACGACGCGGTGGAGATGAGAGCAGCGCTGCCGCTGCCGTCGGGATCTACCTGCACGGTCTCGCCGGCTCGATTGCTGAGCACGCCTTCGATTGTGCCACTAGTGGGAATTGCCGTCGGCGGCGCCACGCGCGGCTCGGACCATCCGGCTAGTGGGGCACGGACGCCACGGGCGTCGCTGAGGGCCGCCGCCGCGCGATCTCGGCCGCCGCCGGCGAACCCTGCGGCACTGCGCCGCGCGCGTCGGCGATCGGGCTCGTGAGGCTGCCGATTCCGTCGATCTCCACTCGGACGACGTCGCCCGGCTCGATGAATAGCGGCGGGTCGCGGAATACGCCGACGCCGTTGGGGGTGCCCGTGACGATGATGTCGCCCGGTTCCAGCGTCACCTCGCGGCTGATGATCGCGATCAACTCCGCGACGCCGAAGATCATGTCCGAAGTATTGCTGTCCTGCATGAGGACCGGCTTCGCGTCCGCGCCGTCGGCCGCGCCGTCAGCCGCGCGGGTCAGCCACGATCGGATGCGCAGGCCGCTGCCGTCGCGCAACTCGCCGGCGGGCGTGAGGCCGGGTCCGAGCGGCAGGAACGTGTCGGATCCTTTGGCGCGGAGCCACTGGCCGTCGCCCTTCTCGCCGGGGCCGAGGGCGCGGGCTTGGCCCTGCCAGTCGCGGGCAGTTATGTCGTTCGCGACGGTAAAGCCGGCCACGTGCTGGAGCGCGTTCGATTCCTTGACCCCGCTGGCGCGCCGCCCGACGACGACGGCAAGCTCGGCTTCGAAGTCGAGGGCGTGCGTCCCGGCAGGCTTGCGGACCGGATCGCCGTCGCCTGTGACCGCATTTGCGAACATCGAGAAGAGGGTCGGGCGGGCCGGCTTTTCGAGGCCCTGTTCGCGCAGGTGCTCCATGTAGTTGTAGCCGACGCCGATGATCTTGCCGGGCCGTGGAACCGGAGGCCCAAGCAGAATGTAGGCCGGATCGAGCCCGATCTGCTGGAGCTTCTCGGCTCCAACCTGCTCGAGCGCCTCGCGCACTGCCTTGAGTGATGGATCGAGCCCGACGACGGTCGCGAGACTCAGGCCGTCGATCTCCTCGGCGAGTTTGTCGGGGGCCTTCTCCGCCAGCATGCCGAGCGTGACCAGCCGACCGCTCGGAAGGACTACGGCAACCTTCTGGTTGACCGGATCCGTTGGGTCGCCCTTCGAAGGGAGAATGGTCACCAGTCGCATCGGAATGCCTCCGTCTCGTCCGGCCGCTCCGCCGGATCGCTATGCAATCGTTTGCAGGCCATTGTGCTTCCCCCGCGCAAGCCCTCGCGGTCTGGCCGAGCCCCCGCCCGCCAAGCGCGACTGCGCCGCCGCGTCGCCCACCGGCCGCATCGCCCAC
>PMJT01000129.1 GCA_003158495.1 Chloroflexota bacterium | reverse complement strand
GCGGCAGCCCAGACGGGCACCGGCAAGACCGCCGCGTTCGTCCTTCCAATCCTCGAGCGCCTCAAGGGCCACGCCAACGGCGGCTTTTCGCCCGCCCGGCACCCGGTCCGCGTCCTCATCCTGACGCCGACGCGCGAGCTCGCGGTCCAGATCGCCGATGCAGTCAAAACGTACGGACGAAGCAGCGCCCTGCGCTCTGCGGTCGTCTACGGCGGCACCCGGATCGACCCCGAGATCAAGCTCCTCTGGAAGGGCGTCGAGATCCNNGACGAGGCGGACCGGATGCTGGACATGGGTTTCATCCCGGACGTGCGCAAGATCTGTGCACTCCTCCCCGAAAAGCGCCAGACGCTGCTCTTCTCAGCCACTTTCTCGGACGACGTCCGGCGAATGGCGAAGGAGTTCCAGAGCGACCCCGAGATCATCGAAGTCGCGGCCCGCAACAGCATCGCGGACAACCTGACCCAGGTGCTCTACCCGGTCGACCAGGATCGCAAGGCGGACCTGCTGATCCACCTGATCCGGCGAGACTCGATGGAGCAGGTCCTCGTCTTCACCCGCAGCAAGCTCGGCGCCAGCCGACTGGCTTCGTACCTGGACCGCCGCGGCGTCAGCTGCTCCGCGATCCACGGCGACCGCAGCCAGCAGGAGCGGACCCGTGCCCTTGAGGCCTTCCGAGGCCGCTTCGTCAAGGTCCTCGTCGCCACGGACGTGGCCTCGCGCGGCCTGGACATCGAGGATCTGCCGTACGTCGTGAACTACGAATTGCCGTACGAGCCGCAGGACTACATCCATCGCATCGGCCGAACCGGTCGAGCCGGAGCCAGCGGCACGGCCATCTCGCTCGTCTCGCCGGAAGAAGTCGAGGAGTTGAGGGCGGTCCAGCGACTGCTCCGCAAGTCGATCCCGTGCGAGATCGTCGAAGAGTATCTGCCGGACCCCGATCGCGAGCCGGCTGAGTCCGGTCGATCGCGCGGCGGACGCGGCGGCTATCGCGCCGGCCAGTCGCGCTACTCGTCCGGCGGAAATGCCGGAACCTCGCCAAACTATGCCCGAGCCCAAACTGTCGCAGCCGGGAGCCGCTGATCGCATGCGAAAACGAAAAGTTACCTATCCCGTCGCGAAGACGGCCACCAAGCAGCCCCGCGGGGCGGGCCTGCCGAGCGATCCGGGCTACGTGCGATCCACCGTCGCGACCATCAACCTGGCCGCCCTGGACGTTCGTGACGACCTCAAGGTCGGTCACCGCGTCAAGATCGGTGGCGGCGGACTCTATGCCGGCGAATTGGCCGTCGTCGAGTCCATCCTGAGCGGCATAATCCCCGCGGCGATGGTTCGCACCGAAGCGGGCAAGACCCGCCGCGTACGCGCGGTGGACCTTGAGCGCGTCGCGGCCCCCGCCCCCGAACGCCCGGCCGCCGAGCGGCCTGCCGCACCTGTTACGGCTGCAACCGCGTCTGCCGCCGGCGCCGCGCCCGCCGAGGGCTGAGGCACCGGTTCCACGGCCCGGCGCGACCCCCGGGTTCGATAGACTCACTCCGCGTTCCCGAGCCGCCGGCGCTCCGGCGAGTCGAAGGGAAGAGTCGGAGTGATCGTTTCGCCGCAACTGGCCGCGGCCTATCCGGGCGCTCGGGTGGGCATCCTGAGAATGACCGGCGTGCGAAATCCCGACTCGGATTCTGCGTTGTCCAACGCGCCGCTGCGGCGACGCTATCCTGACGCGGCCAACCCCGAACCGAATCGAGGAGTTTGCGATGGCATATGCCGCGCCACCAGCCGGACCGGCCGGTGGATACCCGGTCCAGGTCACCGTCACCGATCAGCGCGAGTTGAGTCGCTGGTGGGGCATTCCCGTCTTCGGAAACTTCGTCCGTTGGGTACTCGCGATCCCGCACCTGGTAGTCCTGTGGATCCTCGGATTCGTCCTGGCGTTCTGGCTCTTCCTCGGCTGGATCGTGATCCTTCTCACAGGTCGTATTCCCGGGATTGTCGTCAAGCTGCTCACGGAATACATCCAGCGTGGCGCACGCATCGGTGCCTACATCGGCTTCCTCATGCCGGGCGGCTATCCGCCGCTCGAGCCGGGCGCCCCGACCCCGGTCGACGTGAAGATCGAGCCCACGAGCCTGGAGATCAACCGGCTCTGGGGCATTCCGATCGTCGGCTTCTTCGTGCGGATCCTCGTCCTGATCCCCCAGTTGATCGTCCTGTCTATCCTGGGCATGGTCGTCGGGCTCAGCCTGATCGTCCTGTGGATCCCGATCCTCCTCACCGGCAAGTACCCGGGCTGGGCTATCTCGCTCTACGGCGCCATGTTCCGCTACGGCACCCGTGTGTCGGCATACCTGCTCTTCCTTCCGGTCCCGTACCCGCCGATCTGGTTCTAGGCCGGACTCAGCACGAAGCCGGACGCGGCATCGCCACTTCGGCGGTGCCGCGTTTCTTTTTGTTCGGACGAATACGTATGCTCAGCTGATCCGCCCACTCATCCCCACGGGATAGAACGCGCAAAGCGGTGTTTCCTGTTGCATCTTGTTGGACAGCCGAGAAATCCGGCTCAGCAGCCCCTACAATCCCAGTTGTACGGAAGACACCGTAGACGATCCCGTCCTTAGTAGCAGGTCCAAGCGGCGTAGACGGTGTCAGCCGTTCGGCTCGGGGCGGCGTCGGAGGATCGTCACCCTCCAAATTGGTGCACACGGCGCATGGTCGGTGACGGAGAGACAACCGACCGTGTGAGTAAGAGCGGTTGCACGCTCGCACCCACGCCCCGGCCGTAGCAAGGAAGCAACGCCAGTGGGTGAAGCATGGATTCCAGAGGCGATCGCATGGACGCGAAACCGCTCCAATGTTCCGTATGCAAGCACCCTGTGGCGATTCACGGCGGCCACGGACGACGCCGAGCCGCTCTGATCGAAGACGGCCTGACGCTCTGTGACGTCTGTGCCCCGTCCGGCAACCAGCAGCCGGTCCGCTTCGAACGATAGCCGCGGGGCGCTGTAACAGGCCCATTGCCTCGTTGGCGCCTCGGCGTGGGTAGCTAGAACTCTTGGGGGCACCAGGGCACGGTGGCAGTCGGGAACAGGCCGTCGGCGACGGACAGCGCGCCCGGGCGCAGTTCCACCACTCTGCCGGCGGCGGCGAGCGCGGTCGCGGTGCAGCCCCCGAGGAACAGAGACCCCAGGTCGTTCGCGTCCAGGGCCAGGTCCGCAGCCTTTTCATTTCGAGCGACGGCGGCACGACCGTCCGTCACGTCCAGCCGCCACCGGCCGGCGTTCCAGGGGCAATAGTCGTCCCGCAGGTCCAGGATCAGGGACCCGGCCCCACGGCCGTCGATGCCGTATGTCCGGCCGGCCAGGGCCGCGGCCGCATCCACGATCCGGAGCCACAGCCCGTCGCCCGCGGTGGCACCCAGGCGGCGAGGCTCGTTGGTGAGCAGGAAGAGCGGGTGGTCCGCGGGAAGACGCCACGTCTTGAGCGTACGCACCAGGTCCACTTCCAGCAGGTACCGCCAGATCTCGCGCGTTCCGCGCGGCGTGGAGGCGATGGCCTCGTCCACGACCAGAGTCCCGGCCGGGCCGCGAGCGTTCCACTCGGACTTGGTCTTGTAGATCGCGTAGGCCTCGGGTCCGTCGCCGGCTTCCCAGACGACCAGTCGCCGCGCGCCGCCGCCCTTGGCGTCCTTTTCGACGAGCGGCAGGACCCCGACCCACCATTCCGGCGTCCGAGCCAGGAACCCCGACCGGCCGGCCCGCGCCACCTCGTAGACCGGCGCCACCAGGTCGAGCCCCTCGCCTGCCGGGATCAGCCGGCACGAACCTTCGCGCGGCCACTCGCGCGCAAACCCGATGGCCGCCGTTTCGGCCTCGAGGTTGAGGCTCGTGGTCGCCAGCCCAAACCCGAAGCGCTGGTATATCGCGGCCTCAGCCGCCCAGAGCGCCGCCAGCGGCTCGCCGCGCCGGTGGCAGTCGTCGATCATGAGCCGCATCATGCCGCTCATCAGGCCGCGACGGCGGTGCGACGGCAGGACCGTGACCCACGTAATCGCGCCCGTCGCCAGCTCCCCACCCGGGACGCTCAGCCGCATCGAGAAGACGCCGCTGGTGCCGACGATTCGATCGCCGTCGAAGGGCACGAACCAGCGCTCCTTGTCCGCGACCAGCTCGACCCGGCCGAGCAGGTCGTCCGGCACATCGTCGCTGAAGCCGATCTCGGCGGTCTTCAGCATCTCGGCGAACCGCTCCGGCGGGCACTTGCGAATCTCGATACTCATGATCCTATGTTGCCAGACGGAAGCTTTCGCGGCGATGGCAATCGGACTTGCTTCGGGCGACGTGCCGACACCGGTACCACACCCCACCATCGGCCGTTCGGGTCGGCCGTTCCGCCGCAGCTCGACGCGAGCCGGCTAGACGTGGGCGCGCAGCCACAGCACTATTCCGGCCACGACCTCGGGGCCCTCGGGTTCGTTCAACGTCTCGTGACGCAGTTTGGGCAGCACTCGCCGATCGACTCCAGGCACCGCGGCCAGCGGCTCGCTCCCCGCAGTGGGCACGAGAGTGTCGTCGCCGCCGTGGATCACGAGAGTGGGGATGCGGAGCCGGCCGAGTTCGACCGGAACCCGCTTCATCGCCCAGAACAACTCTGCGCCGAGTCGGGCGGTGGAGCGCGGCTGGACGAGCGGGTCGGAGAAGTAGGCGGCGGCGACGTTGGGATCGGCAGCCAGCTGTTCGCCGGCGATCGGGTTGGCCAGGACCATGTTTGGGACTACGCGGCTCAGCGCCGGGGCGAGCAAGCGCTGCCAGCCCGGCACAGTGGCCTTGAGGGGCGGGGCGCTGAGAACCATGAGATCGGGCGTGGGTCGGTTGGAACAGGCGTAGGTCAGGGAGATGAGCGCGCCCATCGAATGCCCGAACAGCACCGTCGGCAAGCCGGGCCGGCGCAGTGCCGCCAGGCGGCCTTCCACGTCGTCGAGGTAGTCGGACCACCTTCGAACGTAGACACGCCGTCCGCCCGACAGTCCGTGACCGCGAAGGTCGAACGCCTGCACGTCGAGGCCCGCCTTGGATAGGAGTCGGCCAGTCCTTTCGTATCGGCCGCTGTGCTCGCCGATACCGTGAACGATGAGGACTCGCCCCCATGCCGGGCCAGCCGCCAACCACTCGCGGAGGTAGAGAAGGGGCGCGTCCGGGGACAGTTCGCCCGACGTCGCCAGAGTCTTCCGGGCCTCCTGCGGCGGAGTCCCAGTCACCTTCGTTGGAGTCGCCATGGTCCGCCTCAAGTCGTTGGATCTGCCGCAAGCATCATGGCAGACGCACGCACCTGGGTGGGCGTAATCCGAGGGCGCAACAGCCCAGAACGAAACCGGCGCGAACGACGAGTCCGCGCCGGTAGGAAACAGGTTGGTCGGAGCGTCAGGCCCCGGCTCGACTGAATGAGCGGGCCCCCAGCCGGATCGTGATCACGGACAGGACGACGAGCAGGGCCACTCCCAGGACAATCTCGGAGTCGCCGTAGCTGGCGTTGAAGAGGGACCGAATCGCGGCAACCGCATGGTAGAGAGGGTTGAACTTCGCCACCGTCTGCAGCCAGTCCGGTGCCAGCGACATCGGAAGCATCACGCCGGAGAGGAGCAAGAGCGGCAGCGAGATGCCGTTGACGACGGGCGCCAGGGCGTCCTCGCTCTTGAGCACGAGGGCCAGCGTGTACGAGATCGGCGACATCATTATCCCGATCAAGGCCAGCATCAGGAATGCCACGGCCACACCGCCGAGGTTGATCTCGAGGCCGAAAGGGACGGCCAGGATCACGATGATCAGGCCCTGGCCGACCAGGAGGACTACGTCTCGAAGCGATCGGCCGACGAGCATCGCCACGCGGCTCATCGGGGTTACGGTCATGCGCTCGACGACGCCTTCGCGCATCTCGTCGCACAGCCCAAAGCCCACGAAGGCGGAGCCGAAGAGCGCGGTCATTACCAGCAGCCCCGGCACGAATACATTGAACGCGCCGCCGGGCGGGAAGCCCGGCATCTTCGCGATGTTGGTCAGCAGCGGCCCGAACAGCAGCAGGTAGAGGATCGGCTGGAGGATACCCATGATCACCCAGACCGGATTGCGCAGGCTCAGAACGATGGATCGCTCGAAGATGAGCCAGGTGTCTCGGAATACTCGCATCTTGGCTTTCTCCTGGCCCTAAGCCGCTGTTTCGCGCAGCGATCGGCCGGTCTTCTTGAGGAACACGTCGTCCAGACTCGGCCGGTGGAGGTTCATCGTGGATGGCGCCATGCCGTGGCTGTCGAGCAGCCGCAGGATCTGCGGCACGGCCTCCTCGCCCTTGTCCACATAGAGCCGGACGAGGCCATCCTCGATGCCGGCTTCACGGACGAACGTTTGAGCGGCCATCAGGGCCACTACTCGGTCGCCGTGGCCGTTGACGCCGACGGTCACGACGTCGCCCGCGATCTCGCGCTTGAGTTCGTCCGGAGAGCCCTCGGCCACGATTCTGCCGTGGTCGATGATCGCCAGGCAATCGCACAGGGCGTCCGCTTCTTCGAGGTAGTGGGTCGTGAGGAAGACCGTCGTGCCGGTCTCGCGGAGCTTCTTGATCTCCTCCCACAACCGGGCCCGGGCTTGCGGGTCGAGGCCCGTCGTCGGCTCGTCCAGGAAGAGCAGCGCCGGCCGGTGCACCATGCCAATCCCGATGTTGAGGCGCCGTCGCATTCCGCCCGAGTATGTCTTGCAGGTGCGATCTCCGGCATCGCTGAGGTCCAGCGCTTCGAGGATCTCGACGGCGCGGCGACCGGCATCGGCCTTGCTCATGCCGAAGAGGCGGCCCTGGATTACCAGTTCCTCCCGCCCGGTCGACTCGCGATAGGAGCCACCGGACTGGGCCACGTACCCGATCCGCGTCCTGACTTCGCGCGCCTGGCGGGCGACGTCGAACCCGGCCACGCGCGCGGTGCCAGCCGTGGGCGGGAGCAGCGTGGCGAGAATGCGGAGCGTGGTCGTCTTGCCCGCGCCGTTTGGCCCGAGGAAGCCGAAGATGTCGCCGGCCGCGACCCTGAGGTCCACGCCCGCGACCGCTTCCACCGCACCGCCGCGCCCCGAGAACGTCCGCCGCAGGCCGGCGGTCTCGAGGATCGGCTCGACGTTGTGGGTTGTCATCGAGCCGCTCCTTCGCGGCCGGTCATCGCGCCACGCGGTCCCGATCCGGCGATGTCAAACTTGGTTGTCGTGAAGTCCATCTATCTTCCTTCTGCCTTCGATGCCGGTTCCGTCGATCGCCGGCCGCTTGCCCGGCCGACCGTGCCCACCGGTGCATCGATGTCGATTTCACCGATCGATCGCCCGGTTCGGAACCCGCCACTTGCGTGGCTACTTTGCTGCGCTATGATATCTCTGCGCAGCGCAGAGAATAGCCAGGGCAGACGAACGATGTCAAGCGACGTTTCACGACGAGAACTGATAGCCGCGGTACTCCGCGCGGTTCGGCGGGAGAGCGCTCAGGCAGTGCTGTTCAGCACGGCGGTCGCGGAGAGGATGGGGCTGGCGAGTACGGACGTGGAGTGCCTGGAGATGCTCGGGGAAGAGGGCCGTGCCACGGTCGGACGGCTGGCCGAACTGACCGGTCTGACCACCGGCTCGGCGACCCGGATGGTCGATCGGCTCGAACAGGCCGGCTACGTGAAGCGCGTCCCGGACCCAACTGACCGCCGCCGCGTTCTCGTGGAGCCGGCGGCCGGGCTCGCCGCCAAGTTCGCGGCAATCCATGGCCCGATCGCGAAGGCACAGATGGAAGTAGTCGCCCGCTACAACGATGAGCAGCTCGGCCTGCTCGCGGACTTCCTGGACCGCAGCAGTGAAGTGGCCCGCGCCGAGACCGTTCGCATGCGCGCTCCCAGCGAGGAAGCCGACGCCGGCGGCAGCTACGCGGCGCCGGTGGGTGGCGTTACGCGCGGCAGCCTGGTCTTCCTGTCGGGCGCGCCGAAGATCAACGTCCGTGGCGATCCGACGCTGACGGAGCTGTACAAGGCCAAGTTCGCCGGGCCCGTGCCGCGAATGCGCGTCCGCGGCGGTGTCGTCACCGTGGCCTATCCGCGCTTCGGCTGGTTCGATTGGCGAGCGCAGGTCGCCGGGCAGCACATCGAAGCCTCGGCCCACTGGCAGAAGGACACCGGTGAAATCGCGCTCAACTGCGCCATCCCATGGTCGATCGAGTTGCGGGGCGGCGTTTCGCGGTGGTCGGCGGACATGCGTTTGCTCCGCCTCGAGTCCTTCGACCTCAAGGGCGGCGCGAGCAAGCTGGAGCTCCAGCTTGGCCGGCCCCAGGGCGTAGTTCCGATCCGGATCGCAGGCGGCATCAACCGCGTCTCTATCGAGCGACCGCGAGGCGTCGCCGCCGGGCTCACGATCCAGGGCGGGGTCAGCGAGGTCGTAGTCGACGGCGAGGTGATCAAGGCCGCGGGCTCAATCTCGCTCCAGACCCAGGGCGCCGACTCCGCCACCGATCGGTACGAGATCGAAGTGGGCGGCGGCGCAAACAAGATCCTGGTCGTGGCCCGCTGACGCGCGGTCTTACCGCTACTCCCCCGGCCTCTTGTCGAAGTCGAGCGAGGCGGAGTTGATGCAGTATCGAAGGCCCGTGGGATTTGGACCGTCATCGAAGAGATGGCCGAGGTGCGCACCGCATTTGGCGCACACGACCTCGGTGCGTCGCATCCCCAGGGCGTTGTCCGCGCGGGTGATGACCTTCGACTTGTCGGCCACATCGTAGAAGCTCGGCCAACCGCTCCGTGAGTCGTATTTCACCTGCGACTCGAACAGCGTCTCTCCACACACGACACAGCGGTACGAGCCGGACTCGTGGTTGTCCCAGTAGGCGCCGGTGAAGGGCCTTTCCGTTGCAGCCTCCTGGGTCACCGAGTACTGGAGGGGCGTGAGCCGCTTCTTGAGATCGTCGACGTCTACTTTGCCGGTCATGCCGGAACCTCCGCCGCGCGCATCGTCGAAATCAGCCGGCCGATTCGCGCGATGTCGTCCGGTGTCCGAGTGGTCACGTTCCTGAAGACGAAGCCGCCAAAGCCGGCGTCCATGTATCGATGCAGGAAGTCGACGCCTTCGTCGACCGTAAGCGCCTGCAGGCCGCCGCGGCGATCCTCGGGCAGCGACGCCAGCGTGGCGGCCTTGTCGCGCTCCGAATCCACCAGGACGACCGGCACCGAGACGGTGCGCAGGATCTCGGCCGGATCGCGGCCCACGGATTCGCAGTGGCGATCCAGGATGGCAAGCTTCGGGGCCGCCTCATCAAGCGTGCCGAACCAGTTGGTCATGTCCGCGAACCTGGCCGCGAGCTTGAGGGTCCGCTTCTCGCCGGACCCGCCGATAAGGATCTTCGGTCCGCGCGGCTGTACCGGCCGCGGCCGGTTGAGGGCCCGGTCGATCCGGTAGAAGGTACCTTCGAAGCTCGGCCGTTCCTCGGTAAACATCGCCCGGGCGATCGTCAGCGCTTCCTCCAGCCGGTCCTCGCGCCGTCCGATGGGCGGGAATTCGATGCCGTAGCCGGCGTGCTCGGATTCGTTCCAGGCCGCGCCGATGCCCAGTACTGCGCGGCCTTTGGAGATCACGTCGAGCGTGGTCACGATCTTGGCGAGCATGGCCGGGTTGCGGTAGGTCACGCCCGTGACCATCGTGCCGAGCAGTACCCGGTTCGTCTTCATGGCCAGGGCGCCGAGGGTCGTGTAGGCCTCGAGCATCGGCTCCTCTTCCGGACCCACGACCCCGATCTGGTAGAAGTGGTCCATGACGGTGACCATGTCGAACCCGGACTTCTCGGCCGCCTGGGCCAAAGCGATCGTCTGGTCAAAGAGATCGACATCGGGCGTGCCGCGAAACGTGTAGTTCGGCATGTGGTAGCTGAAGAAAGGCGCCATGGCCGGCTCCTGGTTCGAGCGATGGAGGGTGTTGGACCCGCGGGCCGCGGCCCCGATCCTGTGGGCTCTGACGCTAGCACGACTCGGGTCGAGCGTCCCTCCCGCGCCGTTCCGTCGCAGTTCGCGGTCCCGGCATACCCGAATGGCGGGCCCGACGAGCGGAACCGACCGGTGCGAGCCCACTCCGGGGGCTAGGCTCGGGGAGCTCAAGCAGCGATACTTGTCCAGACATCCAGCAGTGGGACCGGACATCCAGCAGTGGGAGATGACTGAATGGACCCCAATAACCCCGATCAGAAGCCCGGCGAGCCCGCACCGCCGCCGGCATGGGGTCCGCCGCCGACCCCGGAACAGCCCGGATACGGAGCACCGCCTTCGCCGTGGAGTCCCCCGCCGGCCCAACCGAGCCCCGCCGCATGGGGTGCGCAGCCGGCCCAATCAGCTCCCGAACAACCCGGATGGGCCGTACCGCCGCCCGCCTATGGCGCGCCGCCGGATCCCAACATGGGTCAGGCGCCATACGGTGCTCCGCCCGCACCGTACGGCGCCCCGCCCCCGGCCTGGGGCGCCCCCGCGCCGGCGACGTCCGGCAAGAGCAGCATGGTCAAGCGCATCGTCCTCGCCGTCGCTGTCGTGCTGATCGTGGTCTTCGGCCTCGGCGTGGCGGCGGCCGTACTCAGCCCCAACCACGGCGGCCAGGTGATCTTCACGTCGGACGCGCCGACCGCATCCGGCGCGGCCACCTGCCAGCTCGGAAACCAGGTCACGACGGTGACGGCCGGCAGTCCGGTTTATGCCAACTTCTTCTACAAGTCGCGGCTAACCAACGAGACCGTGACCCTGACCGTCATCAAGGACGGAACAGTCCTCACGACCAGCACTCTGAGCAACGACCAGGCCAACGGCATCGACTGCGTTGAATCCAGTGCCGATCTCAGCAGCCTGGCTGCAGGGGTCTACGAGTTCAAACTCACCACTGCCAACGGAGACATCGTGTCGGACGGGACCCTCACGGTTAAATAGCACTCGCAGCTCCAATCAGGACGCGGCCGGTGTCCATGGCGCATCATTTCCGAATGACGGCGCCACGAGACTCCGGCCGCGTTTCGATTCGGCCCGCCGAAAGGGCGGATCTTCCGGCGATCCTCGAATTCCGGCTGGCAATGCTGGAAGCGGTCTTTCCCGCGCCAGCCGACCTGGACGCGCTGCGGCGCGACAACGCCGCCTGGCTCGAGGAGCATTTCGAGCGCGACTTTCTTGCCTGGATGGCCGACCTGGACGGCCGGCCCGCCGCCTCGGCCGGGCTGCTCTGGTTTCCGCATCCGCCGGGGCCGACCAACTCGAAGGGCCTCGAAGCCTACATCCTCAACGTCTTCACGCGGCCGGACGCTCGCCGAATGGGGCTGGCGAGGGCCCTCATGGAGCGGCTCGTCGAGGAGGCCCGGCGTGCCGGCGTCCGGCGGATCTGGCTTCGGGCCAGCGACGAGGGCCGGCATCTGTACGAAGACATGGGCTTTCGACCCAGCAACTACCTGCAGCTCACCCCGGATTAGGCGGCGTCCGGAGAGCCTGGGCTTCGGCCTCGGCGCGAACGGCCGGCGGCATCTCCCGAACGGGCATGGAGGCCGGCAGCTGCGCCGGAATGTCCGCGGGTGACGGCGGCACGGACTCTGCCGCGGTCGCCGGCGCGGCGTACGCACGGGCCACGATCGGGAGCGGCGTCGCCTGGCGCTCCCGTTGCGCCGACAGGATGTGGTACGTGATGCGCTCCTGGTCCGCACCGGTAATCTTGTCGAAGCGAACGGCGACCTTCGAGACGGAGACGTGATAGCCGGCCGTTGAGGCAACCCCGCCGGGCCCCTCGCCATCCTCGATCCGGACGATCGTCCCGCCGGCGATCACGATGTCGCGCGATGTCAGGACGAGGGCGATCCGCAGCTGCTCGCCGAGGATAAGTGGCATTTCGGTTGTGAAGAGGATGCCGCCGGCACCGATGTTTATCGTCCTGGCGGTCCCGATCTTGTCTACCTCGAGGCTACCGAGCGATCGGATACGGACCGTCCGCTCGAGATCAATCCGGACGTGGGCGCGCCGCTGGACCGTGTCGACGCCCTGGGGCCGACGGACCGCGAATACCCGGCAATTCTCGGAGCCGAACTTCGAGCCGCCGAGCCGCCTCAGGAAGACGCTCTCCACGATCAGGGCCCCGCCCTGACCGAAGGCCAGATACACCCACTGGCCGCCCACCAGTTCGGCCAGCCGCGGCTCGGGCAGCCGGCTGGCCAGCCAGAGTTCATCGCCGACAACGTTGGTGACGAACGCGGTCACACTGAACGGGCCGCCGTCGAGTTCGGTCTCGACGATGACGTCGTCGTGGATGGAAAGGTCCTTGGGATCGACCGACATCTACCAGGCCGATTCGCTTGCCGCCCGGTAACCGCTCGTCCGGCCGGCAGATGCCGCCACCTGTGGGCGGCGGAACGTGGAATCAGAGACGTCCATGGCTCCCCCGGAGGCACTCGTCGCTCGGCTCGAGCGAGGCTCACACGGGGAATCGGTCGCCGCCTGCGGCCGATTGAGGCTCGCGGCCTGGGCCTTCAGTCCTGTTGTGGAGCGGCCATACGTAACCGGTCAGCCGCGAGCGGCCCGCCAGCCCTCGAATGTCGGCCAGCCCCACCGGACCGACCCCATCACGATCCCGAGTCCCACGGCGAACATGACGGGATGGAGGAACGAGAGTTCCTTGATGATCGCAAGCTCCACGACGATCCAGATCATCTGGGCGCAGCCGATGGCGAATGCGAGGAATGGCGCGACATGCCAGCCGCGAACGCCCAGGAGCGCCACCACGAGTGAGCCGACGCCGAAGAGCCCGCCCAGGATCAGGCCGGGATAGAAGTAGTCCGGGAATGGGCTGCCGTTCAGCAGGCTCAGCGGGAACTGCATGACACTGCCGTCCGGCCTGGACGCCAGGGCGATGCCGCCGGCCAACGCCCCGATGCCAAGGAAGATAAGCAGCCCGACGGCCATCCGTCCGGAACGGGTCATCGTTGGCCGCGGAATGGAGCGCGCGGAAAAGGCGGTGGCGCCGGTGGTCATTGCTCTCCCTGCCTCTCGCCCTCGCCTGCGGCCCCGGGCCGCGGATCCAGTGGGCGTCGCCCGATCCTCCGATCGGCGGTGGCCCAGGGTCAAGGGCCAGGAGGACTAGGCCGCCCTGGCCCGGCGGCGCGTCTTCGCGGGCTTTGCGGCCATTCCCACCGGGGCTTCCTGGGATCCCACGATCGCCTCGATCGTCGCCGGCCGGGCAAGGAAGTAGCCCTGTCCGAACTCGACGTGGAGCAGTCTCAGAGCAGCGAGCTCGTTCTCCGACTCGATGCCCTCTGCGATCAGAGCGCAGCCGACGCTCTCGGCGAAGCGGGCCATGCCGGCGACCATCGCCTGCCGTGCCGGGTCCGAGTCGATGTTGCGGACGAGCGAGATGTCCAGCTTCACGAACTCGGGCCGCAGCTCGAGGATGTGGCGCAGTCCGGCGTAGCCGGCGCCGGCGTCGTCGACAGCCAGCATCACGTGCGGTCGAACCTGGTTGAGGGCCGCCATAAGCTTCGGGTAGTCGTCGATCTCGACGTGCTCGGTGACCTCGAGGACGATGGCGCGATCGGCCGCTCCCAGGACGTCGAGCAACGGCGTCAGGCAGGTGGCGAGGGCGGGCGAGACGTTGAGGCTCAGGAACGCGCCGTCGGGCAGCCGCCGGGCCTGCTCGACCTGGGCGTGGAGAGTCGCCATTTCCAGCTGGACCATCATCCCGACCTTGTCGGCTTCGAGGAAGCGCAGGTCCGGCCGCTTGCCGTCGTTGAACCGGGTCAGGGCCTCGTAGCCGACGAACTCGTGTGTGGCGAGGTCGACGATCGGCTGGAAGACTGGGGTGAACGCGTGGGCCACGATGGCGCCATGAACGTCGGCCCGCATGCGGTCGCGCTGCCAGCGCTCCGAGAGCATCGGGCCGAGAACGGCCGCCGACATGACGCTGAACTCGGTCAGGGTCGCCAGCCGGTCGGCAAGGCGGCGCTCGTGTGCGGCGGAGGTCGCGCCCATCGACAGCAGCCCGATGGGTTCGTCATTCCAGATCAGCGGAGCCAGGGCATCTGCGCGCAGCCCGGAGGCGATCGTGGCCCTGTCGAAGTCATCCCGCGCGCTGCGGCCGGTCCACGACTCGAGCCACACGCCAAACGCCGCGTGCTCCATGAGCTCGCGGCCGTACTCGTCCGGTAGCGGATCGCCCACTACGATCGGTCGGCATTCCGCGCCGGAACGGGCGATAGGCACCACGCCAATCGGGCTGAAGGCGAAGAGAACGACGGTGTCGATGCCGTCGATGTGCAGGGCTTCCGAGCAGATCCGGTCGGCCGTGGCTTCGATAGTCGGCGCCGCATCGAGGCGGGCCAGGGAGATGGTCGTTGCCGCCCGCTCGCTCATCTCGGTACTCAACCGTGCCGTAACGGCCCGTTCGCGGCGCTGGAGGATCCACTGGCGCATGACCGCCAATAGCACCACGGCGGCCGTGCCGACCGCGATCGGATCCACTTCCAGCGGCCGCGTCCTGGGCATGACGTCCAGGATTGCGCAACCAACGATGGCCACGACCGGCAGCAGATCGGAGGTCCTGCGGGCGATGCGCTCGTAGCGGACTCCTCCGCCTCGCGCGAGCGTCCAGGTGACGCCGCCGTATGCCGTGATCAGGACGCCGGCGGGGAAGATCACGTCCATCGGCTCGATGGTGTCCGGCGCCCCGGACAGGAACCGGCCGATCCAGCCCTGCCAGGCCAGGGCCAGCAGGGCCATGCCCAGCGTCACCGCCCAGACGCCCCTCGGCGCCGGCTCGAGCTTCAGAGAGAAGGCCGCCACCACAACGGCTCCGGCGCTGGCGAAGAAGATGGTCGAGGCCAGAGGGACCAGGAGGTTCGACGTCGGGTCGGCGAACAGGAAGGCCACCTGGTCGCCCGGCATGAAACTCTGGTGCAGCCAGTTAGCGAACACAAAGGTCATTCCCGCGAACAGGATTACGAGTGCGTCGAGGAGGACCGTCGGACGAGCGCGGGGCGGGAGCTGGCGATAGAGCGTAACCGTCAGCGTGCCTATGCCGAGAGCTGCCCCTACGACATAGCACACGTCCGACACGGCTCCGAGCAGGACAACGGTCCGACCGAAGAGGTCGGGTAGATCGGCGATGAGCTGGCCGACCGCTGTCAGGCCGACCGAGAAAGCCAGGCACCGGCGGAAAGTCCTGAACTCCGAGTCGCCGCGCGACGCTGCTATTGCGACGGCCATCGCGGCGGTCAACGGCGCCACCGCGCAGGAGATGTCCTCGAAGAGAAGCCAGTAGTTGCCGGGGTTGAGGAGTTCGAGCACCGACGAAACCGAAGTTACGGCCACGCCGACGGTGAGCGTCGCCAGCCCGTACCTGTGCGCGTAGGCAGCCGCAAGCGCCGCCGCGTAGCTGCGCAGGTTGCGGCGGCCGAGGCGGCGGCCGCCCCTGGCGAGGTGCGTTGCCCCGGTCAGGTTCACGCGATCGTCCCTCCGTCCGCGGGCAGCGTGGCGACGGCCCCTCTATGCGCGGCTTGATCCATCGGACATGACCCACTAGTACACGGCAACCGCTCGCCCGGCCCTGGGTGCTGGGCTCGCGGATTCCAGCGAAGCACGCCCGCAACGGTCGCCCCGCCCTCTAGGTATCGGCCGGGCGGCCCGCGCATGCAGGGGACAGCGACGCCGATTTGCCCGGATTCGGTACCGTAGGACCACTGGAACGGAGGTCATATGCGCCTGCAGGATTTCGCCCTCGAGCGATTCTTCGCCCGGTGGGAGTTCAAGGCCGAATTGCTCCTGTGTGCCTCGGATATCGAAGGCTGGCCGATGTCGGAGGTGCTTGCCCTGGCGGACGAAGACGGCCGTCAACGCTGGGATTCGCTCAGGCTGGGCTACACCGAGTCGGCGGGCGACCCGGCCCTGCGAGCCGAGATCGCGACGCTCTATCAGCGAGTCGCGGCGGACGACGTGCTGGTCTTCGCCGGCGCCGAGGAGGCGATCTTTGCCCTCCACAACGTCCTGCTCGGTCCCGGAGATCATGCGATCGTCGTCCGGCCAGCCTACCAGTCACTCGCCGAAGTCGCCCGATCGACCGGGGCGGACGTCACGCGGGTCGAACTGCGGGAGGCCGACGGCTGGCGACTGAACGTCGACGACGTCCGACGCGCCCTCCGCCCCAACACGCGCCTGATCCTGGTCAACGAGCCGCACAACCCGACCGGGTCACTGAGCGACCGGTCTACCTTCGACCGGTTGATCGAGCTGGCGGCCGAGCCGGGCGCCCGGCTCGTGGTCGATGAGGTCTATCGATTCCTCGAGTTCGATCCCGCCGACCGCCTGCCGGCCGGCGCAGACGCCTCCCCCACCGGCGTCAGCATTGGCGTCATGTCCAAGTCGTTCGCACTCGCCGGCCTGCGAATCGGCTGGGTGGCGACACGTGACCGCGATCTCCTCGCGCGGCTTGCAGCATTCAAGGACTACACCACGATCTGCGCGTCCGCCCCGGCAGAGGTGCTGGCGCTGATCGCGCTGCGTGCCCGCGACACCGTCCTCGCGCGAAACCGGGCCATCGTCGAGGCCAACATGTTGTTGCTCGACGGCTTCTTCGACAAATGGGCGGGAACCTTCGAGTGGGTCCGGCCGCGGGGCGGCAGCATCGGCTTTCCGCGCCTCGCGCGCGACGTCCCGATCGACGCCATCGCCGAGGATCTCGTCCGCGACACGGGCACGCTCATCCTGCCCGGCACCGTCTTCGCGGACACGGGCAATCACTTCCGGATCGGCTACGGCCGCTCGAACATGCCCGAAGCCCTTGCCCGACTGGACGAGTACGCGGCGCGGGCGTTGCGGTAGGAGCCCTCAGGCGCGGCGTGGCGGAATGCTCTTGACAAGTGACTTAGTACTCACTAAGTTACGCGCATGAGCGCAGCCACCCGACTCACGGCCGAGGAACGACGCGACGAGATCGTCGCCGCCGCTTCCATCGAGTTCGCCGTCGGCGGCTACGCCGGGACCTCTACGGACGCGATCGCCCGGCGCGCCGGGGTTTCTCAGCCCTACCTCTTCCAGCTCTTCGGGACCAAGAAGGAGCTGTTCATCGCCGCCGTGCGCGACTGCTTCGCACGGACGCATCGGACATTCGAGCAGTCGGGCAATGCCGCCCGCGCGGCCGGCCTGAACCCCAAGCAGACCCTCGAGCAGATGGGCCACGCCTACATCCGCCTCCTGGCGGCCGACCGCGGCGTCCTGAGGCTGCAGCTGCAGGCGTATGCCGCCTGCCAGGACCACGAGATCCAGGCGTTCGTTCGTGATGGCTACATCGAGCTGTGGAAGACGGTCGCCACGGTATCCGGCGGCGACGAGACCGCGGTCCGGGGCTTCTTCGCCGACGGAATGCTCATCAATGTGGTCGCGAGCATCAGCGACACCGCTTCGATGGAGGACTTCTTCCCGGATCTGCTGGGAGGAGAACTCGCCTCTTGCTAGCCCGATCCCTTTTTTTGCGCAACAAACTTAGTGATCACTCAATTAGTTGGAGACGCGAATTGCCATGACCCGCCGTACATCGACCCTCTGGACCTTCGCCATAGTCACGATCGCCCTGTTCATGGTCAGCCTGGACAACCTGGTCGTGACAATGGCCCTGCCGGTCATCCGGCGCGACCTCAATGCGTCCCTTGGCGACCTCGAATGGACTGTCAACGCCTACACGCTCACCTTCGCGGCGCTGCTGCTCATGGGCGCGGCCCTCGGCGACCGCTTCGGTCGCCGGCGGATGTTCACCGTCGGCGTGGCCATCTTCACGATCGGGTCGGCCGCCGCGGCCCTGTCCCCGAGCAGCGGGATGCTTATCGCGGCGCGAGCCTTGCAGGGCCTCGGCGGCGCCATCTCGATGCCGCTGACGCTGACGATCCTCTCGGCGGCCGTCTCTGCAGAGAAGCGGCCGCTCGCCCTGGGGGCGTGGGGCGGCATCGGTGGCCTGGCGATAGCGGTCGGTCCTGTCGTCGGCGGCGCGATTACCCAGGGTGTGTCGTGGCACTGGATCTTCTGGATCAACGTCCCGATCGGCGTCGTCACCGTCGTCCTGGCCCAGCTTCGACTGCCCGAGAGCCACGGCCCGGACCGCTCGCTCGATCTAGTGGGAGTGGCCATCGCCAGCATCGGCCTCGTCGGCATCGTCTGGGGAGTGACCCACGGCAACGGCCTCGGCTGGACCAACGGCGAGGTCCTCGGCGCGATCGCGGCGGGCGCGGCGTTCATGGTTGCCTTCGTGGCCTGGGAGAACCGGACCCGCAACCCGATACTGCCGCTCAATCTCTTCAGCCGCCGCTCGTCGGTGGTTGCCAACGGCATCTCGTTCCTGATGTCGTTCGGAATGTTCGGCTCGATCTTCCTTCTCTCGCAGTTCTTCCAGATCGTCCAAGGGCTCAATCCGCTCGAGTCCGGCCTCCGCATCCTGCCCTGGACCGCCACGCCGGTTATCGTGGCCCCGATTGCCGGCTGGGCTTCGGGCCGCATCGGCGGCCGGCCGATCCTCGTAGTCGGCCTGACGCTCATGGCCATCGGCCTCGGCTGGATCGCAGCCATCACCTCCACCACCGTCTCGTATCCGAGCCTCGTGCCGGCCTTCGTGATGAGCGGCGCAGGCATGGGACTCTTCTTCGCCCCGATCGCGAACGTGGTCCTGTCCGCGGTTCCGCGCGAGGAGGAAGGCAAGGCGTCGGGTGCGAACAACACGATCCGCGAGCTCGGCGGCGTCTTCGGAATCGCGGTTCTCGGGGCGATCTTCTCCGCGACCGGTTCCTATGCCAGCCCGCAGACGTATACCGCCGGGCTGATCCCCGGCGTCTGGACCGGGGCTGCAGTCGTAGCCGTCGGCGCGGCCCTGGCGCTGGCACTGCCGGCGGCCGTGGCCCGGCTCCAGCGCGCGAAGACGCCAGTCGAGCGGCTCCTCCCCAGCGAAGCGGAACTGGCTGCGTAGCCGTGTCCCGGCCGGGCCGGCCCGGCACGCCACGCCACTAGCTCGAAGCCCGCTGGTCACCGTCGGGCTTCGAGATTCGCCTCAGGCCGGGACCGGCGCCCGAAGTTCCTTGAGAGCCTCGGCGTACAGGCCGTCGAAAACGCGCGACGTCGTCGGGAAGCCGTGCATCATCGACGCCAG
>PMJT01000044.1 GCA_003158495.1 Chloroflexota bacterium | reverse complement strand
GACAAGCGCCCGTTCGAGTTCGAGCCCGGTCAGTACGCAGTCCTGGGGCTCAAGGCAAGCGAAGCTCGTGTTGGCGAGGCGGACGCCGATCGGCCGGCTATCGAGCTGGCACTGGCTCCCGCCGGCGAGCCGGACGGTCTGCTAGCCGTAGAGTCACAGGCCGCCACCGCCGCCCGCATGGCCGCCGATCCGGACAGGATGCTCCGTCGCGCCTTTTGCATGACCTCGAACAGCCGCATCAGCGAGTACCTCGAGTTCTACGTGACCCTGATCCTGAGCGGGGAGCTGACGCCTCGACTATTCAACCTGCAGGTCGGGGATCGGCTGTTCATCGGCCCAAGGGCGGAAGGAATCTTCACCCTTGACGGATCGTCGACCAAGCACGTACTCATGGTCGCGACGGGGACGGGGCTGGCGCCGTACATGTCCATGCTGCGCAACGAGCTCGAGCCGGGCATCCAGGGGAGGCTCGCAGAAGAAGCGCTTGGGCAATGCGACGGGCCGCGGCAGTACGTGATGGTCCACGGCGCGCGCACCTCCTGGGACCTGGCCTTCCGGACGGAACTGATAGGCCTGGCCCGCCGGTGCGAGAACTTCCACTACATTCCGGTCATTACCCGCCCGCACGAAGACGACTCCTGGAGCGGTCGGACGGGCTACCTCCAGACGGTAGTCGCCTCCAGCGCGATCGAGGAAGAGACAGGCCTGGTGGTCACGCCCGATGACTTCGAGATCTTCGTGTGCGGCAACCCGGACATGGTCGATTCCGTGATCGACTGGGCCCAGGAACGTGGTTTCACCCTCGGCAGTGGCACGGAAANNTCCGTCCAGCCTGAACCGAGCGACGAGTTCATCGAGTTGCGCGGCCATTTCGGCCAGGCTCGCTGCCGAGGCTACGACCTCCTCGACCTGGGCCGTCATCTCCTCCGTCGTTGCCGAGACTTCCTCGGCTGCCGCCGAGTTCTCCTGCGAAACGGCGGCGACAGAGTCGACGGCGCCGGAAACGGAGTGCGCGCTGGTATACATGCGGGACGCGGCGTTGTTCGTGCGCTCCGCGATCGCGGCGATGGCGTCGGTCGCTGCGACCACGCCTTCGCTGGCCTCGCTCATGCTGGCCACGGCCGAGGTGATGCGATCGCCGGCGGCCTTTGTCGCCGAGACGGTGGAAGTGATCGCTTCCAGCGAGGCGCCGGCCTCGTCGGCGAGGCCCGTCCCGGCCGCCACTTCTCGAGAACCGGTTTCCATCGCCAGTACGGCCGCCTCCGTCTCGCGCTGGACGTAGGCGATCAGCTCGGCGATCTCCTTTGTCGCCCTGCTGCTGCGCTCGGCGAGTTTGCGAACTTCGTCCGCGACGACGGCGAACCCCTTGCCCTGCTCGCCGGCCCTCGCGGCTTCGATGGCGGCGTTGAGCGCCAGGAGATTCGTCTGCTCGGCGATGTCGTCGATCGTTTCGACGATCGAGCCGATCTGTTGCGACTTGGCGCCGAGCTCGATGACGCGCGCCGAGCTGGCGTCGACGGCATTCTTGATCCGGGCCATACCGGCGGCGGTCCGCCCGACGGCGAGCAGGCCGTCTGCGGCGGCGGCGCCGGCCCGGGCCGACACGGCCTTGACCTCATCGGATGCGTTTCCGACGGCGTCGATCGCCTGGGCCAGGCCACCGACGGCCGCGGAGGTGATCGCCACCTGTTGTCTGATCTCGCTCGAGCCCGTACCGACCAGGTCTGCCACGGAGGTCAATTCGGAGACCGCCGCGCTCGTGGACGAAGCGGCCTGGGCCTGATCCTGGGCACCGGCCGCGACCTGGCCTATGGTCGAGGCGACCTGGCTTGATGCAGTACCGGACTGGCTCGCGGCTTCGGTCAGTCCGCGGCTGGTCATCGCGACCGTTTCCGACGCGGCCCTCACTTCTCCCACCGTCCTGGTGAGCGAGGCTCGAGCCGCGTTGTAGGCGCCTATTGCCTCGACGATGCTGTCTCGCAGAGCGTCCGTCTTTGCCGCCGTTTCGCCGATCTCATCTGCGCCGTAGCGGCCGATCCTGGGCGTGACGGTCGTGATCTGGTAGGTGAGGTCGTTGTTCTGCAGGCAGGCCATGCCCTCTGCGAGCTGCCGTCCGCAGTTGTCCGCAAGAGAAGTGACTGTGACCTGCACTGCCTTGACGCGTCGTGTGATCGAACGGGACAGTACGAAGCCTATGGCCAGCCCGAGCAGGGCCGCCAGGAAGCCGAGACCCAGGCTGAGCGTCTGGGTTAGGGACGCGGCCGAGCTCTCGTCGGCGGTCGCCTGGTCGATCGACTTCCCGACGGCATCGATGTAAACCTGGGCCGAGTCCAGGGCGCCGACGAAGGGGACGGTCGTGTAGTCGAATGCCGCCTTCAGGTACTGGCCGGAGCGAGCTTCCGCGAAGACCTGCTCGTTACCGAACAGGTAACTGTCGGAGCCCGTGAAGACGTCCTGCGATTGAGAGTCCAGCGTCTGGCGATCGGTTGCCGTGAGCGCCTTGGTGCCCCAGTAGAAGTCCTTGAACTTCTGGATCGCGGCGCGCTGAGCATCTGTGTCCGCGAGTCCCAGCGCCTGATCCACGGTCGTCCTGAGATCGGCGACCTCGGCGTAGTAGGTCTTCATCAGCGCATCCGAGTGGGTCCTGTCACCCGAAATGCTGTTGACGGCCCAGGCTCCGTCGTCGTCGGCACTCCTGACGAGAGTCACGATCCGCGCGGCGGCAATTCGAGCGGGATCGAGGTGGTTCACGATCCGGGACGCGATCGCGGCCTGGTTCGCACTCGCGATCATGTCCGCCGCGATCGTCGAACCCATCAATAGCAAGACGACGACAAATCGCCCAGGAGCTTGGTTCTGACAGAGAGTCCCATGTTCGACCTCCCAATTCGCCCGCAGTCGACTTCGGCACAAGTCCTACCGGAGCGCTTCGTATTGGCAATGTCGGCTGGCTCTCCTTGCGGCTTGATAACGATCGTCTCGAGAGGACGGAGATGGGCGAGGTCACTCGCAGTCGATGCACGCGTCGCCCTGGCCAGTCGGCCCGGGCGTGTTCTCCCTACGCCCTCTGATCAGAACGAAACGGCCGAACCGGCGCGGTGACGTTCGCGTCTCAGCCCTCGCCATACCGTTACGCGGCCACGGCCCATGACCTGCCACTTTCCGTCGCGACCGACGATGGCTGTCTCCTCGTCGATGCCAATGACGATCGCCCCCTTCGGTGCGGCCATGACCAGCGGTGCCACGAGCGTTTCCGGGATGGCATCGTAGTGGGGCACGATCACGAGGTTGGGCACGAGGCCCAGCCCTTCCTGCCAGCCGATCGGCGGCTCGAACATGCGCCGGCCGCCGCCGCGCAGCTGATGCCCGCCCAGCACCATCGCCCCGGCCGAGCAACCCGCGATCACCGTGCCTCGCGCGTGTGCCTCTCGCAGGGCAGAGCCTGCTGCGCTGTCTCGGAGCGTCGCCAGCAGGTGGCCCGGCTTGCCGCCGGAGAAGTAGACGAGGTCGGCGCCCGAAATGCCGGCCACGAAAGCCGGGTTGTCGGCCGAGGCTCGATCGCGGATCAGTACCGGTACCGGCACCGCCCCGAGAGCGGAGAAGTGGGCCTCGCCCTGGGCCGCCCAGCGCATGAAGACGGCTTCGCCGTCCGGCCACGAGGCCGTCGGCACGATCGCCACGCGTGGCCGGTCGCGGCCCGTGGCCGCCAGCAGCGATCGGTCCACTTCGGCCATAGCCGCTGTGAACTCGCCGGAGCCGACGAGAGCGATCAAGCCGTTCATGACGGCCGAGTCTAGCGGCCCCCGGCGTCGCCCCTGGCCGCGTTGCGGCCCGCGCGCGGCTGCGCCGGCCGAGTCTAGCGGCCCCGGCAGCGCAGCGGGGCCTAGATCGGTTCGAAGCGAGCCTGGAAGAAGCGCAGGTATTTCGGCTCGTAGACCATTCGCAGGCCGCGGGCCGAGTCGCGGGCGTCGAAGCAGGCCTTGACGGACTCGGCCACGACGTCCATGTGCGCCTGGGTGTAGACGCGGCGGGGGATCGTGAGCCGGGTGAGTTCGAGCTTTGGGCGCTTGTGGTCGCCCGTCTCCGGGTCGCGGCCGGCCGACACGATCCCGCGCTCCATGGACCGGATCCCGGAATCCAGGTACAGCTCGCAAGCGAGCGTCTGGGCCGGGAAGAGGTCCTGGGCGAGGTGCGGGTAGAAGCGCTTCGCGTCGAGGAAGATGGCGTGGCCGCCGATCGGTTGGACGATCGGGATGTTCCATTCGGTCAGCAATTCGCCGAGATACCGAACCTGGCCGACGCGCGACCGGACGTGCTCATCCTGGACGGCCTCGGCGATCCCGATCGCGAGGGCTTCCATGTCGCGGCCGGCCATGCCGCCGTACGTGTGCAAGCCCTCGTAAACCACGACGAGATTGCGCAGTTCCTCGAATACATCCGCGTCGTTGACGGCCAGCCAGCCGCCGATGTTGACCAGGTTGTCCTTCTTGGCGCTCATCCAGGCGCCGTCCGTGTGAGAGCAGAACTCGAGCAGGATGGCGGCGATCGACCGGTCGGCGTAGCCGTCCTCGCGTTCCTGGATGAAGAGCGAGTTCTCGACCATGCGCGTCGCGTCGAGCAGGACCTTGATGCCGAGCCCGCGGCAGTATTCGTGGAGCTCGCGCGCGTTGGCCATCGAGACGGGCTGGCCGCCGGCCATGTTGACCGTGCCGGCGAGCGACACGTAAGGGATTTTCGCGGCGCCGACCTGGGCCACCAGGGCCCGCAGCTTGGCCATGTCCACGTTGCCCTTGAACGGGTGGAGCGACTGCGGGTCGTGTGCCTCGTCGACGATGACGTCGTGGAACGTGGCGCCCGCCAGTTCCTGGTGCAGGCGCGTAGTCGTGAAATACATGTTGCCGGGAACATGGTCGCCGGGCTTGATCAGCGCCTGGCTGATCAGGTGCTCGGCCCCGCGGCCCTGATGGGTTGGCACGACGTGGGCGTAGCCGTAGTAGCGCCGGACCGCCTCCTCCATATGGTAGAAGTTGCGGCTCCCGGCGTAGGACTCGTCGCCGAGCATCATGCCGGCCCACTGCCGGTCGCTCATGGCAGACGTGCCGGAGTCGGTCAACAGGTCGATGTAGACGTCGTCCGAGCGGAGCAGGAACGTGTTGTAGCCGGCTTCTCGCAGGGCCGCCTCGCGCGTGGGGCGGTCGGTCACCGTGAGCGGCTCGACCATCTTGATCTTCCACGGCTCGGCCCACGATCGACGGCCGCGCTGCTGGCCCATGGTGTGGAGAGTGTCGTTCGCCATCGGTACCTTCTCCTTTTCGCGCGTCAGGCGCGGAGACTCACCGGTGCAGGTTTCTCGCGGCGACGAAGCTGAGGCCGTGCTCTGTCAGGGCACGAGCCGTATGGTTGGTGGCGTCGAGCTTGTCCATGAAGTTGTACCGGAGCGCGTCCCAATCGCCGCTGGCGATGACCTCGGCCTTGTCGCGGAAATAGTCGAGGATGTCGGACGGGTGCGGCCGTGCAGCATCGGCAGGCGGATCGCCACCTTCGTGCTTTGCGGAGATGTTTGGCACGCAATCCGCCAGGTCGAGCAGTTCGGCGCGCCGGTCGTAGGGCTGGCGGACGATGCTCCGGTAGCCCTCGGTGATGTGGTGCTCGAAGCGGACGGCATCCTCGAGGCCGAGCGCCTTGCGGATCTGGGCCGCGATCTCGAGCGTGGGGTTGTCCACGGAGTTGCTCCAGTTGAGCCCCACGAGCGGCGTGCTGCCGTCCTCGCGGGCAAGCAGCCTCGCCGCCATGAGGAGCCAGAGCCCCGAGAATGGGTTGTCGGTCCCCATGAAGACCGAAACCTTGAATTCGATGTCCACGCCCAGCCTGTACAGGAGGAAAGCGGCCAGGACGGTGCCAGGGTTGACGTTGAGCACCTGCCGCACGCCGAACTCCGTGTAGTAGTGGAGGTACTCGTCCACCCAGCGGAGCGCGTGGTCGTTGGGCTGGCCGACGCCGCCGAAGTAGCCCGTGATCGTCTCCGGGCCGTTGAGGTGGATGTTCGAACCGTCGGTGCCCTTCGTGTCGAGCGTTTCCACTACGCTGGCGCCGATGATCTGCATGGCCGCCGCCACGGCCGCCAGATCGCCGTCGACTTCCTGCTCGTTCATCTTTCGGACGCGGATCCAGCGGCCGGGCAGCAGCGACCGATCCGCGATCGCGCGTCGGGCGGCGGCGATCGCCCACGGGAAGTACTGGAGGGCGCTGACCTCGAGGGTTACGGCCAAAGCGTCGTCGAATGTCATCGAATCGAGGCGGTCGCCCAGGACAGCACGCCGGTAGTCGGCGATGCTCACGAAGGCGCCTCGATCGCGCTGCTCGGCAAGCCACTCCAGGTCCGCGAAGTAGTCCGGGCTGGCCGTCCGAACCCGGTCGAGCAAAGCCGGCAGCGCACCGGCCTCACGGGCCTTGCGGTTGATCTCGTCCGTGGATCCGTAGCGGGCTACCACGGCGAGGAGATCGTTGACGATCCGAGCCTCGGGATCCAGGAGAAACGCGTTGATCTGATCCAGCCGGTCGGCGGGCATCGCCAATCGATGCCTGAGGTGAGAACTCGAGTCCTGGTCGGCGACGGTGGTCACGATCATCTCCTGAAACTCGTCGCGCAACTCCAAACCTGGCCCGGGAAGCTCGGCCGTGGGCCGTCGAAACGCTGCGCGAGAACAACATAGTCGCAATCTGGCCTCGGCGATGTCCCGGAAAGTGGGGTCGGCCTCCGCCTTTCCGGGCGTCGTCGGCGATGTAGTTGCGCCGGGCGAGCGTGTGCCGGGTTTGTCGCCTCAGCTCATGCCCCGACCTGGATCATGGCCCACGATTCCGGCTCGGGAAGGGCTTGCGCGCCGTTAGCAAATAGGAAGCGGCCCGGCCGCCCGTCCGACTCAGGCGGGCACGAAGCGGACGATGATCCGGTAGGCGTCCGTCGCCCCGTCGCACGTCTGCAGCGTGATGACGGGTCCGGAAGTTGCCGCCCATGCGGCGCCCTTGCCCCAGACGGCCACGGTCAGTTCCTCGACCCAGAGCAGCCGGTAGCGGTGAACCGCTCCAGAGCGGTCCGTGTAGGTCGCGACCATGCCGGCGGTCAGGAGACCAGCGTGGTAGCCATCGTGCAGTGACTTGAAGACGCCCCACGCGTGGCCAAGCAGGTAGAAGTTGTTCTGGCCGGCACACGTCCAGTGCCAGATGCCGTTCGGGATCAGCCCCCCGCACGTGGTGACGCCAATCGGCGCGTCGATCCCCAGCGCGGGAATGGCCAGGCTGTTTCGGGTGGTGGTGACGGCCGGACGTACGGCCGCGGGCTTCGTCGTGGGTCTGGTCGTGGGCGCCGCCACTGTCGCAGTCGGGGCCGCCACCGGCGACGCGGTGACGCTCGGTGAGGCCGCAACGTCGCCGGTTGGGGCCAGGCTCGGAGCCGGCGAAGGCGTCGTGGCCGGAGACGGAGGGACCTCCAGGGCGGGCGAGGGACCCGCAACCGACGGCGTAGCCGAGGAGGTGGCGGCCGACACTGACGCAGCCGCGCCGTCGGCGATGCCGGACGCTGCCACGGCCACGGCTGAGACGGCCGCGAAACACGAAGCCACGGCGAGAAGGAGCAGCAGGCCGGACTTTGCAAGCAAGCGGTGTCGACGACGCTGGGGGCTGCCTGCTCGGGACTCGGGCGCAGATTCGGAGAGTCTGGTCATGTAGCTGGCACCCTCTGCGCCGGTGTCGTCCGAGTGGCAGTCACGGGAAGGCAGACCGGGCGGCGCAGGATGGGAGCGACTGCGCAACACGCGCTCTGCGTGAGGAGCCACTTGAGAGATTTGGTAGGTCGACACTACGATCGGGGAGCCCAGACAACTACCGTGCATTGGTCCGCGTGCGACTGGCCCCGACGGGCCTGGGCGGTCTACGGCATCCCGCCTGGGCCAAACGCACCAGGCCTACCTGTCCGAACGAGTCGAGGAGGAGCGCCGGCCCTCGCCGATCGCCAGGGTCCGTCGCTAGACTGGGCCGCATGCGTGACCTGTATCCACCGATCGAACCGTTCAAGACCGAACGCTTGAAGGTCTCCGGACTGCACGAGATCTACGTCGAGCAGAGCGGCCGACCGGACGGCAAGCCCGTGCTCTTCGTGCACGGCGGACCCGGCGCGCCGACAACGCCGAACCAGCGCCAGTTCTTCGACCCGGACGTCTACCGCATCGTGCTCTTCGACCAGCGCGGCACCGGCAAGAGCACGCCCCACGCCTCGCTCGAGCACAACACCACGTGGGATCTCGTCGAGGACATCGAGAAGATCCGGGTGCACCTCGGGGTCGAGAAGTGGGTCGTCTTCGGGGGTTCGTGGGGCAGCACACTTTCGCTGGCCTACGCCCAGACTCACCCCGGCCGCGTCGCCGCGCTCGCGTTGCGCGGCATCTTCATGCTCCGGCCGCACGAGATCCGCTGGTTCTATCAGGAGGGCGCCAGCTTCGTCTTCCCGGACCTCTGGGAGGGTTTCCTCGCGCCGATCCCGGAGGCCGAGCGGGGCGATCTGCTGGCGGCCTACTACCGGCGCCTGACCGGCGACGACATCGAAACGCGGCTGATCGCCGCGAAGTCCTGGTCGACATGGGAGGGGAGCACGATTCGGCTGCTGCCCGACCCGGATCTGATCGCCCACTTCAGCGAGCCGGAGGCAGCCCTCTCACTGGCCCGCATCGAGTCGCACTACTTCACCAACCACGGCTTCTTCGACCACCCCGACCAGCTTCTGGACAACGTGCCTGCCATCCGCCATATCCCGGCGGTCATCGTCCACGGCCGCTACGACATGTGCTGCCCCATCGTCAACGCCTGGGATCTCCATCGCCGGTGGCCCGAGGCGACGCTGGAAATTGTGGCCGATGCCGGCCACGCCGCCTTTGAGCCGGGCATCGTCGATCGCCTGGTCGAGGCAACGGACCGGTTCGCGAGACTGCCCGGCTGAGGCGCGGGCCCCCGGATGGGCCGGGGC
>PMJT01000053.1 GCA_003158495.1 Chloroflexota bacterium | reverse complement strand
CACATGTCGATAGAATGCGAGCCATGGCCCAGAAAGTGACGCTCATCCCCGGAGACGGTATCGGCCCCGAACTGGCCGAGGCGACAAGGCGCGTCCTGGACGCCTCGGGTGTCGAATTCGACTGGGAGGTCATGAACGCCGGCGAGGCCGTCATGGCCAAGGAGGGAACACCCCTTCCCCAGGCGGTTCTCGACTCCATCCTGCGGAACAAGATCGCGCTCAAGGGACCCATCACGACGCCCGTTGGTGTCGGATTTCGGTCCGTCAACGTCGCCCTGAGGCAGACTCTGGGGCTGTACGCGAACCTCCGACCCGTCCGGTCCATCCCGGGCCTCAAGACCCGCTACGACGACGTGGACCTGGTCATCGTCCGCGAGAACACNNAGCATCAAGATCATCACCCGGGCGGCTTCCGAGCGGATCGCCCGCTTCGCCTTCGAGTACGCGGTCGCCAACCGGCGGCGCAAGGTCACGGCCGTCCACAAGGCCAACATCATGAAGTTCTCGGACGGCCTGTTCCTGGAGAGTTGCCGGACGATCGCCGCCCAGTACGAGGGCCGGGTCGCCTTCGAGGACCGCATCGTCGNNCCAGAAGCCCGAGCTGTACGACGTACTCGTCCTGCCGAACCTCTACGGGGACATCGTCAGTGACCTGTGCGCCGGTCTCGTCGGCGGTCTGGGTGTCGCGCCTGGGGCGAATATCGGCACCGAGGCGGCCGTCTTCGAGGCCGTGCACGGTTCCGCGCCCAAGTACGCGGGCCAGAACAAGGCCAACCCCACGGCCCTGATGCTCTCGGGCGTGCTGCTGCTCCGCCATATCGGCCAGCAGGCGGCCGCCGAGCGAGTCGAGGCCGCGATCCGCGCGGTCATCGCCGAGGGCCGCACGGTCACCTACGATCTCGGCGGATCGGCCGGGACGAGCGAGTTCGCCGACGCAATCGTCGCCCGCCTCGGGTCGGAGGTCATCACGGCCTGACGTCTGAGCGGCCAGCCGCCGCCGGACTCAGGGCCTGCACCCCGGTCGGGCCAACTCGACCGGGCAAATTCGGGAGGCTGCATGCTGCTTCGCTATCGCGGCTCCGAGGGAATGGTGGCCTGGGCATTCCACCGCATCTCGGGCCTGGCCATCTTCGCCTTCGTGCTGCTTCACGTCTTCGACATCTACCTCGCCGGTGCGGACCCGAAGGTCTACGACGATCTCTTGAAGTTCTACGCGAGCACGGCCGGTCGGATCCTGGAGGTCCTCCTGGGAGCGGCCCTCTTCTACCACTCCCTCAACGGGATCAGGATCCTGTTGATGGACTTCTGGCCGCGCCTGACGCTGTACCACAAGCAGTTGTGGTACGCGAACTGGATCATCTTCCTCGGCGTTGGCCTGCCGGGCGCCTTCATCATCATGCGACCGGCCCTGGGCCTGTAGAGGAGCGTGGAAATGGCACTCTATTCGCGCTCCGGCCGGCCCCGCCCGCAGAGCGGTGGCTTCGAACTTGCGGCCTGGTACTACATGCGACTCTCCGGCGTCGCTCTCTTTGTCCTGGCGCTGACTCATTTCAGCGTTCAGCACTTCCTGACCGACCCGAGCAATCAAACCGCGAACTGGATCTTCTCGGAGGCGTGGAACAACGCGCTTCGACGCGGTACGGACTGGCTGATGCTGGTCTTCGTCATCTCCCACATGTTCCTGGGGGTGCGTACGGTCACGATGGACTACATCAAGGGCGGGGCGCGAGTGCTCGTGCTGTCCGCTCTCTACCTGGTCGGGTTCGTGGTGTTCGCCATGGGCACCATCGTCGTCTTCACAGTGACGATCCCGGGGGCATAGACGATGGACCACCCATTCGATGCCATCGTCGTCGGCGCCGGCGGGGCCGGCCTCTGGGCTGCTCTCGAACTGGCCCGCGAGGGCGTGAACACCGCCGTCCTGACCAAGCTATATCCCACGCGCTCCCACACCGGCACCGCCCAGGGCGGTGTCTGCGCCGCTCTCGGCAACCTCGAAGAGGATCACTGGGAGTGGCACATGTTCGACACGGTCAAAGGTGGCGACTATCTCGTCGACCAGGACGCGGCAGAAGTGCTCGCGCGCGAAGCCATCGAGACGGTCATCGAACTCGAGCACATGGGCCTGCCTTTCAACCGCACGCCCGACGGCAAGATCGACCAGCGCAAGTTCGGCGGGCACACCCGCAACTACGGCGAGGCGCCGGTCCGGCGGGCCTGCTTCGCGGCGGACCGCACCGGCCACATGATCCTGCAGACGCTCTACCAGCAGTGCATCAAACACGGCGTCAAGTTCTTCGACGAGTTCCAGGTCGTAGACCTGCTGTTCGAAGGCGAGCCCAATGAGGGCGGTCGCGCCGCTGGTGTTGTCGCTCACCGGCTGGCCGATGGCCAGCTCCACACGTTCCGGGCCAAGGCGGTCCTGCTGGCGACCGGCGGCTTCGGGCGGATGTTCCGCATCACCTCCAATGCCCACAGCCTCACCGGTGACGGCGTTGCCCTGTGCTACCGCCATGGCATCCCGCTCCAGGACATGGAGTTCTTCCAGTTCCACCCGACCGGGATCGTGGGCATCGGCATCCTGCTTTCCGAAGCCGCTCGCGGCGAGGGCGGCACGCTNNCGGCGGCAAGGACTACCTCTACCTGGACGTGCGCCACCTCGGCCGCAAGGTCATCGAGGAAAAGCTGCCGGACATCACGGACTTCGCCCGGATCTACCAGGGCGTCGAGCCGCTCAAAGAGCCGGTCCCGGTCCAGCCCACCGCTCACTACGCCATGGGTGGCATTCCCACGAACGTCAACTCCGAGGTCGTCCGCGACGACAAGGGCACGGTCGTGCCGGGGCTCTTCGCCGCCGGCGAATGTGCGTGCGTCAGCGTCCACGGCGCCAACCGGCTCGGGACCAACTCGCTCGTCGACCTGCTCGTCTTCGGACGGCGGGCCGGAAGACAGATGGCCCGCTACGCCGGCCAGGTAGAACGGCCGCTACCGATCGCCGACGCGCTGGAGCCCGTTCGGGCCGAGTTGGAGGCGATCAGGGGCCGCGAGCCAGGCGGTGAGTCCGTCTCTGTGATCCGCAAGGAACTCCAGGACGTGATGATGGACAACGTTGGCGTCTACCGCGACGCGACGGTGCTGACCGTCGCCCTCAACAAGGTCAACGAGCTCCGGTCGCGCTACGGCAAGGTTTCCATCGCCGACTGCGGTTCCGTGTTCAACACAGAGCTGCTCGAGGCCCAGGAACTTGGCTACCTGCTGGACATCGCGCTGGTCACGGTGACCAGCGCCCTGGCCCGGACGGAGAGCCGCGGCGCTCATTCGCGCGAGGACTACCCCGAGCGGGACGACAAGAAGTGGCTCAAACACACCCTCGCCTATCAAGGCAAGGACGGGCCGAACCTGCGTTACAAGCAGGTCTCGATCACCCGGTTCGAGCCAAAGCCCCGGACGTACTGAGGCTGCCCCGATGGAAGTAACCCTCCGCATCCTCCGCTACGATCCAGAACAAGACGTCGCGATGGGCGCGCCCGCGGCCCCGGCGGCCCGAACCACGTCGGCGGCCGGCTCCCCGGTGCGCGGTCCCCACTGGGTCGAGTACAAGGTCTCCGTCGATCCTATGGACCGCGTCCTCGACCTTTTGATCAAGGTCAAGGCCGACCAGGACGGCTCGCTCAGCTTCCGGCGCTCCTGCGGCCACGGCATCTGCGGCTCGGACGCGATGCTGATCAACGGCCGCAACCGGCTTGCCTGCCGGATTCGGGTCGACCAGCTCGGCAAGAAGATCTCGGTGGCGCCGCTGCCGGGTCTGCCGGTGGTCAAGGATCTGATCGTCGACATGAACGGCTTCTTCGGAAAGTACCGCTCGGTCAAGCCGTACCTGATCAACGACCAGCCCGAACCCGAGCGCGAACGGCGCCAGAGCCCGGCAGATCGGACGATCTACGACGACACGACCAAGTGCATCCTGTGCGCCGCGTGCACGAGCTCCTGCCCGTCGTTTTGGGCGCGGCCCGAATATGTTGGCCCGGCGGCGATCGTCCAGGCCCATCGCTTCATCTTCGACTCGCGCGACGAAGGCTCGGACGAGAGGCTCGAGATCCTGGCCGACGAGAACGGAGTGTGGCGCTGCCGCACGATTTTCAACTGCGTCGACGCCTGCCCGCGCGGGATCAACATCACCAGGGCGATCCTCGAGGTTTCCTCGGCGATCGTGGGACGACGAGGCTGAGCAAGCCGTCCGATCCGGGATGGGACTCGCTCTGGGACTCGGTCGGCGGTGTCGAGTCGGGCAGGGGAGTGACGCCGAGTAGCGCCGCCCCGGCACGCGGCTCGGGCCGTGCCGCCGGATCCTCTCGGGGAGAACGGGCGCCCGAACGGCCAGTCGCACCCGGCGGCGCTGTGCTCCGCACGCTCATTGTCCGGACGGACGGAGCGGCCCGCGGCAATCCCGGTCCGGCGTCGCTCGGCGCGGCCCTGATCGAGGCCATTGGGCCGGCGTCGCGCCGCCCCGATGCGCCGCCCATCGCCACGATCTCGGAGTACCTCGGCGTCCAGACGAACAACGTGGCCGAATACACCGGCGTTGTGCGGGCCCTGGCGCTGGCGCACGAGCTGGGTGCGGATGCCGTGGAGATGCTGCTCGACTCGAAGCTGATCGTGGAACAACTCCACGGCCGCTGGCGGGTCAAGGATGCCAAACTGATCCCGCTCCACGCCGAGGCGAAGGCGCACCTGTTGCGCTTCAAGCGCTGGACGGCGAACCACGTCCCTCGGGCCCAGAACAAGCAGGCCGACGCACTTTGTAACGAGGCGATCGATCGAGCCCTCTCCGGCGGGGCGCGGGTCGTGGTTGTCAGGCCGAAGTAGGGCGGTCCGGACGCCACTCTCTCGCGGCGCGGCGTTCTCCGGCGGGCTCGCGGGCGGCTTCGCCCGAAGCCTACTCGACGATCGTGCCTGTGACGCCGGGAGCGGCTGGGGGGTATTCCGGCTTCAGTTCGTCGATCGCGTCGGCGACGATTTCGCTGACGGCGAGGTTGCGGAACCAGTTGCGGTTCGCCGGGATCGTGTACCACGGGGCATAGCCCGTGCTGGTTTCGGCAAGCATCTCCTCGAATGCAGCCCGGTAGTCGTCCCAGAGCTTGCGTTCCGCGATGTCGCTCGTCGAGAACTTCCAGCGCTTCGTAGGGTCGTCCACCCGATCCTGGAAGCGTTGGCGCTGCTCGTCCTTGTCGATCGCGAGGAAGAACTTGAGAATCGTGACGCCCTCGTCGGTGAGCATCTTCTCCCAGTCGCGGATCTCGCCGTAGTGGCGCCGCCAGGCCTTCTCGGGCTCCAGGTTGTGGACTCGGACGATCAGGACCTGCTCGTAATGGCTGCGGTTGAAGATGCCGATGTCGCCCTTACCCGGGACTGCTGCGTGAACTCGCCACAGGAAGTCGTGGGCCAGTTCGATCGGTGTGGGCTCCTTGAAGGACGTGACCGGCGTTCCCTGCGGATTGAACGCCCCGACGATGGCGCGGATCGTGCCGTCCTTGCCTGCCGCGTCGATGCCCTGGAGAACGATCAGGATTGCGTGCTTTGCCTCCGCGTAGACGCGCTCCTGGAGATCGGTGAGGCGCGAGAGGTTGGCGGCGATGGTCTTCTCGGCGTCGGCCTTGTCGCGTCCGGAGGTTGCGCCACAGTCGAAGTGGAGGAGGTCCACCTTCGAGCCGGGCTTTACCACCAGAAGCCTGCGCAGGCTCTCTTTGCTGTCTCCAGAAGCGCTCATTCGATCCCCACCTTCGGCTATGTCGATTGGCCTGCATCGTACGACCCAGCCGGCCGAACCGCGGAGTTGGTGCGCCCGCCGAACGACTCGGGTCGAAGGCGGACCTCGGCGCTTCAGATCGTCCGGCGGTATCGGATTTCGACTGCGGCAACGCCACCTAGCTCGAGGGTCTGGCGGCCGCCGTCCGGCTGCCAGCCCATGGCCTCATAGAAGGAGCGAGCACGGGCGTTCGCCTCGAAGACCCACAACACCAGCACCGACACGCCGAGACTGCGCCAGTGGTCGACTGCTATGTCCATCAGGACCCGGCCGGTCGTTCCGCGCCAAACTTGGGGGAGGACGTAGATGGCATACACCTCCGCGGCTGGGAGCGGCACGTCGTCGTCGCGGGGCGGCCCGCCCGAGATGAAGCCCACCGTCCGGCCGCCCGCCTCGCAGACCCACGCCGGCGTTAGGCCGTCCTCGTCGGCCTCGATCATCGCTCGCCAGCCCAGCTCGCGGGCATCGACACCGAGCCCGTCCAGGAAGCGGTCGTCGAAAATACCGCGATAGGCGGCTTGCCATCCGCGAACCGTGATCTCGGCGATGGCGCGGGCATCGGCGGCATTGGCGCGTCTCACGCGCATCGCCGAATCGAGCGTTTTGTTGGTCATCGGGTCCACTTCGACTACAATCCCGCGTCGGCGAGTCGGCCGGATGATCGCGAGGCAACGCCCCTCGGGGCGTGGCTTCGAGGAAAGTCCGAGCTCCTCAGCGCAGGGTAGCGGGTAACGCCCGTCCGCCGTGAGGCGAGGACCAGTGCCACAGAGACGTAGCCCCGATTCGGGCTTGCCCGGATTGGGGGGTGAAACGCGGCAAACTCTGCTCGGAGCAAGGCCAAATAGGAGGACGCAGTTCGAGCGCGCGGGCAACCGTGCATTCGGACGGAAGAGGTCGCGCTGC
>PMJT01000102.1 GCA_003158495.1 Chloroflexota bacterium | reverse complement strand
GCAGTGGAGGTAGCCCTGCTCGGCTGAGTCGGGGTCGCCCGTTCGGCCGGGGGTTCGCGGGGCCGCCTCGACGCCGGGGGCGAGCGCCGCAAAGAGCGGGTCCAGCCGTGCGACCGCGTCGTCCGGGCCGCCGATCATCAGGCAGTAGCCGCGCTCCAGGCCGGCCACGCCACCGCTGGTGCCGCAGTCGAGATAGCGGATCCCGGCCGGCTCGAGTTCCTTCGAGTGGCGGATGTCGTCGCGGTAGTAGGAGTTGCCGCCATCGACAACCATGTCGCCGGCCGCGAGAAGCGGCACGAGCTGCTCCAGGGTCGCATCGACCGACGCGGCCGGGACCATCAGCCACAGGACGCGAGGCTTGTCGAGTTTGGATACGAGGTCGGCCAGCGAGTCGGCGCCGCCGCTGATCGCGCCGTCGGCGACGAGGCCATCGACGGTGGCCTTCGTTCGGGCGTAGCCGAAAACGGTGTGGCCGTTGCGCAGCCAGCGCCGCGACATATTGGCGCCCATGCGCCCCAGACCGACGAGTCCGACCCGCATCGGAAGATCCTCCCTGCTGCCGTGGCGAAGATGGGTTGAACGTTCGCTGCCGCGCAGGCCGGTTTGCCGGATCGCGGTTCGCCCGCTGGCGTCCGTCCTAGCTTAGGCGGAACCGGCCGTTACCGGCACGCGATGAGTCTTGATCCGTGCACGTACCGAGATGCATACGGAACGGAGCCAGTGAGCCAGGGGCTCGATCCTCGTCCATATTGCACGCTTGAAAGCGCATTCCTGACCGGGCCGACTCCCTGCTGGTGGAATGCGCGCGTCGAGGAATGCCTTGCCGGGGGGTCGACGTCATGCCGCACGACCGTCGGGTTCGACATGTACTCCGGGATGTGCAGCCGGGATAGGGTATCGACGAATTGGTCGAAACCACCCCTCCCGGGCGCGCACGATTCGGGCGTGGGGCACATCCCGTCCCCAATGGGCCGCTGCTAGAGTTGCCGGAAACACGATCGATCCCGGGATCGGGGCCGGGGATCTCGCGCCGGATCCGGCGCCGATTGGCACTACCAGGAGACGGTGCATGTCGATGTCCAGGGCGATTCACTTCGGGGACGCGGCCACCCGGGAGCCGGACGGGGCCGTGAGCGGTGGCTTCGCCACGATCGACGGCGAACGGTATGCCGTAATCGGCAACGTGGACCGGATGCCGCCCTTCCTGATGAGCATCGCCAGCGACAGCGACGCGTGGCTCTTCATCGGCTCGAACGGCCCGTTCGTGGCCGGGCGGCGCAGCCCGGACAGCGCCCTGTTCCCCTACCAGACCGTCGACAAGATCCTGCGCAACCCGACGACGAGCGGTGCTCGGACAATCCTGCTGGTGACTCGGGCGGACCAGACGTCGCTCTGGGAGCCATGGCTCGACGACCCCGCCGTATACCGGATCACCCGGAACCTGTACAAGCGGGTCGACGGGACGGCGGTCCTGTTCGAGGAGATCAACCACGATCTCGGCCTCCGGTTCCGCTGGACCGTCGCGGCCTGCGACCGGTTCGGGCTCGTCCGGCACGCCCGGCTCGATGAACTCAACGGCGAACCGGCGGAGGTTCGATACCTCGACGGCTGGCACCAGCTGATCCCGCCGGGCGTGGACCAGGAGACCTTCAACCGATACAGCTACCTGGCCGCCGCCTACATGCGCCACGAACGAATCCCCGGCGTCCCGCTCGCGGTCTATGCGCTCAACGCCAGGATCACAGACCGGCCTGAGCCGTCCGAGTCGCTTCGAGTGGCCACCGCGTGGTCGGCCGGCCACGCCGATCCCACGATCCTGCTGAGCGATCGCCAGGTGGCGGCGTTCCGTCGCGGCTCGGAGGTCCAGCCCGAAGTCGACGTTCGGGGCGAGGTCGGCGCCTACCTCGTGGCCGCCGTGGCCCGGCTGGCGCCGAGTGGCCGTCACTCCTGGTACACGGTGGCCGACACGGCCCTTGACCACGCCGCCGTCCTCGATCTGCGGGCCCTGCTCGCGGCGCCGGATCGAGCGGAGGCAGCGCTGGCCGAGGCGCTGGTCGCGAACAGCGCCGGGGTGCGGCGCCGGGTTGCCGGCGCGGACGGAATCCAGCACACGGCCGACGAAGCGGCATCGGCCAACAACTTCGCCAACGTGCTGTTCAACATCATGCGCGGCGGGTCGTTCGAGGACGGCTACCGCGTCCCGGCCGGAGATCTGGCGTCGTACCTGCGCGACCAGGACCGCACGCTGTTCAACCGCCACCGGGCCTGGGTCGAGGGGCTGCCCGGCGATCTGACGCTGCAAGGTCTGCTGCGGGCCTCCGCCGAGCTCGGCGATCCCCAGCTGACGCGTCTCGTCCACGCTTATCTGCCTCTGACGTTCAGCCGCCGCCACGGCGACCCGAGCCGACCCTGGAACAAGTTTTCGATCCGCGTCCGCGACGGCTCGGGCAAGCCAGTCTTCAGCTACCAGGGCAACTGGCGCGACATCTTCCAGAACTGGGAGGCCCTCGGCGAGAGCTTCCCGGGATACCTCGGCCAGTTCGCCGCGGTCTTCCTCAACGCCTCGACGGCCGACGGCTACAACCCGTACAGGATCTCCAGGTCCGGCATCGACTGGGAAGTCGAGGACCCGACCGATCCATGGAGCCACATCGGCTACTGGGGCGACCACCAGCTGGTCTACCTGCTGCGATTGCTCGAAAGCTTCGAACGGCATGAGCCCGGCGCGCTGGCGGCGGGCCTGGGCGAGCGGATCTACGCCTATGCAAACGTGCCGTATCGGATCGCCGGCTTCGACGCGGTGCTCGCCGACCCGCGGGCGACGATCAAGCTGGACCCAGTTCTCCACGACGCGCTCATGGCGGCCGCGGCGGAGGTTGGCGCCGACGGCAAGCTGCTCCGAGATGAGAGCGGCGTGGTCAGGCTGGTCAGCCTGTGCGAGAAGCTGCTCGTGCCGCTCCTGGTCAAACTGACCAACTTTGTCCCGGGCGGCGGAATATGGCTCAACACCCAGCGACCCGAGTGGAATGACGCCAACAACGCCCTGGCAGGCTGGGGCCTCTCGATCGTCACGCTGAGCGCGATGCCACGCTACCTCGCGCTGCTCGGCCGGCTCGCCGCGGCCGCGGACCGCGAGATCCCGATCTCGGCACCCGTGGCGCAGCTGCTCGATCGCGTGACCGCGATCCTCCGGGGCGCACCCGGGCCCCTCGACGACGCCGCCCGCTACGAGGTCCTCGTGGAACTCGGCCGTGCCGGTGAAGCCTATCGCCGCGCCGTCTACGCCGGGGAGTTCGGCGAAAACGCCCCGGTCTCCACGGAGGCCGTCCGGGCCCTGGTCACCGCCGCCTCGGCGGTCGTGGAGGAGACACTCCGCGCCAACCGGCGCCCCGACGGCCTTTACCACAGCTACAACCTGCTCCGGGTCGAGGGCGAGCGCGCAGCCGTGGACCGGCTTGGGCCGATGCTCGAGGGCCAGGTCGCAGTTCTCGACTCGGGCCTTCTCGGCGACGAAGAGGCGGTGGCACTCCTGCGCGAACTGCGGGTGAGCGAGATGTATCGCCCCGACCAGCGCAGCTACCTTCTCTACCCCGACCGCGCCCTCACACCGTTCCTCGAGAAGAACACGCTCAACGGCGCGCCGCCGATCGAGCATCCGGGCCTGTTCGTGACCGACCGAGCCGGCGGGTGGCACTTCCAGGCCGACCTGGCCACGATGGCCGACGTCGACCGCGAGCTTCGAGCAGCCGGCGCCTCGCCGGATCGGGCCGATGCCGTGCGGAAGCTGTGGCGCGCCACTTTCGCCCACGACCAGTTCACCGGCCGTAGCGGAACCTTCTTCGCCTTCGAGGGCCTCGGCAGCATCTACTGGCACATGGTCACCAAGCTGTTGCTGGCCGTCCAGGGCTGCCACCGCCGCGCCACGGATCCAACCGCGGCCGCGGCTCTGGCGGGCTTCTACGACGAGATCCGCGACGGGCTCAACTTCCGCAAGACGGCCGAGGTCTACGGCGCCTTCCCAACGGACCCGTACTCGCACACGCCGAAGCATCGCGGCGCCCAGCAGCCGGGCATGACGGGGCAGGTCAAGGAACAGATTCTCAGCCGGCTGGGCGAACTCGGGGTCGAGGTCGCCGGGGGCCGCCTCGACTTCCGACCGAGCCTCCTTCACGCGGCCGAGTTCGCCGACGAGGCCTTCGATTTCGACTGGCTGGATGTCTCGGGCGCCGAACGTAGGGTCCAGTTGCCGGCGGGCAGCCTGGCCTTCACGCTCTGCCAGGTCGCCGTCGGCTACCGGCCGGGAGACGCGCCCTCGATCGAGCTCGAGCTGGTCGATGGCCGGACCGAAGTCGTCCCTGGCGCCGAACTGAGCGTCGAAGCAAGCAGGGCGATCTTCGAGCGGACCGGAACTTGCAGTCGACTCACGGTTACGGTGCCCCGGACCGCAATCCGCGGATAGCAGCAGTCCCGCCGCCGCGGCCGGCCGCTGCCCCGGCCGCCCGCTTCCCGGCCCGTAGAATGGGCCCTCGTTTCCATTTTGACGCGTGCTGCGCCAAAATCAGAGGACCGCACTCCAACGCGGTGCGCCCGTCTCGTTCCTCGACAGCTCCCCGAGCGGCCCGGCACCAACTCGCCGACCCCGGCGGAACGGCGGGCCTCTCGAGCCCCAAACCAGCAATCGACCTGCGTCGCCCACCATCGGTGCGGCCGGCACGTCTACCACCCATCCCCGACACTGCTCAGCCAGCCCAGGGAGGCAGAAATGACCGACACCGAACGCGCCGGCGAGCGCGTCCTCGACCTCAGCCCGCGAGCGCGGCTCGAGATCCTCTTTGCCATCCTGCTGGGCCTCTTCCTGTTCGCCCTCGACCAGACCGTGGTCGGGACGGCCCTGCCTCGAATAGTGACGGACCTCAAGGGTGACAACCTCTACGCCTGGGTCGTCACGGTCTACCTGCTTACGGCCACGATCAGCGGCCCGGTCTACGGCAAGCTGTCCGACCTGTTCGGGCGCCGTCCGATCGTGATCTGGGCGGTCAGCCTCTTCCTGGTGAGCTCGGTCCTGTCCGGGTTGAGCCAGCAGATGTGGCAGCTGATCCTGTTCCGGGGCCTCCAGGGCCTGGGCGGCGGAGCGCTCTTCCCGGTGTCGCTCGCCGTCGTCGCCGACTTGTACACGCCGGCCGAGCGAGGCAAGTACCTCGGACTCTTCGGGGCTGTTTTCGGGCTTTCGTCGCTGCTCGGCCCCGGTATCGGCGGCTTCATCACCGACACCTTCAGCTGGCACTGGATCTTCTTCGTGAACCTGCCGATCGGCTTGGTCGCGCTCGTGATCCTGTGGCGTTTGCTGCCGGCCATCCGGCGGCCCGAAGCCGCAAGACACATCGACTGGCTGGGCGCGTCGGTCTTCACACTGGCCATCGCGCCGTTCCTCGTCGGCCTCACGAACAAGCAGACCGGCGACTGGACCGACCCGGCGGTCGGCGGACTGATGCTCGTCGGACTCGTCTTCGGCGCGATCTTCGTCCTGGTCGAGTCTCGCGTGGCCGACCCGATCGTCCCGCTCGGCCTATTCCGAGTCCGCGCCTTCACGGTCTCGGTTGGCGCGATGTTCCTGACTGCGTTCGGGTTCTTTGTAGCGGTGATCTTCCTGCCGCGCTGGTTCCAGTCCGTTGAGGGGGCCAGCGCTACGGAGTCCGGCTACAACATCCTGCCCCTGCTAGCGGCCCTGATCTTCAGCGCGATCCTATCGGGCCAGGTCGTGGCCCGGGTGGGGCGGTACAAGCTGCTGATGCTCGGCTCGCTCCTGCTCCTCGCCGCCGGGCTATTCCTCATGACCGGCCTGCGGGCCGACACCAATCGCCAGATGCTCTGGCTGTGGATGGTAGTCGCCGGTCTTGGGATCGGGCCGTCGTTCGCGGTCTTCACGCTTGTGGTGCAGAACGCCGTCTCTCGTGAGAGGGTCGGTGTCGCAACGGCGAGCCTGACGTTCTTCCAGCAGATCGGCGGCACAGTCGGCCTGACGGTCGCCGGGACGATCTTCGCCGGCCGGATGGTGACCGAGGTTCCGGCCCAGCTGGCCCGGGTCGGCCTTCCCGCGTCGATGATCCAGCAGTTCTCTGGTGGGGGTTCCGTCGACCTGACGGGGACAGGCAACCTCGGCCAGGCCATCCTGAACAGCGTGCCGGCGTCGGCGCGTGCAAATGTCGCGCCGCTGGTGCCCAGCATCGTGGCCTCGATCCACAACGCGTTCTCGATCGCGCTGGCGTCCACGTTCCTGGTCGGCGTAGTGGGCGCGGTCCTGGGCTTCGCTATCGTCGTATTCCTGCCGGAGGCGCCGATGCGGGTCACGTTCGAGGAGGCCGAGTTCGCCGGCGCCGCCGCCGAAGAAGCGTCGGCCACGGCACCCTCCCCTATCCCACCGACGGCGGGCCGTCCGTCCGAGCAGACTGGCCGTGGGCGCCGGAGCTGGTGGCCGCTGCGCCGCCCGGTTCGGTCCGAGGAACCCTGCCCTACGACGCCCTGCTGAGCGGACGGCTTCCGGACATCGCCAACCAGGCTGGCGGCCGAGGGCGTTGAGCTCGGGTCAATTTGCGCGACCGGAACACCACCATCAAGGCGTGAAGTAACCCGTCACGTCGAACACGAGATCTGTCTTGTTGCCGGCGTTCGATATGTAAGTGGCGGACAGACTGCCTCCCGAACCGAGGCCCACGGCCAGGCCGTTGCCCTTGATATCGCCACGGACGAAGTTGATCGTGGAAGTGCCGGGCCTCGCGGTGGGGTCGGGGCCAAGAAACACGGCCCACGGGAAGGTCTCGTTGACCACCGTGACGTTGCCCGTGACGCCGGTGGCACCCGCGGGCACCGGGCTGCCAGGCCTGTTCTGGGCGCTGACCCAGAACGTGGCCGGCGTGTTGGCACCGAGCTGCTGCGAAAGGCCGTTGTTGAAGCGCGTGTCGAGCATGCGGGTCGGATTGACGGCTACGTACCTCGATCCGGTGGCGTCATTGGTGTAGTAGCCGGTTACATCGAAGACCAGGTCCGTGGTGTTGCCCGCAGTAGACACGTATGTCGCCGAAAGCGACCCTCCCGGACCAAGCGCCACGGTCAGGTTGTTGCCCTTGATGTCCCCCGTCACGAAGTTGATCGTCGAGGTACCCGGATTCGCGGTTGGTTCGGGGCCCAGGAAAACGGCCCAGGCGAATGTCTCGTCGACGACGGTGACGTTTCCGGTGACCGCGGTGGCGCCCACCGGTACGGGACTGCCGGGCCGGTTCTGGGCGGTCACATCGAACGTCGCCGGGGTATTTGCATACAGCTTCTGTGACAAGCCGTTGTTGTGTCGCGTGTCGAGGAGGCGGGCCGGCGTCATCGGATGATACGTGGCACCGGTCGAATCGGGCGTGAAGTATCCGGTCACGTCGAACACTAGATCGGTGGTGTTGCCCGGGTTCGAGACGTAGGTCGCGGACAGCGTTCCGGTCGGGCTCAGGGCCACGGTCAGGCCGTTGCCGGTGATCTGGCCCGAAGTGAAGTTGATCGAGGAGGTGGTCGGCTTTGCGATCGGTTCCGGCCCCAGGTAGACGGCCCAGGCAAACGTCGAGTCGACGACGGTCACGTTGCCTGTCACCGCGGTCGCGCCGACCGGGATCGGGCTGCCCTGTCGACTCTGCGCAGAGATAGCAAACGTCACGGGGCTGTTGGCCTGGATCTTCCGGATCGGCAGCCCGTTTCCGTACCGCGTATCGAGCATTCGGAGAGGCGGAGTGAGCGGGTGGAACGTCCCCGTCTGCACGGGCTCGGGAACGACGCTATTGGACGGGGTCGACGCCGGCCCGGGTCCGCCCGAGTTGGCCGCGACCACCGTGAATGTGTACGGTGAGCCGTTCACGAGCCCGCCCACGGTGCACGTGAGCGCGCCCGTGGTAGAGCAGGTTCCGCTGCCCGAGGAGGCGGTCACGTAGTAGTTGGTGATCGGACTACCGCCGCTGGACGACGGAGCGGACCAGTAGACCTGGGCCGAACTGTCGCCGGCGATGGCGCTGACGGCCAGTGGTTGTGACGGCGGACTCGAGGAAGCTCCAGTCAGCGTGTAGGTGTCAAATGTGGCGGACCCTTGGGCGCTGCCGTTGTGCGACGTCCCGGCAAGTCCGGCCAGGAGGGTGCCCGGCATCGAAATGGCCACGGCGGATCCGGCGATCGGGGACCACGTCACGCCGTCGGAACTCGTAGACGCAGTGAAGGTACTACCGGCGCGGGCAACCTCGAGCCAGGCCGGCGTCGTGCCGGCCAGCAGGACCTGGGAGCTGGCGCCACCGGCCGTGGTCCGATACTGGACCGCGATACCGTTGCTCGGAGTGATGAAGGCGGCGTAGTAGGCCGAACTGGGGTCGGCCGTGGCGCGGATCATGACACCGGCCTTTGCCCAGGGGTTCGTGTTGGTCTGGGAGTCGACCCGAGCGTTCATCGTGCCGTCGGATGACATTGGCTTGCTGACCATTCGGAACGAGTCGTAGGTGCCCCATATGTCCGAGCCGCCCACCTGGATCGTCAAGTTAGCCCCGGCGGTGTACTGCGATCCCGTGCCGGGTGTCGGGAACCCGATGTCCTGGCACGTCCAGCCGGACGGGCACAGGCTCGGAGGAGGGGCGGCCGAGCCGGCAAGATTCAGCGAGCCGAACGTGTCGCTGCCGGCCGTCGTTGTGCCGGAGTTGACGACCACGCCCGCCGTCATTGCCCCGCTCGAGCCGAAGGTCACGCTGGAGCCGACGATGGCGTTCCACGTTGTGCCGTCACTCGAGGTGAAGGTGGTGTAGGTGGTGCCGTAGCGGCTGATCTGCAGGTAGGCGGGGGCCGCACCGGCCACCGTGGTCGCAAGCAGCGCGCGCAGACCGGCTGTGGTCCGATAGACGACCTCGATGCCATTGCCCGGGGTCACAAAGGCCCCATACGAAACCGCTCCGGGATCTGTCGAGTTGGTCCGGAAGACAAACCCCGCCTGGGCACCCGTCCCGGTGTTGGCCTGGGTCGCGATTCGGCCCGAAAGCGTGGCGTCACCGGCGATCGGCGCCCAGAGGTAGTGGAACTGGTCGGAGTAGCTATTGGAGGTCGAGGCCGTGCCCGACCCACTGATGGTGTACGTGGAACCGGACAGTGACTGGTCGCCGACAGTGGCGGGGTTGCCGACGTCGGTGCAGTTCCAGCCCGACGGGCAGGAGGAGGGGGATGCCGGCGGGGCCGGCGCGGCGCCAGGGGCCCCGATCGTGAGACTGCCGAGGGTCGAGGCTGAGTTCGTCCCGCTCAATCCCGATGTGGCGAAGGGCCCGACGCCGACGGTATCGGGCATTACTACGGTTGTGCTCGAACCGGGGACGAGGGAATACGTGACCCCGTCGGTGCTCGTGGCGGCGGCAAAGCCGTCGCCGACGCGGCGGATCTCCAGGTAGCGAGGCACCCCGACGCCGGCCAGCGTGACGATCTTCACCGGGCCGCCAAAAGCGGTCCGGGACTGCACCGCGACGGAGTTGCCGCCCGCGATGCTCACCGAGTAGAAGGGCGAGCCGGAGTCACTCGCCTGGCGGGCCATCAAGCCCGTCTCTGTGCCGGTCCCGGCGACCGACTGGCTGGCAACCCGCGCCTTAGCGCTCATGTCGCCACCGACCGCCTGCGTCATGAGGCGGATCGAGTCGCTCGCTCCGCCAATGCCCGGGCCGCCCGCATTGATCGACCATGTGCCGCCCGAGACCGACTCCGATCCGGCCGGACTCGGCGAACCGATATCGGCGCAGGTGAACCCGGACGGACAATTCGGATCGGCCGGCGGAGTGATCGGCGCGACCGGTCTGAAGGCGTATTCGTTGCCGTCGCCGGAGCCGATGTAGACGATGCCACCCGAGATGGACGGCGGCGAGTAGATGACGGCACCCGTCGTATACGAGCCGATACGCGCCCCACTCGATGCATCGAGGACTTCGAGGCGCGGGCCGACCCCTGCGAAGATCATGCCGTTGTCATAGGCGAGTGCAGGGATGACCGGGCTCGCCAGACCCCGGGCCCAGACCACGGCCCCGGTGGTGGGGTTGATGGCCCTGATCGCGCCCGGGTAGCCCACGCCGCCGATCGTCGTGTTCCCACCGGCCGCGTACAGCAAACCCCCGGCAAAGGCCATCGAAGCGACGCTGGCGTCGCCGCACGTCGGGCAGATGCCGCCGATGGCTATCTGCTCGGACCAGACCGGGCCGGCGGCCAGGTTGGCGCGATCGAAGGCATAGAGGAAGCCGTTCTTGTTGATCCCGGCGACCATGGCCCGGTTGTTGCCGTCACTGAAGAGAATCGGCGAGTTACCCCAGTCGGAGTCCGCGTTGGCGGCACTCAAGGGAATCTGCCAGTAACTCTTGATGGCCAGCGTAGTGGCGTCGAGCGCGACCATCGCTTCGGAAGTGGTCTGGCTGGCCATGTTCCGGGTCCCGGTCGTGACGTAGACGGTGTTGGTCGATGCGTCGATCGAGGGCGTGGTCCAGACGCCGCCGCCCACCTGGCCGGTCGGGACGAAGTTGACACTCGCGGCCACGAGATGGGTGGTCAGGTCAACGCGCAGGAGCTGGCCCTGGACCAGAGGGCAGTCACCCAGAGATGCGATGCCGATGTATGCGGAGTTGCCCACGATCAGGGGGCTGGCCCAGTTGTAGTGGCCGCCGGTGGCGCTGTTGTCGCCGGTGGGCACGGTCCAGAGGACCGCCCCGGTCGAGGCGTTCAGGGCATACCAGTTGGAGTCGCCGCCGCCGAGGTAGACGACGCCGCCGGTGACCGTCGGGATAGACGAGACGCCGAGCGAGGGTGGCGAGCAGGCAGGGGCAGTCGTTATGCCCAGGTATGTCTTCCAGATCTGGGCTCCGGTCGTAGCATTGAGGGCGTACTCGTAGCCGTCCCACGAGCCCACGTAGGCCACGCCGGCCACGACCGTGGCCGAGGCCGCGATCATGCCACCGGTCTTGAAGGTCCAGGCCGGGCGCAGGTTGGGGGCATCGGCGCTGCCGAGGATCGTCTCGGTGCTCGCCGCGCTCAGGCTGCCATCGTGCAGGTACATGGACCAGTCGGTGGCGGACGCGGCCGCGACCTGCGGGGCTGCCACCGCCGGCAGCAGGACGGAGCCCGGTATCGCGGCGCCGGCGACAAGGAGGAGCAGAGCTGCGATTTCGATTGCCCGGGCTGACCGCATCATCGTAGACGCCTCCTGAACCTGCCCACGACTGTGGTCATGGCTGCGCAAACAAGGCCCTCGACCGGACAATGGGCCGGAAAACACCCGCCCAGGGGAGCTGGCNNTCCTTCCGCGGCTTGCCGTCCCGTTGTGCTGGGACGCGCAACGGGCTTACTGCAGCACGCAACACTCCCTGCCTGAAAGGGTGGCATTGGAGGCGGGCCCGGCGGTGCGCTACCGATTGCGGCTGGGACGCTCGCCGAGCGGACGATCAGCGCAGCGCCACTCGGGCGTCGTCGAAGGCTTTGAGTGCGACCCGCACGGTCTCGACCGCCTCG
>PMJT01000170.1 GCA_003158495.1 Chloroflexota bacterium | reverse complement strand
GATGGCGTCGAAGAGTTGCTTCATATAGCGGTCCGTGAGGGGGCTGATGATGCCGAAGATGATGAAGACGGCGGCCACGGCGATCAGCCGGTTCGTCCGGATCTGCTCGCGCAGCTCCTTTGCCAGCAGAACTCGAAGACCCATCATCGCCGGCCCCTCCCATCGAGACCCCAGACCGGCACCGTGACCGGAGGCGCAATGGCCGGGCCGCTCTCGGCCACCAGGCGCAGGAAGACGTCCTCGAGGCTGGGGCGGACGCGCTCGTATCGAACGACGTTGACCCCGCTCGACATGATCAGCGGCAGGATCGCCGGCCCGGCGACCTTCGGGTCATCGACGAAGACGCGGACCGTGTCCGGCGTCGTCTTGACCTCTCGGGCCCAGATCTGGCCCCGGACGGCGGCTGCGAGCGTATCGAGCGCCCCGGGCTGCTGCGGCTCGGGCTCGATCTCGTAGATCGGCTGGGCGTAGCGGTCGAGCAGCTGGTCGATCGGACCTTCGACCACGAGATGGCCGAAGTTGAGGATGGCCACGCGGTCGCAGACCCGCTCGACGTCGTTGAGGATGTGCGTGCTCATGAAGACTGTGGCCGTGCCACGGAGCCGGGAGATGATCTCCAGGACGTCGCGCCGCCCTTCCGGATCGAGGGAGCTGACCGGCTCATCGAGGAAAAGGACCCGCGGCTGATTGATCAGCGCCTGGCCGATGCCGAGTCGCTGGCGCATGCCGCCCGAATAGCCGCCGATCCGGCGGCTGGCGGCGTCTGTCAGCCCGACGATCTCCAGCACCTCGCCGACGCGTTGCTTCAGGACGGCGCCACCCAACCCGTGGAGCTGGCCGACCATGTTCAGCAGCTCGCGGCCGCGCATCCACGGGTAGAAGCGCGGGTCCTGGTCCAGGTAGCCGATGTTGCGGGCCAGCTCGCCGCCGCTGCCGCCGATCCTGACGCCGGCCACGGAACCCGAGCCGTCCGTCGCGGTTGCGAGGCCGGTCAGGAGGCGGAGCGTTGTCGTCTTGCCGGCGCCGTTGGGACCCAGGAAGCCGAATATGCTGCCGCTCGGCACGTTCAGGCTGAGGTGGTCCAGGGCCACGACCCCGCCGCCGTAGCGCTTGGTGAGGCCGGTCGTAGAAACTGCCGCGTCTGCCGTAGGCGGCAGGGACGGCCACGTGGCGAGGATGCGGGCGATCGATTCCGTGGGCGCTGCGGCCATTCCGCCGATGGCGGCGCCGCGGGAATCGTCGCGCCCGACGAAGAAGTAGAGCAACGGCCCGAAGCCGTTGACGAAGGCGATGATGATCGCCCACATGATCTTGCTATCGCCCCTGACCCGGCGATCCTCCTGGAAAAGGTCATACACGGCGTAGATAACCAGCCCGTAGTTGAGGACCACGAGCGGGATGATCAGGGCGATAGTTCCGGCGTCCATCGCTGCTTAGTTTGTCACGCGGGAGCGGGCGTTTGCAGACCGCGGAGGGCCGGCGTTCGCTGCCTCGGCGCCGGCCCGGCCACGCGGCGCCAACTGGCGGCCGCCCGTCAGGCCCCGAAGTCGCGGTGGATCGTCGACGGGTCCGGCAGCGGCAGGTCCGGCCTGACTCGTGCCACCCAGTCGCGGATAGCCAGGACGCTCGTCTCGAAGGCGATCTGCGGCCACGGGATCGCCTCGGGCGCGAACGGCCGTGTCTCCCGCGATTCGTGGGTCACGCGCGGCTCGCCGCCGACGATGCGAGCCTCATAGGCCACCACGACGACCGCCGCCTGGACCCGAGAGTACAGCCCGATGATCTCCAGCGGCTCGATCTGCAGCCCTGTTTCCTCGAGGGTCTCGCGGACGGCGGCTTCGCGAACGGTCTCGTCTATCTCCAGGAAGCCGCCGGGCTGGGCCCACATGTCGTAGCCGGGCGCGATGCCGCGGCGGATGAGCATCACCTCGCCCCGATCCGTGATCGGGAGGGTTGTAACGACCAGCCTCGGGTTGACGTAGAACACGAACCCGCAACTGGGGCAGGCCAGCCGGTCGCGCTCCTCTCCCTCGATCTGCCCGAAGGTGAGCTCGACGCCGCAGCGCGAACAGAACCGGACCATCGGTTCGAGCCAGTCGGGGATACCGCCGCGGCCGAACTTTACCTCGCTCATTCGGACGTTCTCCAAGTCGGTGCCTTCCAGCCCGGGACCGAGCGTTTCAGGAATCGTCCCGCAGGTTCGCGTTCGACTCGTCTTCCTCGATCGAACGGGTCTGGGCGTCGCGGAAGGCGAGCAGGCGGCCGCGCAGGGCCGGGTCGGCGAGGGCCAGGATCTCGGCGGCCAGCAGGGCTGCGTTCTCCGCGCCGCCGATGGCTACGGTCGCGACGGGAATTCCCTTGGGCATCTGGACGATCGACAGGAGCGAGTCCAGGCCGCCGTTGACTTGCGTCGGGATCGGCACGCCGATTACCGGCAAGATCGTCTTGGCCGCGATCACGCCGGGCAGATGAGCCGCTCCGCCGGCGCCGGCGATGATCACGCAGATGCCTCGCTCCCCGGCCCCACCGACGAATCGAAACAGCAGGTCCGGCGCCCGGTGGGCCGATATGGCGTGGAGTTCGCACGGAATCTCGAGCCGACCGAGCATCTCGACGGCCTTCTCCATGACCGGGAAGTCCGAGCGGCTGCCACAGACGATCCCGACTCGAGCCGACGTCCCCTGGTCTGCCATTGCGTTTCACTCCAGCGTGCGGATGGGCCGATTATGGGACCAAACGATCACCGATCAGACGGCACATTCCGTCGTCAGCGCCTCCGCTCCGTGCTCACGCACCGTTAGGTGCGTCCGCGCCGTCGCCAGGCTTGCCTGACGCCTCGTCGCTGCCCAGGACGCCGCCGGGCTTGCCTGGCGCCTCGTCGGTCCGGCGATCGGGTCCCGTTTGGTTACCTGCCACCTAGCCTGATCATCACGATCGAGACCTCGTACAGGCCGTACATCACCACGGCCATCACGATCGGGCTGACCAGGTCCGCGCCCGGGGTAATGATCGCCGAGAAAATGACGATGCCGAGGACCGCCATCCGGCGCGAACTGCGCAGCTTCTTCGAGGTGACGATGCCCACCTTCGAGAGGAGCACGAGGACGATCGGGAATTCCATCGTGATGCCGAAGGCCAGGAACAGGATCGTGATGAACCCGAAGTACGACTCCGCCGACAGCATCAGCTGGATGTCTTGGGTCTGGAACGTGAACAGGAAGCCCGTGGCATAGGGCAGGATGAAGTAGGCGACGCCCACGCCTATGACGAAGAAGGCGAGCGCCAGCGGAACCCACGGCCGGGCGGCGGATCGCTCCCGGTCCGTCAACCCGGGCGAGATGAACCGCCAGAACTGGTAGAGCAGGACCGGCATCGCCGTGATCACACCAACCACCAGGGCGACCTGCATGTCGATCATGAACGGCTCTGTGAGGCCGAATGCGACGAGGTGGCCCTTCGGCAGCGGCGCCACGATCACGTGGATGATGTTGCCGGCGAAGATGAAGCCGAGGATCGTGCCCGGGACCAGCGACAGTGCGGAGATGTAGAGCCGGTTCCGGAGTTCGACGAGGTGGCCGGTCAGCGACATCTCGCCCACGGGCTTGGACGGCTCGTTCCGACGCATGAACGGCACGCGCAGCCAGCGAGGTCGGCGGCGCCGTCTCGGCAGGGAGCCGGCCGCCGGAGCGGCCACGCTCTGCAGTTGAACCTCAGGATCCATGGTCAGTCCCACTTGCAGCCGCGCCTCGCCGCGAGTCGGTCCATCGATGACTGCCATCGTCGCGCCGGCGCAGGGCCAAGTATGCGCGGCCGGCGAGGTGAGGTCGCGGTCGAGCCACTGCCGGCTCGACTGGGGGACCCCGCGGCAGCCCGGCTGATGCTCACGAAACGTCTATTGGGCCGGCCCCGTCAACGGCCTCGACGTTGAAGACCCGGGCGGTCAGGCCGGTCCGCTTCGGGTACTCGGTCATGACGCGTTCGCGCAGAGATTCCTCTGCGCCGCGCTCGACCAGGCTGACGGTGCAGCCGCCGAAGCCGGCGCCCGTCATGCGGCTGGCGAGTACGCCCGGAACCGAGTTGGCGACGTCGACCATCTCGTCCAGTTCGACCGAACTGACCTCGAACAGGTTGCGCAGCGACGCGTGCGAGGCCGCGAAGAGGCGCCCCAGCGAGTCCAGGTCGCCGTCGCGGAGGGCCGCAACTGTGGCAATGACGCGAGAATTCTCGAGAACGATGTGCTCGCAGCGGCGGCCGACGATCTCGGGCAGCCGATTTCGATTGCGGGTCAGCATCGCCTCGTCCACATCGCGCAGGGACTTCACTCCGGGCTCGCGCTCGGCGATGATTCGGACTCCCTCTTCGCACTCGGCACGACGGGTGTTGTACGCGGAAGCGTCCAGCTTGTGCGGCGCCCCCGTGTCGCAGACCACGATCGAGAGGGCCGGCGGCATCGGCGAGGGCGTCGCCGTGATGCTCCGGCAATCGATCAGCAGGGCGTGGCCCGCACTGCCGGCGGCGCTCGCGAATTGGTCCATGATCCCGCAGTTGACGCCGACGTAGCCGTTCTCGGCGCGCTGGGCGACGACTGCCATGCGATCCGCGGTGGGGCGCGCGGCAGTGGGATCGGCCAGGGCCCAGCTCGATGCCATCTCCAGCGCGGCCGACGAGCTGAGTCCGGCGCCGACGGGCACGGTGGAATTGAGCACGCCGCGGAAACCGCGGACCGGGAGACCAGCCTCGATCATGGCCCAGGCAGTCCCGGCCACGTAGTCGATCCATGAGCCGTGGCGCTCGGTCCGGGGAGCGAGACCGGCGAATGCGAACGAGCGCGTCTCGTTCAACTCGATCGAGGTCAACTCGACTTCGGGTCGGTCCCACGGCTCGAAGGCGATCCAGACCTCGAGGTCTATCGCGGCGGGCAGGACGAATCCGAGGTTGAAGTCAGTGTACTCACCGATGAGATTGACTCGGCCCGGGGCCCGCACGAGGCGGGCACCGGCGGTCGACGAGCGGCTCTGGCCGGCCAGGCCGGATTCAAGCCTGGACAGGAGGGCGGCGGCGCGCGCCCGGCCGGAAGCTGGAATGGGGGCGTTCATCGCCAGACCCTCGTGAACGAGCAGCTGAAGCGAAAGGTGCGGCTCCCTCTAGACCCGTGCCACGGCTCCCGACCGAGCGTGGGAGCCGTGGCACAAGGCGGAGGGAAAGGAAGTCGGATTACTACGGTGGCTGTGGGTCAGTCGACTCTCGGTCCGGCGGGCGGAAGCTCTGCAGGCATGGGAGCCGGCTGCGGCGCTATCGGGGCGGCGGCCGCCGGGTCCATCGGCATCGGCATCGGCATCGGCTGGACCGGGTTCATCGGGTAGGCCGGAGCCCCGAACTGGGGCGCGACGGGATATGCGGGAACTCCGTATTGCGGCGGCTGCTGCGGGTAGTTCGGAGCGCCGTATTGGGGCTGCTGCGGAGCGCCGTACACGGGCTGGGCAGCGTAGTAGGACTGGGCCGGCGCCATAGGCGCCATCGGCTGCATCGGCGCGGCCGGCTGCACGGGAGCGGCCTGGCTCGTCGGGGCTGGCTCGGTGATCTGGCCAGCGGCCTTCTGAAACTCGCGGATGCTCTTGCCGATCGCTCCGCCNNTGCCGAGGATGGAGGCCCGCAGGCGCTCCGCTGCTGCTTCGGCGGTGATGTCGCGTTGTGGCTCGGATAGCAACTCGTAGCCGACCATGAACTTGCGCATGGTCGCCTGGAGAAGCGGGGGATAGAAATGGGCGTGGAGCTGCCAGTGATCCCCGGGCCCGGACCCAAACGGGGCCTGGTGCCAGCCCATCGAGTACGGGAATGGCATCTCGAAGAGGCCGTCGTATCCGCGGACCAGCTCGATCATGCGCTCCGAGAGCGCCGCCCGCTGTTTTTCGTCGAGCTCGGGCAGGCGCGTCACCGGGCGGCGGGGAATGACGAGGGTCTCGAAGGGCCACGCGGCCCAGAACGGGACAACGATCAGCCACTCGTCATCGGAGATCAACTCGCGCGGACCGCCACTTTCCTGGGCGGCGTAGTCCAGAAGAAGCCGGCGGCCGGTCGCTTCGAAGTGCCTTCTCTGCCCGCGGTCTTCCTTGACGGCCTCGACCGGAAGCGCGTTGCCTGCCCAGATCTGGCCGTGCGGGTGGCGGTTCGAGGCGCCCATCGCCGCGCCGCGGTTCTCGAAGACCTGCACCCATTGGTAGGTCTCGCCGAGTTCGGCGGACTGGGCGGCCCACAGGTCCACGATGCTCCGGAAGTCCTGCGGACTCATCTGCGGAATGCTGACGTCGTGGCGCGGCGTGAAGCAGATCACGCGGCAGGTGCCGCGTTCCGTTTCCGCCCGCAGGAGGCCGACCTCGTAGGTCTCCAGAGGGGAGTCCGGACGGAGCGCCGCGAAATCGTTCGTGAAGACGTACGTGTGCTCGTAGGCCGGGTTACGCTGGCCGTTCGCCCGCGTGTTGCCGGGGCAGAGGTAGCAGCCCGGGTCGTACGTCGGCAGGTTCCGCACGGGCGGAGTCTCCTCGCGACCGAGCCAGGGCCTTCCAGTCCGCTCCGCGGACACCAGGAGCCACTCGTCGCAAAGTGGGTTGTAGCGCCTGTGCGGCTCCGCGAGGAACGCAGCTTTCTGGGCTTCGCCGTTCAGGTTGTCGGTCATTCGCGGCCTCCGAGGTTGTGGTCGGCGACAGAATGACCGTCCTCTGTTCCTTCGAGTATCGTGCGCCGGTAGCCCGTGGCCACGTCGACGAGTATGAGTCGCCGTACGGCCGATGCCAGCTGGTTCTGAGCCGCGAACTCCAGGCCGCTGTCCGTAATGATCGTGTCGGCCTCTTCCAGTCGCGCAACGGAGCTGATGCCGACGATGCCCCACTTGGTGTGGTCCGCCAGGACGATCAGGCGCCGGCCCGCCTCGATGAGAGCACGGTTGGTCTCCGCTTCGAGGATGTTCGGCGTCGTGAAGCCGGAACGCGGATCGATTCCGTGGGTGCCCATGAAGACCATGTCCACGTGGAGGGAACGGATCACTTCCACTGCAAACGGTCCTACGAGCGCATCCGATGGGGTCCTGACTCCGCCGCTCAGGATTACGGTCTGGTCCGGCCGCCCTTCCCTATAGAGGGCATCGGCCACGGGGACGGAGTTCGTCAGGACGGTCAGCCCGGGCACGTCCACGAGACCGCGCCCCAGGGCGAACGTGGTGGTGCCGGCCGAAATCGCGATCGCCGTTCCCGGCGCGACAAGCGACGCGGCCGTGGCGGCGATGGCCGCCTTCTCGCTCTGCATCAGCGAGGACTTGACGGTGAACCCCGGCTCGAAAAGTGAGCTGCCCTCGATCGCGGCGGCTCCGCCATGGACCTTCTCGAGCAGGCCGCGTTCGTGCAGGAGCTCCAGGTCGCGGCGGATGGTCATGTCGGAGACACCCAGCGTCTCCACAAGATCGGCCACGCGAACAGCACCGTGCTCGCGTACTTGCTCGAGGATCAGGGCCTGCCGCTGGCGTGCAAGTGCCGGCCGTCGGACCGTGGAGTCCGCGACCCTCGAATCTTCCGTCGCGCCATCGGCCCGATTAGAACGCATGTCTCGGTGTGTCTCCTCGCTCACCGACGGCCGCCGCCGGTCGCACACAATCCTGCCGCACTCTGACCCTCAAGTCAACGTATTCCGACAAAATCGCACGCAATCCTGTTGTGAACCCCTTGACACCCGCCCCACGCTGGCATGACAATCGCGCAGTCCTGTTGGTTCCTGTTGAGAACCACGGTCGGCTCAATCGGCCGCACAGGGAGGAGATGGCACCACATGGTTGATTCTCAGAAACCCGGCCTTCTTAGTGGAGGGCAAGTAAGTCGGCGTGAAGTCCTCAAGAAGGGACTCATTGGCGCCGCCGGTTTGACCGTGCTTCCGGCGGTCATTGCCGCCTGCAGTTCGAGTGCCGCTACGCCGACTGCTGCCCCAACTGCCGTGTCCGGCCAGCTGACCGGAAAGCTCACGCTCGGCAACAACCACTCGGACGCCTCGGACCTCGCCGGCGTCAAGACCATCAACGCCGCGTTCAAGGCCGCCACGGGCCTTGACCCGACGATGAACACCGTCGACCACAACACGTTCCAGGATCAGATCAACAACTACCTGGGCGCCACCCCGGACGACGTCTTCTTCTGGTTCTCCGGCTACCGGATGCGCTTCTTCGCGGACAAGGGTCTTGCCACCCCGATCGACGATCTTTGGGCCAAGGTTTCGGCCAACTACACGGCCGGCTTCGCGAACTCTGTCGTCGGCAACGACAAGCATGTCTATGGCATCCCGGTCGACTACTACCCGTGGTGCATCTTCTACCGGAAGAGCGTCTTCTCGACCAAGGGTTACACCGTCCCGACGACCTGGACCGATCTCCTCGCCCTCTGCGCGAAGATGCAGACGGACGGCTTGACGCCTTTCGCCTTCGGCGACAAGGACGGTTGGCCGGCCATGGGCACCTTCGACATCCTCAACCTTCGGCTGAACGGCTACGACTTCCACGTCGGCCTCATGACCGGCGCCCAGAAGTGGACCGACCCGAAGGTCACCACCGTCTTCCAGACGTGGGCGAAGCTCATTCCGTACTACACGACGGGCTATGCTGGCCTTACGTGGCAGCAGGCTTGCGACACGCTCGTCCGCAAGACCGCCGGCATGTACTTCCTCGGCCTGTTCATGACCGGTGAAGTTGCCACGGTCGACAAGACGGCCGTAGCCGACATCGACTTCTTCCCGTGGCCGTTCTTCGGCAATACCTACGACGCCGAGAAGGCGCTCGACGCCCCGATCGACATCGTCATGATCAGCGCCAAGTCCCCGAACCTGGCGGCAGACCTCGTCAACGCCAAGGCGTACTGCCAGTTCTGGTCCACAGGCGCGACTCAGATGATGATGTACCAGGCCAACAACGGGTTCATCCCCACCGCCTCCGACGCCGATACGACCAAGCTGGACGTCCTGACCCAGAAGGCCGTTCAGATCGTCAGCGGCGCCCAGAGGATCACCCAGTTCCTCGACCGCGACACGCGCCCGGACTTCGCCGGCGCGAACAGCATGCAGAGCTTCCTGCTTAACTTCCTCAACACCCCGACCCAGGACCTGACTGCCTTCCAGAAATCCATCCAGGACTTCTGGGACAAGCTCCCGAACTACACCGGCTAGTCTCCAGACCAACCAGTAGACACCATCCGATGTCGAAGCTAGAGCCTCAGGCTCTCACTCCCGCCCCGACGACCGTCGTCGGGGCGAGAGTTGCAAGCCCCAGAAAACGGCGGCGCTACAGTCTCCTGAGCGGCCGCGACAAGATCCTGCTCTTCTTCATGGTGGGCGTTCCGCTCGCCATCTTCCTGGTGCTGATCTGGGGGATGACCCTCGTCTCGGTCGGCCTGGCCTTCACCAACTGGGACGGCGTGCAGCCGATCAAGTTCGTCGGCCTGGACAACTTCACCCAGCTCTTCACCACGTACCCGTTCTTCTGGCCGGCGCTGTCGCACAACGTGCTGTGGCTCCTCGTCTTCGTTTTCTTCGCCACGCCGATGGGGATCCTGCTGGCCGTCTGCCTGGACCGGCAGATGAGGGGAACGAGCATCTACCAGACCATCTTCTTCACGCCGGTGGTGCTCAGCCTCGCGCTCGTCGGCTTCATCTGGGAGCTTCAGTACTCGCCCCTGGCCGGCAACGGTTTCATCGACAGCGCGCTGGTCAGCCTGGGCATCGTGAGCCCGGCCAATGCGCCGGACTGGCTGGGGAACTCGTCTATCAATATCTGGGCGGTGCTGATCGCCGCTAGCTGGCGCCACATCGGCTACATCATGGTCCTGTACCTGGCCGGCCTGAAGAGCGTCGATCCCTCGCTCCGTGAGGCGGCCGCGATCGACGGGGCGAACGAGCGCCAGACCTTCTTCCATGTCGTCTTCCCCGTGATGGCGCCGATCAACGTTGTGATCGTCGTCGTGACGGTGATCGAATCCCTGCGGGCTTTCGACATCGCCTACATCGTCAACCACGGCAAGAACGGCCTCGAGCTGCTGTCGACGCTGATCACCAACAACAGCATCAGTGAGGCCAGCCTCCTGGGCTTTGGGTCGGCGATCGCGGTCGTCCTGCTGGTGATCTCCCTCGTGCCGATCGCGATCTACCTGACACGCGTTATGAGATCGGAGGAGTCGTGAGCGTCACCGTGATGGCCGGTCAGCGGACCACCCACAACCGCGCTCGCCGCCGCCTATCGCGCGTGGGCCTGCACATCTTCCTGTCGGTGCTTGCCTTCATCTTCGCCTGGCCGCTTCTGTACGCCCTCTACATGTCGCTCCGGCGATACGGCGATATAGTCGCCAACCCGAACGGTCCGTTCTCGCTGCCGAGCACGCTGAGCCTGGACAACTACACCTTCGTCTGGAACTCATACCCGTTCCTGGGCTATTACTGGAACACTGCCGTCATAACCATTCCCGCCTTGATCCTGACGCTGTGGATCTCGTCGATGGTGGCCTTCGCCATCTCGAAGTACAGCTGGCGGTTCAACCTGCTGGTCCTGATGATCTTCACGGCCGGCAACCTGCTGCCTCCGCAGGTCATCATCGTGCCGCTCTTCCGCCTGTACAATCTCACGTTCGCCAACCTCCCCGCCATTCCGGTCCTCTCCCAACTCAGCGACAACGGCCGGATATACGACCAGTTCATCGGACTGATCCTGATCCACACGACCTTCCAGACCGGCTTCTGCACGTTCGTGCTGAGCAACTACATGAAGACACTGAGCAAGGAGCTGGTCGAGGCGGCGATGATGGACGGGGCGGGCGTGTTCACCATCTACCGGCGCATCATCCTGCCCCTGTGCACGCCGGCCCTGGCCGCGCTGGCCACGCTGCTGTTCACGTGGATCTACAACGACTTCTTCTGGGCCCTGATGCTCTTCAAGTCGGGTGACAAGCGGCCGATCACCGCGGCCCTCAACAACCTGTCGGGCCAGTTCTTCACCGATCCGACGGTGGTAGCGGCAGCCTCGATTATGGCGGCCATACCGACGGTCGTCGTCTACCTGCTCTTGCAGCGATACTTCGTCAGCGGCCTCACGCTCGGTTCCGCCAAGGGTTGACCGGGCCGGCCATCCGGGGCCGCGGCCGCCGGACGTCGCCGTCACCGGAGATCTGAATGTCCATTGAGTGGAACCAGGAGTCCCGGGAGTTCCACCTCCGGAACGACCGAGTCAGTTACGTCCTGCGCGTCCTCGAGAACGGCTGGCTTGGGCATCTGTATTTCGGCTCGCCACTGACTGAAGGCCGGTCGTACGCCCACCTCGTACCCGGCGAGTTCCTGGGCTACTCCAACCGCGTCGGCGAGCCGGTGCCGTTCGAGTATCCGAGCGGCGGATCGGGCGATTTCCGGATCCCAGCCGTCGCCATCGAGTTGCCCGACGGGTCGGGCGTCCTTGACCTGCGCTACGCGAGCCATCGCACGCTGCCGGGCAAACCCGTCATTCCGGGCCTGCCTTCGACGTACGTCGAGGTGGGCGGAGAGGCGGAGACACTCGAGATCACACTGTCGGATGCCGTAGCGCAGATCGAGGTCAGGCTCCTCTACACGATCTATCGGGATCGCCCACTGATCGTGCGAGGGGCGCGCATCGCCAATGCGGGACAGGCCCCGCTGATCCTGCGGAGCGCGATGAGCGCATCGCTGGATCTCCCGGATTCCGAGTGGCAGCTCATTTCACTGAGCGGCGACTGGGCCCGGGAACGCCACGTCGTCAGGCAAGGACTGCGGCCTGGCAGGCAGTCCGTCTCGAGCCTGCGCGGCTCCTCGAGCGCCCAGCACAACCCGTTCGTCGCCCTGGCTCGCCCCGCAACCACGGAAGACGCTGGTGAGGCTATCGGTATCTGCCTCGCCTACTCGGGCAATTTCCTCGCCGAAACGGAAGTCGAGCCCTTCGGAACGGCCCGCGTACGAGCCGGCATCAACCCTGAGGGCTTCTCCTGGCTGCTGGAGCCGGGCGCGGAGTTCGCCACTCCGGAGGCCGTCCTGGCCTTCTCGGCGACCGGCCTTGACGAGCTCAGCCACGCCTACCACGACCTGCTCCGAGAGCGGATGGCCCGCGGTTCGTGGCGCGACAAGCTGCGACCGATCGTGATCAACAACTGGGAAGCCACCTATTTCGACTTCGACGAGCCAAAGCTGCTGGCCATCGCCACTGCCGCAAAGGAGATGGGCATCGAGATGTTCGTCCTCGACGACGGCTGGTTCGGTCGCCGCGACGACGATTCCAGTTCGCTCGGCGACTGGACGGTCAACACCGCGAAGCTGCCCGGCGGCATCGAGTCGGTCGCCCGCAAGGTCGAAGCTCTCGGCATGCGCTTCGGCATCTGGATCGAGCCGGAGATGGTGAGCCGGCGGAGCGACCTGTTCGCGAAGCACCCGGACTGGGCGATCGGCGTCCCGTCGCGGCCCAAGACCGAGAGCCGCAACCAGTACGTCCTGGATATGTCGCGGCCCGAAGTCGTCGACTATCTCTTCGATGCGCTCTCGGCGATTCTCGGCAGTGCGCCCATCTCCTACGTGAAGTGGGACATGAACCGCAACATCACCGAGCCGTTCAGCCCCACGCTGCCGGCCTGGCGCCAGGGCGAGTTCTTCCATCGCTACATCCTGGGCGTCTACGCGCTCTACGACCGGCTCACGGAGGCCTTCCCGGGCATCCTGTTCGAGTCGTGCGCCAGCGGCGGTGCGCGGTTCGACGCTGGCATGCTCGCGTTCGCGCCCCAGGGCTGGACGAGTGACAACACGGACGCTGTCGAGCGGCTGAAGATTCAGTGGGGCACTTCCATGGTCTACCCGCTGAGTTCCATGGCGGCTCACGTCTCGGCCGTGCCGAACCACCAGGTCGGCCGGATCACGCCCCTGGAGACACGCGCAGCGGTCGCCTTCTTCGGCGCCTTCGGCTACGAGCTGGACCCGACGAAGCTGTCGGCCGATGAGACCGCCGAGGTCGCGCAGCAGGTCGCCTTCTACAAGAAGTGGCGCGAGCTCTTCCAGCGCGGCCGCTTCCACCGGCTCATCAGCCCGTTCGAGGATGACCGTGACGTGACTGCCTGGATGACCGTGGCAGTCGACGCCCGCTCGGCCGTCGTGGGCTATTACAGCATTCTGAACCGCCCGAATTCAGGCCCGACACGGCTCAAGCTGCGCGGCCTGGATCCGGCCACGTCATATCGCGTCTCGATCTGGACGGCCGCTGTCGGGGACGAGAATGACGAGTCCCCATCCCCGATCGTGCTCGGCGGCGACGTCCTGATGGCCGCTGGGCTCGTCATCGAGGGCCTGCGGCTGTCCTCAACCCAGGGCGACTTCCGCGCCCGCGTATACGTGCTGGAGTCCATCTAGCCAGATGCGCTCCCCTGGAGGTGCGCCGTGACATACCGACCCTGGCAAACGCCCGAATTGACTGCGACCGGCCGGCTGCCGATGCACGGCGTTCCCCATCTCGACCGCCGCCTCCTCGATGGACAGTGGCGTTTCCAGCTCCTCCACACGCCGGAAGAAGCGCCCGGCGATAACTGGCGCGAGGTCGCCGTTCCGGGCTGCTGGACGATGCAGGACACGTTCGATCTGCCTCACTACACCAACGTCCAGATGCCCTTCCCGGGCCGCTCGCCGCGCCTGCCGGACGTGAACCCGACCGGCATCTACGAGCGTGACTTCGACCTGCCCGCCGAGTGGCTGGCCGGCCGCCGGATCGTGCTCCACGTCGGCGCCGCGGAAAGCGTGCTGCTGCCGACGGTCAACGGTGAGGAACTGGGCGTCAGCAAGGACTCGCACCTGGCCGCCGAGTTCGACGTCACGGGCTTCGTGAAAGCGGGCACGAACACGATTCGACTCACGGTCGTGAAGTGGTCCGATGCCACGTACATCGAGGATCAGGACCAGTGGTGGCACGGCGGCATCACCCGCTCCGTGTTCCTCTATGCCACTCCCCAGGTCCACTTCGCCGACATCCGCGTCAACGCCGGGCTGACCGATGACCTGGCGACCGGCACGGTCGAGTTGCTGGCCGACGTCGCGTTCGACGGCGTCGCTCCCGAGCCGGGATGGTCTGTCGAGGCCCGGCTGGGCGACCTTGCTCCGCTCGACGCGACGGTGCCGTTCGCGAACGCGGGACCCGGACCCCGGGTCAGCCGGGCCGACTCGGAACCGCTGAGCCGCCACCGCTTCGACATGGTGGGCAAGCTCGTGTCGGTGGGTTTGAGCGGGGCCGAGAAGGACGAATGGGACCGGTTGGCGCCGCAGCTCCGGCCGCCTCTCGACGGCCGCGCGACTATCCACGTCGAAGTCCCGGACGTGCAAGCCTGGTCGGCCGAGCGGCCGGCACTCTATCCGCTCCACGTCGCCCTGCGCTCTCCCTCCGGCGAGGTCGTCGAAGAAGCGGACCTTCGCGTCGGGTTCCGGCAGATCGAGATAGACGGCGTGCACTTGCTCATCAACGGCGCCGTTGTTCTGCTCCGCGGCGTCAACCGCCACGACTTCGACCAGCACACCGGTCGCGTCATTTCGGCCGAGTCGATGCGGGCGGATCTCGTCCAGATGAAGCAGTTCGGCTTCAATGCCGTCAGGACGTCGCACTACCCCAACGACCCGGTCTTCCTCGACCTGACCGACGAACTCGGCATGTACGTGATCGGCGAAGCGGACATCGAGTCTCACGCTTTCATCGACGAGCTGTCGAGCGACCCGCGCTACTTGGCGGCCTGGGTTGATCGCGCCGCCCGGATGGTCCGCCGCGACAAGAACCACGTATCGGTGATCCTGTGGTCGCTCGGCAACGAGTCGGGCCACGGGCCCAACCACGACGCCGAGGCCGGATACATACGCCGCTACGACCCGAGCCGCCCGATCCACTACGAGGGCGCCATCCGCTGGGACTGGTTCAGCGACCAGAAGGTCAGCGACGTCACCTGCCCCATGTATCCGCCGATCTCCGGCCTCGTCGAGCACGCCCGCTCCGGCCGTCAGCTCCACCCGCTGATCATGTGCGAGTACTCGCACGCCATGGGCAACAGCAACGGAACGCTGGCCGAGTACTGGGACGCGATCGAATCCACGGACGGGCTGCAGGGTGGTTTCATGTGGGAGTGGTGGGATCACGGGCTCGTCCAGAAGCTGCCCGACGGCACCACTCGGTGGGCGTACGGCGGCGACTTCGGCGACCAGCCAAACGACGGCAACTTCTGCCTCGACGGCCTGGTCTGGCCGGATCGCAGGCCCAAGCCGGCGCTCTGGGAGCACCGCCAGATCGCGGCCCCGGTCCGAGTTTCAGCCGACGCGAGCCGGCTGGCCCGCGGCGAAGTCGAAGTCGAGAACAAGCAGTACTTCACCGGCCTCGAGTGGCTGAGCGCCTCGTGGGAACTGACGTCGGATGGCGCCCAGGTGGCCACGGGCAAAGTGGAATTGCCAGAGGCCGCGCCCGGCGCGCGGGTCACAGCGAAGCTCGCCGGCTGGTCTGCGCCGGCCTCGGAGGGGCGCACCACATCGCTGATCGTCCGGTTCCGGACCGCGGCGAATCTTCCCTGGGCGCCGGCCGGCTTCGAGATGTGCTGGGCCCAGCTGCCGATCGACCCGGGTACGCAGGAACTGTCNNCAGTGGCGCGAGTGGGGAGTGGCAGATCTCACGCGCGCGGCCGTGACCGTGCGCCGCGAGGCCGGCGCCGTGATCGTGACCGCCGATGAACGCACTTCGGCGGGAATAGTCGTAGGTCACGAGCAGACGTTCCGGGCCGCGTCGGGTGGCGGGATCCTGGTCACCGAGACGGTCCGGATCCCGGCCGAACTGACCGACATCGCTCGCGTGGGAATCGCGCTCGAGACCGTCCCGGGACTCGAGCAGGTCGAGTGGTACGGCCGCGGGCCTATCGAAACATACCCGGATCGCTGCCGCGCCGGTGCCGTGGCCCGCTACCGCTCCACGGCGACGGAACTATATGTTCCATACACCAAGCCGCAGGAGAATGGCGGCCGTAACGGCGTCACCTGGATCCAACTCTCGGACGACGCCGATCGCGGCTTCCGTCTCGCCTTCGACCGCCCACTTCAGGTCTCGGCGACGCACTTCCGCGCCGCCGACCTGGCGACTGCGAAGCATGACGTCGAGTTGACGCCACGGCCGGAGACGATCGTCCACTTTGACGTCGCGCATCGTGGCCTCGGCACCGCCAGCTGTGGTCCGGACACGCTGCCCGAGTATCGTGTTGGCCCGGGGACTTACACCTGGTCCTGGCTCATCGCGCCCCTCGGCAACCGCTCCAACGCCTGATCGACCATGCGGGGCCGCGCTGCCTCGCCGAACTCGGAGGCTGAACGTGAACGACTTCAAGATGGGTATCAACCTTTGGACCCAGGCCGGCTCATGGCAGGAGATCATCGACGCCGCCAAGTCCGTGGACGAACTCGGTTACGACCACCTGTGGGCCTGGGATCACGTCAAGGCGATCTTCGGCGACCCGCATCAGCCGATATTCGAGGGCTGGACGACGATCACCGCGTGGGCCCTGGCCACGCAGCACGTAAAGGTCGGCCTCATGGTCGGCGCCAACACGTTCCGGAACCCGGGGCTCGTCGCCAAGATCGTGACCACCCTGGACCACGTCTCGAACGGTCGGGCGATCCTCGGGCACGGCGGGGCGTGGTTCCAGCTGGAGCACAAGGAGTTCGGCATCGATTTCGGCACC
>PMJT01000093.1 GCA_003158495.1 Chloroflexota bacterium | reverse complement strand
CCAGCCAGCGAAGGACCGTCAGGTGCCACGAGCAGCGGCGAGTCGAACGGTTGAGGCCGGGGTGACATCGCCATGGGACGGCGTCGCGGCGCGTCTGCGTTCCGGTGGACAGCGCGGGACGCCCCAGCGCCGGACTCTCGTCGAAGTCCTGCGCGAGCACAAGGGCCACGTGACCGCCACGGAGTTGATCGCCCGCTGCCGCGAGCGCGACACCACGACGACCCCGTCAACGGTGTACAGGACGCTGGATCTGCTCGAGCAATTCGGGTTGGTGAAACACGGCCACGGCCCCGACGGACGAGAGGAGTACCACGTGCTCCCCGAGGGCGTCCACGGTCATCTGTACTGCGTGGCGTGTGGCGCGACGTGGGAGATCCGCCCGGAGACGGGAACGGTGATCGTAGATGCGCTGGCCGCGGATCTCGGTTTCGCGGTGGATCTGTCGCACGTGACCATCTCGGGCCGCTGCCAGGGCTGCCGCGACTGAGTGGGCGAACATGGCGTGGAGCCCGCCGGTTGGCCGGCGGGCGCTTTGGGCGGCCCATCGCCGCTCCCCGGCTAGTCGATCGGGATTACCAGCAGCCACTTCCCGTCGCGACCGGGGTAGTGGCCCTCTGGTCGCTTCCACCCGATGTAGTTGTGGGCCATCGCCGCCATGTCGCGGAACGTGTCCGGCCCGAGCGTCTGGCCCCAGATATTGCTCAAGCGCGGGTAGAACGGGTCCACGATGTAGGCGCCACTCAGCTTGAAGTCGTTCGGGAACAGCAGCGGGTCCGCATCCGACTTGAATCCGGTCATCACCCAGGAATGCGCGCCCCACCAGCTGAGCAGGCCCACCGGCCGGTTCGTTCGGGCCAGGGCGAGGGCGGCGTCGGTCATCGCCTGGCTGAACGTCGGGTCGATGATCATCTTGTAGTTTCCGGCGCCGAGCTTCGGCATGGTGAGCGACCAGCCGATAGGCCCGAAGCCGCCGTTGAAGCTGTCCTGGCGAGTGGTTAGCGAGACCAGCAGGTTGCCGATTTGCTGCTGTTTCGTGTTTGTAAGATCGATGTTGGGGCCGATGATGTTGAGCATGTTCTGGATCGCGCCGGCCATGCAGAATTCGCGGGTCATCTGCGAGACGAATGTGCCCGGCCGGTACAGGTCGATCGTGAACGGCCCCTTCTCAGGCGCGGGCGTGGGAGTTGGCGCGGGTGTTGGGGTCGGAGTCGGGATTGGCGTGGGAGTGGGCGTGGGAGTGGGCGTGGGAGTCGCAGTGACCGTGGAGACGGCCGCAACCGGCGAGGGGCTGGGTGCGCCGGCCTGGACGGCCGGGGCAATGACCATGACACTCGCGAATCCGATAATGCCGACGACCAGGCAGAGAGCCCCGTAGGCCGCGACCCGGAACTTGTTCCGGCCGGGGTCGCCTCGGGACTGCGTCATCTGCCTGTGAATCCTCCGGTCGTGACGCTCGCGAGATGTGCGCCGCCCAGAGACGATACCTCAGCAACCCGCGTGACGGTACGCAGGGACAATTCCGGCGGGCCCGTCGTAGGCGCCGGTCAGGCGAAAAGAACCTGCCCGAACACGTGACGGCGCCCGGTGGCCGTCACCGGATCCTCGAACCGGAAGTCGCCGCCGGGCACGCGTTCGTAGCCGCACAGGACGACCGTCGGATCGCCGTCGCGGTGCTCGAGCCCGATCGCGATCGCGTCCATGAGCCCGCCGCCATCGATGCGCGGCACGAGCGCGTCCCAGCAGACGGCGCAGGCGCGGATAGTCCCGGCCCTGGCCTCGAGCCGGAACGTGGCGTAGAGAGAGTCGATGATCAGCGGGTTCGACGGCCCATCGAGCGAGGGCGCTACGTCGATCAACGCCATCTGCCCGCCTGCGGCCACTCGGGCGCCGAACGGCCGGAACTCGCCGGTCTCCTCGAGCATGGTTTCCGCCAGCCCCAGGATCGGCATCACCATCTCGTTGAAGTCGGTGCTGATCGCGCGCTGCATCGTCTCTCCTGGGTCCGGGTAACGGTCCGCGGATCTCGTATCCGCGATCCCGGGCATCGCATCCGCGATCGCTTGCGTCCCACCGAGGAATCGGTCGGTGAGGCGCATCTCGTGAGCCGGGGGCGGCGAGCTCGCCCGCCTGCACCGCGGCCACGAGCTACCGAGTGACAGCTCGGTCGCCCAGAGCGGATGCACGCTCGGCTTCGGAGGCCGCACCCGTGGCGATCGGCCCAGCCCCCAGCGCCGCCACGGCGGCCCAGCACGCGACAGCCATGCCTGCCACGAACACCGGCCAGGGGAACCAACCCGGCATCTCGCCCGACAGAAGGGCCGGAGCATTCGCCGCGAAACTGGCAACCACGATAGCCCCACCGCCAATTGCGCCGGCCATGTGCAGCGGTCGCACCTGTGGCATCCGACCCTGGCCGGTCCGCCGCGTGGCCTCCAGCCCGAACCCGATCAGGGCCGCGCTCACAGCTATCGGCGCCCAGACCGGCCCGGCCCACGGGACCGGCATCAGGAAGAGCACGTCCCACGTGCCCGGAGAATGCGGCCAGCCAATGAAGATCCAGAGCCAGAAGTAGTAGCCGATGTCCCAGACCCCGAAGGCAACCGAAGTCCAGGCGAGCCGGTCGACCCAGCTGCGACCGAGCATCCAGCCGATCGCTCCCAGCATCATCAGCGTCGCGAACTCCCGCCCGACCTCGATTGCCGCCAGGTTGCCGACAATATCGCCGTTCTGCAGTGGGAAGAGACGGTCCGGCGTGATTCCCAGAGCACGCTGGAGGTACACCACCACGGCCGACTCCATGTAGGCCATGGCAGTGGCGAAGACGACGACGGAGATGGCGGCGTTGCGGAACTTCACGGGCGGCCTCGCGGGCTGCGGATCTCCCTCAGACTACGCCGGAAGCTCGCGGCGCGGTTTCGCGTCCGGATGTCATACCGCAGCGCAACCTGGCCCTCGGTCCATCCAAATCGCCAATCTGGCGGACCTGGGAGTGGCCCCGGCCATGGCCCATGGCGCGTTGGGGCTATAGCTCGCCGGCTCAGCCGGGCGTATTGAGGCGGTAGGCAATCGCGTCCCGAAGGTATCGAGCCGTTTGCTGGCAGTGCTCACGGAGCCGGCCTTCCATTCCCAGGATCAGGCCGAAGCCGATCCGCTCGGCGACGCTCACGACGACCTCGCGATGATCTCCGTGATCGACTACATCCACGACCGCCTCGACCGGCAGCCATTTGGTGGGAACGAAAGCTCCACCGACGACGCGCGTTCGGAGCCACCACCCGAGCTTGCAGGTGATTCGGCTGCCGGCGACGGTCGGCTTGCCGCCCATCTCAGTCAGCGTCCGCACCGCCGCTTCCAAGGTCGCGGCCTGGGGCCCGAACACCCCGACCCTCTCCTGGTAGTAGAACCGCGGCATCTCCACCCTCCCTCGCGGATGATTGGCGCCCCCGGCCGGACTCGAACCGACGACGCCCGCCTTAGGACGGCGGCGCTCTATTCCACTGAGCTACGGGGGCCCATCGCGATATTACGGCATCGGGAGCGCGTGGCGCGGCAGGCCGCGGTCGGCCATCTAGACCGACGCCTCGAAGCTGAAGCGGTCGCGGTCGCGCGTGATCCTGCCAACCGGGTGCACCGGCTCGTGGGAGAGGACGATCGTCCAGCCCTCGGCGGCCGCGCGGGCAAACAGCTCCGCTTTCACGGCCACCGAATCCAGCGGGAAGTCGTCAAAGGCGGTCACCCACTTCGGGTTCGCACTCCAGGGGCGCATGCACAGGTCGCCGAAGAACGCCAGGGTTCTTTCCTGGCCCCGGACGATGACGCCCTGGTGGCCGGCCGAGTGGCCGCCCGTCGCGAACACTGACACTCCCGGCACAATCTCGACATCGCCGTCGGCCGCGCTTTGCATACCAAGGTCCCGGATGAGGCGCAGCTCCGGCTGGTCGTAGCTCGCAATCAGGCGCGGGTTCATGCCCAGCGCCATGTCCCACTCGGCCATCTGGGCTATGAATTTCGCCCGAGGGAAGGCAAGCGACCCATCGGCCCGCAGCGCGCCGCCGGCATGGTCGTAGTGGAGGTGGCTGACGGCAATCGCGTCCACCGAGTCCGGCGCAAAGCCGGCGGCCTCCAGCGCAGGCACGATCCAGGGCCCTTCGTAACCGCGCATGGCCCGGCCCTTGTCACTGATGCGGTCGCCGATGCCGGTCTCAACGAGCACGCGCCCGGACGGCGTTTCGATCAGAAGGCAGTTGAGCGCCTGCAGCAGTCTGTGGTCGTGGTCGATCTCGTCCGCGACGAGGTCCTTCCACATCATGCGTGGCACCACGCCGAGGAGCGCCCCCGCATCGGAGCGGAATCGCCCGGCCTGGATGAGCGCGACTCGGGTGCCGCCGCCCAGCTCAGCCGACCAATGGACAGATTCGTTGATCGTGGTCATTTGGTCGGCGCCTCGGGCGCGCCCATTCGTCGGCCCTTCTCGAAGTCCTCGAAGTAGGCCGAGGCCGTCGGCTCGGATTGGCCCTGGTACTTCGAGCCGAGGCCGCTCGAGCCGTACGGTCGATCGACCGGACTGGACATCTCGAAGAAGCTGATCTGGCCGATCTTCATGCCGAAGTAGAGCGCGATCGGCAGCTTGGCCACATTCGAAAGCTCAAGTGTCAGCTTGCCCTTCCAGCCGGGGTCGACGTAGCCGGCGGTCGAATGGATAAGGAGGCCGAGCCGCCCGAGCGACGACTTGCCTTCAAGCCTCGCGACCAGATCGTTCGGCAACTCGACCCATTCGAGGGTCTGGCCGAGCACGAACTCACCGGGGTGGAGGACGAACGGCTCTTCGTCGGCGACGTTGAGCAACTCGGTGAGGTCCGGCTGCGGAGCGCGGACGTCGATGAAAGCGTAGCGGTTGTTGCGGAACACGCGGAAGCTGCGGTCCAGGTGCAAATCGACCGACGAGGGCTGCAGGTCCGCCGCGTCGTACGGCTCAACCTTCACTCGGCCGGAAGCCAGAAGGGCGGCGATGTCGTGGTCGGACAGCACGCTCACTTGACGATTGCTCCGCTCTCGCGCTGAGCGTAGAGGTTGTCAACCTCGCGCTTGAGGGTCTCGATGTCCTCGAAGCTCTGGTAGACCGAGGCAAATCGGATGTACGCGATCTGGTCCAGCGCACGCAGCTTGTCCATCGCCATCCTGCCGATCTCCGACGAGTCCACCTCGGTTGCGCCGCCGGAGCGCAGCTGCGCCTCGATCTGGTCCGCCGCCTGCTCCGCGGCATCTTCCGGCAAAGGTCGCCGCGTCAGGGCCTTGCGGAACCCCGAGACGAGCTTGTCGCGGTCGAATTCCTGGCGCGAGCCGTCACGCTTGACCACGACCAGGCGCGGCGCTTCGATGCGCTCGTATGTGGTGAACCGCGTGCCACAGGTCTCGCACTCGCGGCGGCGGCGGATGCTGGCTTCGTCCAGGTCGCGCGAATCCACTACTCGCGTTTCCCTTTCGCCGCACCGCGGACAACGCACCGACAGACCTCCAGGATGCCGCTCCCCCACTCCCGCGAGGATATCACCGCACGCGTCGCTGCCCCGGCGCCGCGCGGCCGGGCACACGGGTCAGCGGTTGCGG
>PMJT01000016.1 GCA_003158495.1 Chloroflexota bacterium | reverse complement strand
CGCCAGGACCCCCCATTACTATCGACGACGAGTTCACATTGCTCGGCCAGCAAGGCGGAGACCGGATTACGGCCTTCGAGGTGGCGCAGTGGGGCAACACCATCTCGCACGAAGTCACCGCCGCGATGTCCGGAAGGCTACCCCGGGTGTACTATGCGGCAGCCGAGGCAGTCGGAATGCGGGCAGTTGCGTGCGACGCAGGTATGGGAGGGGCGGGGAGCCTCGACCACTGACTGGCACCTTCGGCAGGGCCGGTCCGTCCGGCTGCGAATGACCGGTTCACCTGCGACGAAATCGGAGAGCATCGGACTTGATCGAGATGCAGAGCCGCTCGGAAGAGCAGCGCGACGACCTCGTGGAGCAGGTTGCCCGCGAGATCCAACTGCGCGGCCTGACCGCACCGGCCGTCCTGTTCTTGCAGGCGAGTCGCCCGTATCGTCCCCTCGGCAGCAGTGCCATGGTCTTCTTCGATCCCACGCTGCGACGTGTCTTCGGCGGAGAACTGCCCGTCGCGACCGAGATCCTGGCCGATGACCTCGGCATCGAGCAGTTGATCGAGCGGTTGCAGGACCCGGACGAGGAGATTTCCTGGGACGCATGAGGCGTCCAAGGGGCCCGTCCGTGCGCCGCGTTTCGCTGCGCCCTCGTGCGAAGTGACGGCAGGCGTCGTGCGCTGGAAGAGAGCCGGGTAGCATAGCCGGGTGAGCATTCAGCCTCGGGCCTTCCTGACCCTCGACTGCGGCTCGTCCACCACCTCTGGAGCCGTCCTGGGGCACGTGGGTGGTCGCTGGCGTCTGATTGCCCATGCCACCGCTCCCTCCCATATCGAGCCGGACGAGGTCCTGATCGGGCTCCTGACACGGCTCGGAGCGGCCGACCCGGGAATGCTGGCCGACTTGGGCGCCGACGGCGGCGATATGCCCACGCTGGTGGCCACGTGGCCGCGACTCGTTGCCCGAACCACGCCCGAACGCCGCATCGCCGTCCTGGCCGGTTCGCGCCGCCAGCGCCGCCGCCTCGAGAACGTTGCCCTGCGGGCGGGCTGGCTCGTGGTCGGCGGCAGCGCCGACGGGGACGATCCCGTCGTCCTGAGCCGCCTTGCCCTTTCGCCGGAGACGACCGCCGTCCTGCTCGGCGCCGATCGCTCGCCCAGCGGCGACGAAAAGCGCCACCTCCCGGATCTGGCGGCGCTCGTCGCGGCCATCACGCGCACCCGCCCGGAGCTGGCAGTCGTCCTTGCCGGCAGCGCCGCGGCGTACGAGTCGGATTTCGGGATATTCGACGAGCCGACGGCGATCGCGCCGGTAGCTCCGACGGTCGGGGGCCGAAGCACTCAGCCCGAACCCGGCGCCGCCGGGCCGTCGAACGACAAGGCGGCGGGTCAGTCGAAGACGCCCGTATCGGCGTCGGCCGAAGCGTCGGCCCAGGCGGCCGAGTCCGCCGCAGAAGTCGCGCCGTCCGCGGCCGCAGCCGCTACGCCCGGCCGACCCGGCCCGGCTCCCACTGCGGCCGCAGACGCTACGCCCGGCCGATCCGGCCCGGCTCCCACTGCGGCCGAAACCGCGTTCAGGTCACCCGACGCAATCCTGGCCTCGCCCCACATACTGCTCGCTCCCGATGCCGATGCCGGCTCGCCTCCGGGCGCCTCGCTCCAACAGGTCCTCGAAGGCTTGCGGGCTCTCCCCAACGACAGCCGCCTCGGCGTGGCCCGATCCATCTATTCGCTCGCCTACGTTCTGGATCGCTCAATCGAAATCGTCGAGGTTGGTCTGCAGGGCGGGCTGTTGGCTCGAGCGGAGCCGTACGGGCAGGGCCACTTCGCCGTCGTCTCTTCGCACGCGGGCCTCGCCGATGCCTCGTTCGCGCCGAAGAACCCATCGGAAGAGGTCATCGACGGCTTGCTCGCCTGGTCCACTGTTGCCCTTGACCGCCATCGGGCGATGGACCGGCTTAATGACCTGCGGCTGGTGCCCTGGGGCGAGGCCGATGGCGAAGGCGCCTCCTTCCGGCTCGCGGCCGCAAAGGCGGCCTTCGGGCGCCTGATCGAGGCCACGCCGGAACTAGCCGATCATCCTCTGCCGGAGCTGCTTGTGGCTGCCGGCGGAATCTTCACGGCTCTCCCGCCGTCGCTCGTGGCGCTGGCTCTCGCCGATCTCGTGAGGCGTCCGGGCGTCAGCCACCTCGCGCTGGATGAGGCCCGCATCCTCGGGCCGCTCGGAGCCATCGAGGACGAGACCGAGCGGCGCCGCCTGATGGCCAATCTGGCCGACGACATCCTGATGCCGCTGGGCAGCCTGATCCTGCCGGCCGGCGTCCGACCGGGCCGCAGCGCGGGCCACCTCCGGATCAGGGACGCCACCACCATGTCCGAGATCGAGCTCCATCCTGGCGCGGTCCAGGTCATCGACCTCCCGCCCGGCCGGACCGGCCGGGCGGACCTCGAGTTCCGTGACGCCGTTCGGCTTCCGAAACGGGCCCACCACTTCTCGATCGAAGTGGGTGGGGGGCTGGGCGGGCTTCTCGTCGACCTGCGCGACATCCCGATGCGGATCTCCGATCGGCCGGACTCCAGGCGGGCGGCCCTGGAAGCCTGGCAGCGTGGCATGTGGCCGGAGTCGGACGAATGACGGCCCGGGCAAGGCTCGCCGCGACAGAGATCCCAGCGGAGCTGGCGCGCGTTGTCGGGCGGCGCGTCCTCGTCTTCTCGCCGACGATCCGCTACCGCCTCGCGCCCGGCGACCGCGCCCTTGTTGCTCCGGGCGACATGGTGGAGCCCGGTACGCCGATCGCCGAGCGGACGCTGGAGGCCGAATTCGTGGAGATCGGCCCGATCGACAGGCCCACGGAAATCAAGCCCGGGGCGCGAGGAGAGGCGTCGGGGACGGTTGCCGGCGGCTCGCTCGCCCGGCTCTGGGCCAACGTCCAGGCCGAGCACGAAGAACCTCATCCGGGCTCCAGACCGGCCATAGCTTCAATGGCGGATCGGAAGCAGGCGCCGCCGGGCGTGGAGCGGCGCCGCCCGCCCATGCCCGGCAAGTGGTGGGTCGGGGGAGGCGACCGGCGTGGCAAGCCGGCCCGCGCCAAAGGTGATCAGCGTATCGCCGGGACGCTTCTCTACCAGGTCAACGGCCGCTGGAATGCCGCCGCCGGCGAACGCCACGAGATCGTCGAATCGGCCGTCGCCGGCATCGTGCGCGAGGCTCGAAACGCCGTTGAGGTGAGGATCGAAGTCGCCGGTTCGGCCGTGCCCGGGGCGATCGCCGCCGGCGAGCCGTCGCGCGGCTACCTGGACGTTCCGCGGCTTACCGACGGCGATCTGTGGGCGAGCGCTCTCGACGTCGGGCGCGCCGGGGCGGTTGTCGTGGCCGGTACGCGCCTCTCTGCCCAGGCCATCAGCCGAGCCCGGGCGATGTCGATCCGGGGCCTCATTGCCTGCTCGGTCGGCGAGGGCGAACTGCGAGACCTGGAGGCTTCACGGCAGCGCCAGAGGGCCAGCCTCGCCCCCTCCGTCTCGTTCGGGCTGATTGCACTCGACGGCCACGGTCGACGGCCGCTGGCTACGCCGATCCTGGCCCTGCTGGCCGCGATGGCAGGCCGTGAAGTCGCCATCGTCACCGATCCGCCGCTCCTGGTCTTCGACGACTCCGACGTGCCGCTGCCCGAGCTTCCACCGGATTGGATCCGCGCGCGGAGCGGGCCACACGCCGGCCGCGAAGGACGCTGGATCAAGTCGGCGGGGCTGTATCGGTTCCGCGGCGGAATCCATCTCGAAGCCGCCGTCGTTCGATTCGCGGACTACACCGACACGACGGTCGTGCCCGTGACGGACCTCGAGCGGTTCATCTTCTAGAGGNNGATCGAGACCGTCGCGGATCTCGTGGCAACTCTGCAGCGGCTCACAGACCGCCAGCGCCGTGGCTTTGGCTACTGGGCCGACCCGAAGGCGTTGTTCGCGGGATTGCCTCGGCGGCGCGGGTCCTCCCGGGCCTTTCGGGAGGCCGCGGGCACCTTCTCCCGGCTGCGCGATGACACGCTGACAAGAGAAGAACGCATCAGGCTCCGGCGCGACCGAAACGAGGAAGCCTGCTGGTTTGAGGGCAGCGTGGTCGCGGGCCGGCTCGCCGATGCCATCACGCAAAGCGACCGGGCTGCCCTCCTGCAGCTGGCGCCGGCGATCCAATGGCTGACGCAAGCGGCGCTGACCGGAGCCGACGAGGTCCCGATCGAGATCCCGCGCCATGAGCCCGGACCCGGAGAGGAGCCAGTTCCGGCCGTGCCGATGAGCGATTTCGAGCGGCAGTTCCACGGCCCTCTTTGGGGCTACAAGGGTGCCGCACTCTTCGGCGCGGTCTGCACGATCCCGTTCATCTCGAAACCGTCCCTCGCCACGCCGCTGGCTTCGTTCGGGCCGCCCCTGGTGGCGTTCGTTTCCGGCTTCGTCTGGCTGCTCGGGATCATGGCCCTCATCCACTGGCTCGGGCAGAAGAGCGAGTGGGATCTCCGGATGAAGCGGCGCGTGCTGATCGGTGCCTTTATGGTCGTTCCGGTCGCAGGCCTGGTGATTGCCCGGATCGTTGCCGGCTGAAACTGGTCTATACGGCCGCCGCTCGGTGCTACGGGCACGATCGGGAGCGGCCCCGAGCGCGTTTCGGGTAACCTCGCGCAGTGATAGCAGGGCAGCTTTCCCAACGGGTCGTCGTCACGCGTGACGCGGCGTCGACGCGCGCCCTGGCCGGTGCGCTGGCGGCGGCCGCGCGGCCCGGAGACATGATCAGCCTGGTAGGGGACCTGGGCGCGGGCAAGACTCAGTTCGCCAAGGGTTTCGGGGCCGCGCTCGGCATCACGGACACTATCGTCTCGCCGAGCTTCGTATTGATGGCCGAATACCGCGGCCGGCTGCCGCTCTTCCACGTCGATCTCTACCGGCTGGCCGATGCCGCGGATGCGCTCGCCGGTGGCCTCATCGACGACCGCCAGGTAGAGGGCGTGACCCTGGTCGAGTGGGCCGAGCGCCTGGCCGACGCCATGCCGCAAGAGAGGCTCGACGTCCTGATCGACGGCTCTGGCGACGAGCCCCGGCGGATCACGCTCCGGCCCGGCGACGCCACCTACGCCCGGTACCTTGACGCGGTCCCGGCCGGCGTCGAGGCGGCCGACGGAGACGGCGTCGAAGCGGCCATGCCTGAGGATGGCGGACGATGACCACTGGCAAGATCCTCGCCATTGATACTTCGGGCACGAACGCACTGGTTGCCCTGGGCGAGGCGGATGGAACGCTGCTGGCGGAGCGGCGCTGGGTCGCGGGTTACCGCCACGGTGAGGAGCTGCTGACCAGGATTGACGAGATCCTGGGAGCGACCGGCGTGGCGCTCGCCGACCTGTCCGGCATCGTGGTCGGGACCGGCCCCGGGGCTTTCACGGGCCTGCGCGTCGGGCTGGCAACCGCCAAGGGGCTGGCTCACGGTCTGGCGATCCCGATTGCGGGCGTGGCTACGTCGGAGGCGCTACTCGTTGCGGCAAGTCCGGCTGGGCCGACCGAGGGGACGCAGGCCGCCCTGTTGCTGCCGGCCGGTCCTTCCGACAGAGTCGTCGTCTTCGAAGGCAAGGCCACGCTGCTCCGCGGCGGCGAAGAGCCTGGGTTGAACCCCGGCACGACGCTCGTGGCAGTCGATCTGCCGGATCGGGCTCCTTCCGAAGCCCTGGCGCTCGGCCTGCGGGCGGAGGAGGGCCTGGCGGCTGCACTCCTGCGACTGGGCGTAGCTCGCCTCGCGGCGGGCGGGGACGACGTGGCTCGCCTCGTGCCCGAGTACGTGACGCTGCCGCGCGGCGTCCTGATCGCGAAGGGGGAGGTTCGATGGTCGCACGACCACCGGTGAGGATTAGCGTCGAGATGATGAAGGTCGACGACCTCGCGGAAGTCCAGGTCATCGAGCGCGAGAGCTTCACCACGCCCTGGCCGCCTCACGCCTATCGCCAGGAACTCGAGACCAACCGACTGGCGCACTACATCGTGGCCCGATGCGGCGAGGTGATCGTCGGCTTCGCGGGCATCTGGCTTCTCGTCGACGAAGCGCACGTGACCACGTTCGCGACGCGGCGGTCGTGGCGGCGGCAGGGGATCGGGGAGCGGCTCATCCTGGCGCTCCTGGACCTCGCTCGGACCCGCGGCGCCCACGAGGCCACGCTCGAGGTCAGGCCGTCCAACACGGCGGCCAGGCGCCTCTACGAGAAGTACGGCTTCAAGGTGGTCGGTGTCCGGCCGCGCTACTACAGCGACGACAACGAAGACGCCCTGATCATGACGACCGAGTCGCTCGACGGCCGCCACATGCGCGATCGCATCGTTCGTCTGCGGGGCGAGCTGGCCGCCCGACCCGATATCGAACTCGGGCCGGACGGGCTGCCCCTGCCGCCGCCGGCACGGCCCGTGGCGCCGCTAGTGGAGGCCGGGGCCAGCGGCGAAGGGAGTGGCGAGAGAGGCGCTGGCGACTCGGCTATGTCCGGTGACGCCGCCGAGCCCGGCGGCGTTCCGGCGGATGCGCCTGGTACGGAGCCGCGCGACCCGAGGGTGATCCGGCCGAGCAGCGTCGCCCGGAGGACACGGTGACCACGGGCCCGATTCTGGCCGTCGAGTCGAGTTGCGACGAGACGGGCATCGCGATCGTCGAGGATGGACGGCGGATCCTCTCCAACGTCGTTGCCAGCCAGGTGGCGATGCACGCGGCATCGGGCGGGATCGTGCCCGAGGTGGCTGCGCGGGCTCATCTGCGATGGATCGTACCGACCCTGGACGAAGCGTGGGCCGCGGCCGGGGTCACGTGGAACGATATCGAGGCCGTCGCAGTTACCGAGGGCCCTGGACTGGCAGGGTCGCTGCTGGTGGGCATCAACTTCGCCAAGACGCTTGCCTACGTGCACGGCAAGCCGCTCGTCCCCGTCAACCACCTCGAAGGCCACCTGTATGCGGCCTGGCTCGCCGACGAAACGCGCGAGTTGCCCGAGCCGATCTTTCCGTTGGTTGCGCTCATAGTTTCCGGCGGCCACACGTTCCTGGTGGAGATGCGCGATCACCTCCAGTACCGGCTGCTGGGCGAGACCGTCGACGACGCGGCCGGCGAGGCCTTCGACAAGGTCGGCAGGCTGCTCGGCCTGCCGTATCCCGGCGGTCCCGAAATCATGAAGGCCGCCGCCACGGCGACAAACCATGACGTAGTCTTCCCGCGGGCCTGGCTGGGCGAAACGTTCGACTTCAGCTTCAGCGGCCTCAAGACGGCGGCCCGGCGCACGATCGCGACCGAGACCGATGGGACCGGGACTTCGATCGGCGAGACGGCGCTGTCGCCGGATCGGGTCGCGGAGTTGGCATATGGCTTCCAGGAATCGGTCATCGACGTGCTGGTGACCAAGACGCTGCGCGCGGCCCTGGCCGCCGGCGCACGGTCGATCGTCCTGGGCGGCGGCGTGGCTGCCAACCGGGTCCTGCGGGATCGGCTGGCGGCCGGTGCTGCTGCATCGGGGATCCCGCTCGTAGTCCCGCGGCCGTCGCTCTGCACGGACAACGGGGCGATGATCGGTGCCGCCGGTGCCAGACGCATGGAGGCCGGCGCCCGGGCCGGCCTGGACCTCGACGCAAGGCCGTCGCTGCCGCTGGCCCGAAGATGAGCGAGTCGCCCGCGCCATCGGGAGCCGCCAGCTCGCCGCGCCGGGCGCCGCGGCTCGACCCACTCGCGGTCCGGCGCCAGTTGCGCGACGAGGGTCTGCGGGCCCGCCACTCGCTGTCGCAGAACTTCCTGGCCGACCCGGACGTTCTGCAATCGATCCTCGACCTGGCCGCTCCCGAGCCGGGCCGCCGGGTTCTCGAGGTTGGGCCCGGGCTCGGCATCCTGACCGGCGGGCTGCTCGACGGCGGGGCCTCGGTGACGGCGGTGGAACTGGACCGGCGGCTCGCCGAGCGGCTGTCGCGGGTCCGGGCAGAGATGATCGAGTCGGGCGGCCTCCGGCTGGTCCAGGGAGATATCCTCGACCAGAAGATCCCGGGGCTGATGGAGCCGCCCTACGAGGTCGTGGCCAACGTCCCGTACCACATCACCAGCCCCCTCCTTCACCGCTTCCTGAGCGTTGCGCCGCGACCGGAGCGGCTGGTGCTGATGCTCCAGCGCGAAGTGGCCGAGCGCATCTCCGCGGCGCCCGGCGACATGAGCTATCTCTCGGTCTTCGTCCAGTTCCACGCCGCCGTGCGGATCGCCTTCAACGTCTCTCGCGACGCCTTCGAGCCGGCGCCTGAAGTGGAATCGGCCGTGGTGGAAATCGTGCCCCTGGATCCGATGGGTGAAAACCCGCGCCTCTCCCACTCGGACGAGGATGGTTTGTGGCGAGTGGTCCAGGCCGGCTTCCGCGAGCGGCGCAAGAAGCTTCACAACGTCCTGGCGCGGCAGCTGCCGCTCACCGGCGCCCAGGCCCAGGCAGCCCTCGATGCCACGGGCATCGACGGCAATCGACGACCGCAGACGCTCTCCGTCGACGAGTGGATGGCGCTGCGGATCGCGATCGGCCCAATGCCGGACGGGACCGGCCGATGAACGGCCAACGACCACGCTCCGTCGCCCAGGCCCGCTCCGCCGCGTGGCCCGAGGGGCGCCGATGACAGCCGAGAGTTCGGCCGGCGCCCGGATCCACGTCGTCAGGTTCGCCCCGGCCAAGCTCAACCTCACCCTGGCCGTGATCGGGCGGCGCAGCGACGGCTACCACTCTCTTCACTCGGTCATGGTCCCGCTCTCGCTGGGCGATGCCCTGACTGTGTCGACCGCGCCGTCGACTGCCTGGCGAGACACGCTCCGCGTCACCGGCCTGGCGCTCACCACCACGCCGGACAACCTCGTGTTCAAGGCCGTGGCCGCAGTTCGCGCCGCTATCGCCGAGACGTGGCCCGGGGCGCCGGCCGTACCGCCGCCTCTCGCGGCGCACCTTGCCAAGCGAATCCCGATTGCGGCGGGCCTCGGCGGCGGCAGCAGCGACGCCGCGGCCGCTATCGCCGCCGCCCTTGCGGTGTGGAGCGCCGGCCTCTCCCCGGAAGCGACGGCCGTGCTGGCGGCCTCGCTCGGTTCGGACGTGCCGTTCTTCCTAGCTGGAGGTGCGGCCCTCGTGACCGGGCGCGGTGAGTTAGTCCAGCCGCTGGGAGACATCGAGGGCTCGTCGCAGAACGGCGAAAGCCCGGCGGTTCTTCTCGTGACGCCGCAACTCCCCGTGGCCACGGCGGCCGTCTTCAAGTCCTATGCCGGCGGAACGCGCCTGGTGGGATCGCGGGCGCTCGAGATCTCGGAGCGGCTGGTCGAGGCCATGCGGTCCGGCATCCCCGGCCCGGATCTCTACAGGAGGCTGCCGGAGCTGGCCCACGCCAACGATCTCCTGGCTGCCGCCTCTTCGATCGCGCCCGGCTTGAATGGGTTCATGGCAGCGCTGGAGAAGGCGATAGGGCGTCCGGTCTGCCTGTCGGGCTCGGGCCCCACGCTGTGGTCGCTCTATCCGAATCTCGCCGAAGCACGCAAGGCGGTCCGCTTCGTGCGCCTCGCTGCGGTCAACGGAACCCTTCCGCCCGTCGGCAACGGCGAGCCGTTCGTGGCCGCGACGACAATCGCCGGCCGGTCCATGCCCCCCTCGGTCTCGATACCGGAGGGCACGACGGGTACGATCCGGCCTCGCACGGTTCACAATGGTTTCGACGCTGGTGCGCACGGACCGGATGAGCCGGCCGGGCGGCCTGCCAATTCGAACGGAGAGGAGCCTCGATGACTCGCAAGGCAGTCGCGTCGCCGGACGCGCCGGCCGCCATCGGTCCCTACAGCCAGGCCATCGAATTCGACGGATTCGTCTTCTGTTCGGGCCAGCTCGGCCTTGATCCCCTGACCGGCCTGCTTCTCGATGGCATCGAGGAGCAGGCGGAGCGGGCTCTTCTCAACCTCGAGGCGGTCCTCGCGGCCGTCGGCCTGACCATGGCCGACGTCGTCAAGATCAACGTTTTCATGGCCGATCTCTCGCAGTTCTCGATGATGAATGCCGTCTATGCCAGGCACATCGTCGAGCCGGCCCCGGCCCGAAGCACCGTCCAGGTCGCCGCCCTCCCGCGGGCCGCCCTGGTCGAGATCGAGGCGGTCGCGCGGCGGTCCAGCTAGTGGCTCCCGCCGCAGCGTGCTACCGTCCGATGCCATGAGTCAGAAAACCACGAGCGTTCTCCCGGTAGTCCTGGCCGCGGGCCTCGGGACGCGCATGAAGTCGCGCAAACCGAAGGTCCTGCACGACCTGTGCGGGCGGCCGATGCTCGACTACGTCCTCGACGCCGCCCGCGAAGTCAGCAACCGGCGGCCGCTCGTCATCTACTCCCCGGCCACCTCCGTGGTCGCCGAGACCTTCGCCGCTGAAGCCGACTTCGTGCTCCAGCCCGAGCCGCGGGGCACCGCGGACGCGGTCCGGGCCGCGATGGAGGTCGTCCCGGAGGACGTAAGTGAAGTCCTCGTGCTGTCGGGCGACGTGCCGCTGGTGCAGTCAGACTTGCTGGCCGAGCTGATAGACATCCGGCGCGCCCGCAACGCGGCCATGGCCCTCGTGGCGGTCCATAGCGTCGCGCCAGAAGGCCTGGGACGCGTCGTCCGCAGCGAGGACGGTGGCCAGGTGCTTCGGATCGTGGAGCACAAGGACGCCACGGCCGACGAGTTGGGGATCGAGGAGATCAACGCCGGCGTCTACGCCTTCGACGCCGCCTGGCTGCGTGGCCGGATCGGTGACGTCAAGCGCTCCCAGGTCTCGGGCGAGTTCTATCTCCCCGAGCTGGTCAAGCTCGCCCACGATGACCGCCGGCCGGTCGTCTCCCTCGAAGTCGAAGACGACGGCACCCTGGCCGGCATCAACGACCGGGCCCAACTGGCCGCGGCCGAGATGGAGTTGCGGCTGGCCATCAACGCCCGCCACATGCTGGCCGGCGTGACGTTCGTGGACCCGGCCCGGACGTACGTGGACATCACCGTCGAGCTGGCCCAGGACGTCGTCCTGGATCCGGGCGTCGTCCTGCGGGGCAGCACGAAGATCGGCGAGGGCACCCGGATCGGCGCCGGCAGCCAGATCATCGACACGGTCATCGGCCGGGACTGCTACATCTGGGCCAGCATCCTGGAGCGGTCCGAGGTCGAGGACGAAGTCCAGATCGGACCCTTCTCTCACCTGCGCCCCGGTGCCTCCATCGGCCGCAAGGCCAGGCTCGGCAACTTCGCCGAGGTCAAGGCCAGCCGCCTCGAGGCGGGCGTCCAGCAGCACCATTTCAGCTACATCGGCGACGCCGAAGTCGGCGAGCGCACGAACGTCGGCGCGGGCACCATCACGTGCAACTACGACGGAGTCCGCAAGCACCGGACGAAGATCGGCAAGGGCGTATTCCTCGGCTCCGACACGATGCTCGTGGCCCCGGTCGTCCTCGGCGACGGCGCCCGAACCGGCGCCGGAGCGGTGGTGACCAAGGACGTGCCGGCCGGGATGCTGGCGCTGGGCGTTCCGGCTCGACTGCGCAAGCCGCGGGAGGCCGTGGTGCCCGATGCCGCGGGCGCCGTTCCCGCCGCGGGTGTCGTGCCCGTTGCGGGTGCCCTTCCCGCCGCCCCCGGTGCCGTGGAGGCCAGCAATCGAGCCAAACGATGAGTGACATCGTCCTGCAGCTGCTAGTCGTCCTCATCCTCGTCATGATCGAGGCGGTTTTTGTTGCGGCCGAGATCGCGCTCGTGACCTTGCGCCATAGCCGCATAGACCAGTTGGTCGAGGAAGGGCATCGCGGCGCGCGCCGTGTGAAGCGTCTGGTCGAAGACCCGGCCCGCTTCCTCGCGGTTGCCCAGATCGGCGTCACGTTCGTCGGTTTCCTGGCATCGGCCTACGCGGCGGTCAACCTGGCCGATCGACTCGCCCAGACGCTCAAGGACGTGCCAGTTCTCAAGGAGGCAGCGGGCGGCGTGGCCCTGCTTGCGATCACGGTCCTGCTGTCCAGCTTCACCATTGTGTTCGGAGAGCTCGTCCCCAAGACGCTGGCGCTGGCCTACCCGGATCGCGTGGCGTTGACGCTGGGCGGCCCGCTCGATGTCGTAGGCCACATCTTTGGTCCTCTGGTGCGCACCCTGACCTGGCTGACGGCCAAGGTCGTCGGGGCCCTGGGGGCCGGCACCAGTCGGCAGGCCCAGATCAACACCGAGGAGCTCAAACTGATTGTCGAGCGGGGAGGGGAGACCGGCGTCCTCGAGGCGGAGGAAGAGCAGATGATCAGCGCCGTCATCGAGCTCGGCGAACGCCGTGTCCACGAGGTCATGATCCCTAGAACGGACATGACCGCGCTGCCCGTAACCGCCGGCATCGACGACGCGATTGACACCTTCATCAACGAGGGACACAGCCGGGTCCCGGTCTACAAGAAGAGCATCGACGAGATCGTGGGCGTTCTGTACGCCAAAGATCTCCTGCCGTTCCTCAAGACCGGTGGTCCGAAGCCGGATCTGCGCAAACTCCTGCGGCCGCCCCTCTTCGTCCCCGAATCGATGTCGATCGACGACCTGCTCCACAAGCTCCAGGGCCGTCGTGTCCACCTGGCCATCGTGCTCGACGAATATGGCGGCACCGCCGGCATGGTCACGATCGAGGACCTGCTCGAGGAGATCGTCGGCGACATCCAGGACGAGTACGACGCCGAGGAGCCCATGACGGTCAAGCTCTCGGACGATCAGGCCCGCGTCGACGGGCGTGCGTCGGTGGACGACCTGGCCGAAGTGTTCGGTCTGGAACTCGGTGGGCTCGAAGATGCCGACGAGTACGACACCGTTGGCGGGCTCATCTACCACCGCATCGGCGGTGTGCCGCGGCCCGGCGACAGGGTCGAGCTGGCCGAGCAGGGTCTGACCCTGACGGTCGAAGTCACCGACGGGCATCGCGTCGGCAAGGTGCTTGCCGTTAGGCGCAGGCCAGGCGGCGCCGACGCTGAGGCGCTCAAGACCGGGGGCGAATCCACGAAGGGCCAGGCCCGCTAGGACGCGGGTCGTCACCGACGAGAGGGAACAGGACGGGATGCGTTGGCTCAGCCGGCACCAGGGGGTCGTGTTCCTGGTCGGGCTGGTTGTCGCAACCTGGGTCGCGCTCTTTCTCGTGTACGACTACCGCAGCCCGGTCTTCCAGTTCCTCAAGGGCATCGGCACGGTCCAGGTCGAGGGCTGGAAGGCGTCCGAGCTGGACGCCCTGTGCATTCGGCTGGAGCCCTCTCTGGCTCAGCCCACGATCCTGCCCGAAGCGGCCGTAGCGCTCGCTCGCAGGGCCTACCCCAACGCGTCGATCCGGCAGGTCACCGTCGTGTCCGTGCGCAATACATGCGTTGACGGCGACCCGAAAGTGGCCTGGGCGGTGGCCCTGGAATGGCTCCCGGCGAACGGCGCACCGGTACCCGCGCACCTGTCTTTGCCGCACGCCATCGTGCTGGTCGACGGCTACAGCGGTAGCGTGATCTCGAGTCAGGCCGTCGGCCTGCCGTAGCCAGCTGGTCGGCGGGCGTCGGCGCCCCGGTAGGCGCGGTTACTTGGCCGCCGTGGCGTCTGCCTTTGCCCTGGAAGCGGCCGTCCAGATTTCCTGGTTGACCATGTTCTCGAGCAGTTCCTGCCGGCCCGAGACCGGCCGCGGATCGATGTTTCCGAGCGCAACCCGGCGCTCGAGGTCCACGAACGTGGCACCGCCCGAGAGGATCGACTTGCCTAGCTCGTCCGTCCAGCCGGCGTAGCGCTCGTCGCGCAGCCGGTCGATTGCACCGCGCTCGACCATCTCCGCGGCGACGAGCAAGGCCTCGGCCAGCGTGTCGATGCCGCCGATGTGGGCGTGGAACAGGTCGTTGCGGTCCAGGCTCTGGCGGCGGAGCTTGGCGTCGAAGTTGAACCCACCCGTCGACAGGCCGCCACCCCGGAGGATCTCGAACAACGCCAGCGCGACCTCTTCGACTGAGTTTGGGAACTGGTCCGTGTCCCAGCCATTCTGGTAGTCGCCGCGGTTGGCGTCGACGCTGCCGAACATGCCGGTGGCGACGGCGTAGGCGATTTCGTGGTGGAAGCTGTGGCCGGCCAGCGTGGCGTGGTTGGCCTCGATGTTGAGGCGGTACTCGCCGTCCAGGCCGTGACGGGCCAGGAAGCCGTGAACGACCGCGGAGTCATGGTCGTACTGGTGCTTGGTCGGCTCGTGCGGCTTGGGCTCGATGAGGAGCAGGCCCTTGAACCCGATCCGGTGCTTGTGCTCGGCGACGAGGGTCAGGAAGCGGGCGAGCTGCTTCTCCTCGTGGGCCAGGTCCGTGTTGAGCAGCGTGTCGTAGCCCTCGCGGCCGCCCCAGAGCACGTAGTTGGCTCCGTCGAGTTTCTTCGTCGATTCCAGCGCCAGCTTCACCTGGGCGGCGGCGTAGGCGAATACCTCAGGATCCGGGTTCGTGGCTGCGCCGGCGGCATACCGCGGGTGGCCAAAGAGGTTGGCAGTGCCCCAGAGGAGCCGAACGCCCGTACGGTCCATGTGCCGAGCCGCGTAGTCGACCATCTCATCGAGATTGGCAGCCGACTCGGCGAAAGTCCGGCCCTCGGGGGCGATGTCGCGGTCGTGGAACGTCCAGAACGGCACGCCCAGCTTCTCGAAGAACTCGAATGCGGCATCCAGCTTGGAGCGCGCGGCCGCCAGCGGATCGAGCCCGGACGCGAGCCACGGTCGGTCGAAGGTGCCGGAGCCGAAGACGTCAGAGCCGCCAGAGGCGAACGAGTGCCACATGCACACGGCCACCCTCAGGTGATCCTCCATCCGCTTGCCGAGGACGATCCGGTCGGGGTTGTAGACCTTGTAGGTCAGCGGATCCTTCGACTCCAGGCCCCCGAAAAGGATCCGGTTCGACACGCCCGAGAAGAATTCCTGAGACACCGTGGCTCCTCCATCGGCCGGCACCCGGGCCGGTGATGCGTTTGTGCTGGCTGTGCGTTGACGAAAAGAGTAGTTGCTCCTTGACACCGCGCTATTCGTCGAGCTAACGTGCCGTCGAAGCGCTTCGACTATGCGNNACGATGCTAGAGGTAGCCAAGCGAGCGAACGTCGCCCTGAGCACCGTGTCCTACGCTCTGAACGGGACCCGGCCCGTTTCCGAGGAGACGCGGCAGCGGATCTGGCAGGCGATGTCCGAGTTGGGCTACCAGCCGCACGCTCTGGCCAGGGGCCTGGCCAGCCGGCGGAGTCACATCATCGCCCTGCTTTTCCCGGCACTGCCCCGCGGCTTCGGAGCTACCGAGCTCGAGTTCGTAACCGGCGCTGCCGAAGCCGCCCAGAACCGCGGCTACCACCTCGTACTGTGGCCGACGGAGATGCACGGCGTAACGGAGCTGCAGCAACTCATTCGCCAGAGCCTAGTCGACGGCGTCCTGGTGATGGAGGTTCGTCTGAGCGACGAACGGATCGATCTGCTCCAGCAGATCGGCGTCCCTTTCAGCATGATCGGCCGACCGTCGATTGCCACGGATATGGATTTCGTTGACATCGACTTCGAGCAGACGACCCGCGACGCGGTGGCCTACCTTGTCGGGCTCGGCCATAGGCAGATCGCCTTCCTCAACCACGCCGAGGAGGCTTACAACGCCGGCTACGGGCCGTCGGTCCGAACGGCCGCCAGCTTCGAACAGGTCATTACGGCCGCCGGTCTCACACCGATCAGCCGATTCTGCGGCGACACGGCGCTGGCCGGGCAGGAAGTATTCGAGGAGCTGATCCAAGCGCATCCGGATGTGACGGCCCTGGCGACGATGAACGAGCGCGCCACCGTTGGCGTGATGCAGGCCGCCGCCGCACGAGGCTGGACGATCCCGGACGATCTTTCTGTCGTGTCCCTCGTTTCGTCGCCGCGGGTCGCGGAGATGACCCTTCCGCCATTGACCGCACTCACTCCGCCGAGCGCCGACCTCGGCCGTCTGGGCGTCGAGATGCTAATCGCGCAGCTCGAGGAGGTCGATCACCAACTCGTGCAGCAGCTGCGGCCGTGCCGGCTCGTCGTCCGGGGCAGCACGGGCCCCGCTCCAGACCCGGCCAGCCGCGCCCATCAGGGGTCGGCCCCCCCACGGGCCTCTTCGGACTAGCCCGCCCCGATGTCAGTTCCGTCAAGCCAAAGGCTTTAGCAAAGCGCCACGACTGGAGGAGGTGAGAGAGGTCATAGGGAATTCCCCGACGAGGCCTGCCGCTCCCCGATGATCGTGGCGCTTGCCATTCAGGAAGGACATCAGGGGCACCGTTCTCGCTCGGGTCTGAGTTGATGAACCGGTTCGGAGCCCAGCATGGAGGAGTACCGAAACATGCCTGATCTCGAAGGCCCAATCACGCGTCGCGAGATCCTCAAGAAGGGGATCATCGGCGCTGCCGGCCTGACCGTCCTGCCGGCCGTCGTCGCGGCATGCAGCTCGACCAGTTCGACGCCGACTGCGGCGCCGACACCGGCGCCCACGCCGGCAGCCGGAACCCCGGGACCCACGATTGTTCCGTCACCCACGGCACCCAACTACGCCGGCAGGACGTTGACGATCTGGGACTATGAATCGGCCGACAGCGCCATGGGGCAGTCCTGGGCGGCTGCAATCGACACGTTCAAGGCTACTCACCCCGGCGTCACGGTCACCCATGAGGCGAAGGCGTTCGAGGACATCCAATCCAACGCGTCACTGATCCTCAACTCCAACGCCGCGCCCGACGTCATGGAGTACAACAAAGGCAACGCGACCGCGGGCCTGCTGTCGACTCAGGGCTTGCTCACGGACCTCACCAGCGTCGCGACCAAGCGTGGCTGGGACAAGATCCTGACCCCGAGCCTGCAGACCACCTGCAAGTACTCGTCCAAGGGCGTCATGGGCGGGGACAAGTGGTTCGGCGTGACCACCTACGGCGAATACGTCATGGTCTATTACAACCAGGACATGTTCACCAAGTACAACGTGGCCGTTCCGAAGACCCTGGCCGACTTCGAAGCGGCCATGGACACGTTCGTCAAGGCCGGCATCACCCCCGTCGCGACCGGCGGTGCGGAGTACCCGGCCCAGCAGATCTTCTATCAGCTGGTGCTTGCCAAGGCTGACCGCCAGTTCATCAACGACTACGAGATGTACGCGAACGCGGTCGACTTCCACGATGCGGCGCTGACCTTCGGGGCAACCGAATTCGCCAAGTGGATGAAGAACGGCTATCTGACCAAGAATGAGGTTTCGCTCACGGCGCAGCAAGCCGGCGATGCGTTCCTCGCCGGGAAGAACCCTATCTTCCCGACCGGCAGCTGGTGGTACGGTTCCTTCATCACCGAGATCACCAAGTTCAAGTGGGGCATCTTCCTATTCCCGGGCAACACTCTCGCTCCCGGTTCCAGCGGCAACATCTGGGTCGTTCCGTCCGGCTCCAAGAATGCCGATCTGGCGGAAGACTTCATCGACATCACCCTCACGACTCCCATCCAAAACATCATGGGTCGCGCTGGCGGCCTGCCGGTCGCCGCGGATGCGACCGCCATCACCGACCCGGCCCTTCAGACCTTCAACCAGAACTTCCAGACGCTCCTCAAGAACGACGGGCTCGCGTTCTATCCGGACTGGCCGGTCGCAGGCTTCTACAACGTCCTGGTCTCGAACGTGCAGAACCTGATGAACGGCCAGGATCCCTCGGCGTTCCTGGACTCGATCGGCAAGGCGTACAACGCCGGTAAGCCGTAGCTCTAGTACAGGTCATTTCTAGCTGGTGAGCGCCGCCGAATCGGATCGCTCGGAACGGTCTCGGCGGCGCTCACCGAACTCGGAATAGTGGGTCTCCGTCTTGTGGGCGCTCGGAGCCGGCCGTGCCGGACTTGTACGCCGAGGGCCGAGCTTCGGGATCACGGGCCCGATGCCGGATGAATTGGACACATCTGTAGGAATGAAAGGAGTAGCGGGTTGAGTCGGCGGTCCTCCCGGGAAGGCAGCTACGCGATCTTCTTGCTGCCGGGCCTCCTCGCGTTCCTGGTTGTAATCGTCATTCCGTTCATGGCGACGATCGCCGTCAGCTTCACGAAATGGAACGGCGTCCAGGTTCCGAAATGGGTCGGCCTAGACAACTACATCACGCTGCTGAGCGATCCCTATTTCGTGGCGTCGTTCCAGAACACGATGATCTTGCTGCTGGCCATGGTCGTCGTTCCGACCGTCCTAGGCTTGCTCCTCGCCGGACTGCTGTATTCGTTCGTCGCACGCAGGTTTGGTTCTAGAACCGCAAGCTTCTTCCGTGCCGGCTTCTACCTCCCGCAGGTGATGCCGGTAGCCGTCGCCGGCGTCGTATGGGGCTGGATTCTCACGCCGGACGGCGCCCTGAACTCTCTGCTCCAATCGGCCGGTCTCGGCGTTCTCGCGCAGAACTGGCTGGGAAATCCAGACATCGCCCTCTTCTCGGTCATGGCGATGATGATCTGGTTCCAGATAGGTTTTCCGCTGGTGATCTTCTTCACGGCCCTTCAGAGGATGGATCAGACCATCACCGAGGCGGCTGCGCTCGATGGGGCCTCCGGCTGGCAGACCTTCATCCACGTGACCGTTCACCAGATCAGGCCGGAGATATTCGTCGTCGTCCTCATGACGACGATCGCCACGTTCAAGGTCTTCGCCCAGGTGTTCGTGCTCACCAGGGGCGGACCTGGCACGGCAACTTATGTCCCGTCCTACTACACGTACTTGAACTTCTTCCAGAAGTCTCAAGTGGGGCTCGGCTCCGCGGTGGCGACCATCGTTACGGTCGTCGTGGTGGCCGTGGCGGTGGTCTTCATCAACTTCCAGGCCAGGCGAGACCTGGCCGAGGAGTCATGAGCATGGAAAGCAGCCCTGTCGCAGCACAAGTGCCGGTTCCGGCGGCGCGGCCGCGGCCTCGCCGCACCCCAATCCGGTCGCGCATCTTCCGTGGGGTTCAGGCCTACGCCATCCTGCTAGGGCTGCTTGCCTTGCTTGTCGTGATGTTCGCGCCTTTCGTGATCATCGCCATCAACGCGGTCAAGGATCCGCAGGACCTGGCCGCCAACGGCGCCCTTTCCTGGCCGCAGAACCCCACCCTGAACAACATGATCACGTTCTGGAACGCGGTGGACTTTGGAGGAGCGCTGAGGAACAGCCTGGTCATCAGCGGGTCGGTTGCGATCCTGGCGACGACGCTCTCTCTCCTGAACGCCTTCGCCCTGGGGATCGGCAGGATGCGGGGGGCCATCTGGTTGCTTGTCTTCTTCATGCTGGCCAACATCCTGCCGAATGAGGCCATCGTCTATCCCCTCTACTACATGGCCAAGTCGACGAACCTCTACAACACCCAGCTGTCCGTGATCATCATCTTCACGGTCATCCAGAGCGCCTTTGGAACCTACTTCCTGGCGTCGGTCATGAGGGCGTTTCCGAAGGAGATCCTCGATGCCGCGAGAGTGGATGGCTGCGGCAGGGTGCAGCTCTTGGTGAAGGTAGTTGCTCCCGTGATGCGGCCCTCGCTGGCGGTCTTCATGGTGTTTGCGTTCATTTGGACCTGGAACGAGTTCTACCTGCCCCTGGTGTTCCTGGTCTCCAATTCGCAGTACACGGTTCCTGTCGCGGTCGCTGTCACCCAGGGCCAGCACATGATGAACGAGAGCCAGGTGGCCGCGTCCGCGCTGCTTGGCGTTCTGCCCTGTGTGGTGTTCTTCCTCCTGTTCCAGCGGACTCTGACGAGGGGCATCACGGCCGGGTCATACAGGTAGGATCTGGACACTGGACGGAAGCGATGGGGTCCTCCGACCGAGATTGCGTCTGCGACGAACGGCGGGCGACGGGCCGTCGACGACCACGAGCCGTGTCGACGGCGGCCAGGTGGAAGCGGGTTATGGGTGCCTGTTCTAGGAGCCAGAGTCGATGAAGTTCCGAGACGGATACTGGCTGTTGCGTGACGGCGTACGTCCGTTTCATCCCGCGACGGTCCACCGTGTCACGGCCACCGAGGACACGCTTACGATCCTTGCGCCCGCAGTCGTGCCGGATGGTCGCGCTGCGATGCACGATCTGGCCGCCCTCACGATCGAGCTTTCGTCGCCCACAGTAGACGTGATTCGCGTCCGTGTAACGCATCACGCCGGTGTGCGCGAGAGAGGGCCGTTCTTCCCCGTGTATGACGGTCGGGCCCCGAACGTGAGCGTCGAGGTTGACGACTCGGCAGCCTGCCTGACGTCGGGCCGTCTCTCGGCCCGAGTTCACCGGACTGGGCCGTGGAATCTTGAGTTTGCGGCCGACGGCCGGACCCTTACGAGCAGCGGCAGTCAGAGCATGGCGGCCGTCGAATCGCTCGGCCGGGACGGGGCTGCCGGCGCGGGAAAGAGCGGCGGCCACTTCATGGTCGAAGCTCTGTCGCTCGGCATCGGCGAGCACGTTTTCGGCCTGGGCGAAAGATTCGGTCCGTTTATCAAGAACGGCCAATCGATCGAAATCTGGAACCGCGACGGCGGCACGGACTCGGAGCAGGCCTACAAGAACGTGCCGTTCTACCTCACCGACGCCGGCTATGGCGTCTTCGTCAACGATCCCGGCCGGGTCGAGTTCGAGGTCGCAACGGAGCATGTTGACCGCGTCGGCTTCGCAGTAGAGGGCCAGTCGCTCGAGTACCTCGTCATATACGGCCCGACTCCCAAGGAGGTGCTCGAGAGGTTCACCGGCCTGGTCGGCCGTCCCGCGCTTCCGCCGGCGTGGTCGTTTGGCCTTTGGCTTTCGACCTCGTTCACCACCGACTACGACGAGGCCACAGTTGCGCGATTCGTCGACGGCATGTCGGAGCGGGGGATACCACTCAGCGTTTTCCATTTTGACTCGTTCTGGATGCGCGATCTCCAGTGGGTCGACTTCAACTGGGACGAGCGAACCTTCCCCGACCCGGTCGGCATGCTCGCCCGACTCCACGAACGCCAGGTGCGGATCGGCGTCTGGATAAACCCGTACGTGGCCCAGGCCTCGCCGCTCTTCCACGAGGCGGGCGACGCCGGCTACCTCCTCCGGCGCCCAAACGGCGACGTCTGGCAGACGGACCAGTGGCAACCGGGCATGGGCATCGTCGACTTTACGAACCCCGGCGCCCGGGCCTGGTACCGTTCCAAGCTTGTCCCGTTGCTCGACCAGGGCGTCGATTGCTTCAAGACGGACTTTGGCGAGCGCATTCCAACCGACGTCGTCTGGCACGACGGCTCGGATCCCGAGCGGATGCACAACTTCTATCCGTACCTGTACAACCAGACGGTCTTCGAGTTGCTCCGCGAGCGCCGGGGCCCGGGAGAAGCGGTCGTCTTCGCCCGGTCCGCGACGGCATGCAGCTGGCTCTTCCCGGTGCACTGGGGCGGCGACTGCGAGAGCACGTTCCCGTCCATGGCCGACACGCTGCGGGGTGGGTTGTCTCTCGGACTGTCGGGCTTCGGTTTCTGGAGCCATGACATTGGCGGCTTCCAAGGTACGCCCCCGGCGGCGGTCTACCAGCGCTGGGCCCAGTTCGGGCTGCTGAGCTCGCACAGCCGTCTCCATGGCAGCAACTCGTACCGGGTTCCGTGGCTGGTGGACGACCAGTCGGTCGAGGTCGTCAGGACGTTTGCCCGTCTCAAGTGCCAGTTGATGCCGTACCTCTATGGAGCCGCGGTCGAGGTTTCACGAAGTGGCGTGCCGATGATGCGGGCCATGGTCCTGGAATTTCCCAACGAGCCGACCTCGGCTTTCCTCGACCGCCAGTACATGCTCGGCGGGTGCCTGCTGGTAGCGCCGATCTTCACAGAGGATGGCCGGGTCTCCTACTACGTCCCCGAGGGAAGGTGGACGCACCTCGTTACGAGCGCCATCGTGGAGGGGCCGGCCTGGGTCCGCGAAAGCTACGACTACTCCGGCCTGCCGCTGCTGGTCCGGCCCGGGTCAGTGGTCGCGATGGGGGCGCGGGACGACCGCGCAGACTACGACTTTGCCGACGGTGTGACCCTTCGCGCCTTCGAACTCGTAGAGGGTGTCGACGTGAGCGTCCTCGTGCCGGACTCGACCGGCGCGACCGATTCCGCGTTCGTTGTGACCCGCTCGTCCGGATCGGTCCAAGCCGAACGCATCCGCGGCAGCAAGCCGTGGCGGCTTCTGCTGGTCAATGCGGGGTCGGTGCAGAGCGTGACCGGAGGCACGGCCGAGAGCACCCCGGCAGGCGTGCTGGTCACGGCGGCCGCCGACTCGAATCGGATCGAGATGGTGCTTTGACGTCCGCTGCTGGCATGGCCCACGCGCCGGATTGCGTTCGCTACCATCCACAGGAAGTCTCGGCCACAGGCTGAAGAGCGATTGCGAAAGGTGATCGGCAGCAGATGAAGTTCTCCGATGGCTACTGGCGGATGCGGTCGGGCGTTACGGTGTGGCATCCGGCCGAGGCTTACGACGTCAGCCAGTCTGCGGATGGCCTGACGATCTATGCGCCGACCCGGCAGATCGAGCACCGGGGCCACACCCTCGGCGGGCCGCTGGTGACCCTGCGATTGAGTTCGCCGATGCCCGACGTCATCGCGGTACGCCTTTCGCATTTCGAGGGCGGGGTTGCACGAGGACCGGAATTCGAGATTCGGGCCTCGCGCGGACCCGTAGTCGTATCTGTGGATGAGAGGGCCGCCGAGCTGTCATCGGGCCGGCTGACCGCCCGCGTGAACCGGGCCGAACCATGGCGGCTCGAGTTTGAAGCCGAAGGCAGGGTTCTGACTTCGAGCGAGCCCAAGGGCATGGGCATCGTCGAAACGGACGACGGTCATCACTACGTGCTCGACCAGCTCGGCCTGGGCGTAGGAGAGTACGTCTACGGGCTGGGCGAACGATTTGGGACGTTCGTCAAGAATGGCCAATCGATCGACATCTGGAATGAAGACGGCGGCACGAGCAGCGAGCAGGCCTACAAGAATGTGCCGTTCTACCTGACGAACCGAGGCTACGGCATCTTCGTGAACCATCCTGGCCTCGTTTCCTTCGAAGTCGGGTCGGAGACCGTTTCACGGGTCCAGTTCAGCGTCGATGGCCAGGCGCTGGAGTACCTGGTTATCTACGGCCCGAGCCTCAAACAGGTTCTCGAGAAGTACACGGCAATGACCGGCAGGCCCGCGCTGCCGCCGGCCTGGTCTTTTGGGCTGTGGCTCAGCACGTCGTTCACTACGTCGTATGACGAACCTACGGTGACGAGCTTCATCCGGGGAATGGCGGAACGCGACCTGCCGCTCAGCGTCTTCCATTTCGATTCCTTCTGGATGCGCGAGTTCAACTGGTGCGATTTCGCCTGGGATCCGCGAACCTTTCCGGATCCCCCGGCGATGCTCGCCCGCCTCAAGGCGAGAGGGCTGCGAGTCAGCCTGTGGATCAATCCGTATATCGCCCAGCGTTCGCCGCTCTTCGAGGAGGGGCGCGCGGGCGGCTACCTGCTGAAGCGACCAAACGGCGACGTCTGGCAGTGGGACCGCTGGCAACCGGGGATGGGCCTCGTCGACTTCACCAATCCCGAGGCCCGGCGCTGGTACGCGTCCAAGCTCGACGCTTTGCTGGACATGGGCGTCGACTGCTTCAAGACAGACTTCGGCGAGCGCGTTCCGACCGACGTCGTCTATTTCGACGGTTCCGATCCCGAGCGGATGCACAACTACTACGCGTACCTGTACAACCAGACGGTCTTCGAGCTGCTGGAGGCACGACGCGGCAAGGGCCAGGCCGTCGTCTTCGCACGCTCGGCCACCGCCGGAACGCAGCAGTTCCCGGTCCACTGGGGCGGCGATTGCACGTCGACCTTCGAATCGATGGCCGAAAGCTTGAGGGGCGGGCTGTCCCTGGGCCTCTCGGGTTTCGGCTTCTGGAGCCACGACATCGGCGGGTTCGAAGGCACGCCATCGGCGGCCGTGTTCAAGCGGTGGATCGCGTTCGGGTTGCTCTCGTCACACAGCCGGCTCCACGCCAACGAGTCGTATCGCGTGCCGTGGCTCTTCGACGACGAGGCAGTGGACGTCATGCGCTCGTTCACGAAGCTCAAGATCCGCCTGATGCCGTACCTGTATCAGGCCGCCATCGAGTCCCACGAGCGGGGCATTCCGACCATGCGGGCGATGTGCCTCGAGTTCGCGGATGACCCGGGGTGCGCCCATCTCGACCGCCAGTACATGCTCGGAGAACGACTCCTCGTGGCCCCCGTGTTCACGGAAGACGGCAAGGTCTCCTACTACGTCCCGGCCGGGACGTGGACGAACTTCCTGAATGGCGAGATCGTCGAAGGGCCGGGTTGGCGCGAGGAACGCCACCCGTATTCCAGCCTTCCGCTTCTTGTGCGCCCGAATTCAGTGATCCCGGCAGGCGCGTCCGAGGCGCGCGCCGACTACGACTTCCCGGCGGACGTAACGCTGCGGGCCTACCGGATCGAGGACGGTGCGCTGCTGAAGGTGGCGATACCGGCCCTGGACGGGAAGCCGGGCTCAGCTTTCACGCTCAGCCGCGACGGAGCGCAGATCGAGGTGGTCCCCGGGTCGGTGGCTTCGAAGTGGCGGCTGCTGCTCGTCGGCGAGACCGGCGTCTCGGCCACCGGCGGGAGGCTCGAGTCGACGGCCGAAGGCTGCCTCGTGGTGCCCGAATCGGCGCAGGCTACGGTGGTGGTGACGCTGCAGGGCTGAGCCGGGCGGTGCGCTGCGCGCGACTCGGTGAGAGCGGCCTACCGTTGACGCTCAGGCCCTGATGACGCCGACGATGATGCCACGGAGCGATTCGAGGGCTCCGGCGTCTACAACGCCGGCCGCGTCGAGTTCGGCGAGGGCCTTGTCTCGGTAGTCGCGGGCCTGGTCGCGGGTGTAGTCGCGGCCGCCGAGGCTCTCGATGAGAGCGACCGCTTCGGCGACCTGCTTCTCGTCCGGGTCGTCCGTCTGCCAGACCGCTTCGAGGCGCTGCCGGTCGGCCATCCCCGCATGTTCAAAGGCGTAGATCACCGGCAGCGTCATCTTGTGCCGGGCCACGTCCGTCGGCTCCTTGCCGGTTGCCGCCTGCTCGCCCCANNGCAAGCACGGCGCCGGCTTCGACCGAGGCGGAGATGAGCGCGGCGGTCTTGCGGCCGATCATGTCGAAGTAGAGCTCCACCGACATCGGCTCGGCTCGCTCGCTGGCCCAGATGTCGAGGTACTGTCCTTCGCATAGCGCCAGGCAAGTGTCGTCGTGGAGGCGCATCAACCGCAGGACCTTCGTGTCCGAAAAGCCCAGATCGGTCAGCCTGTGGAGCGCCTTGCGGCTCAGGGTGAAGAGCATGTCGCCGGCGTTGATCGCCTGGGGAATGCCGTGGATCGCCCAGAGCGTTGGCCGGTGGCGCCGCTCGATGTCTCCGTCTTCTATGTCGTCGTGGACAAGGCTGAAGTTGTGGCCGAGCTCCACGGCCGCGGCGCCTGGCAGCGCGGCCCGGTAGTCGCCGGCGATGGAGGCGTAGGTGAGGAGGCCGAGCAACGGACGCATCCGCTTGCCCGACGAGCCGCTGCCGTCCAGGCCGAGGTGGTAGCGGCACATTTCGTACAGGCCCGCGGTGGGCGCGTCGCGGTCGGAGACCAGGCGAAGGATCTCGCGTTCGGTTTCGGAGACGAGGTCGGAGATCGACACGGTCAGTTCCACGGGGAGATCATACCAACCCGCTTTCAGATTTCCCCAAGGCGGGCGGCAGCGGCCGATCCGCGGTCACCCGAGTCGCGATCTCGCCCCGCGGCTGGTCAGACCGGCTGTATGAAGGCTGATCCGGGGAACTCCGGGTCCGAGTCGTGTGGTCCCATCGGGCCGCCGTCACGCATCTTGGCCGAGGCCTCGTCGATCTCGACATCGGTCAACTCCATGCGCACGAGATCGTCGTCCGTCGCCGGCGCGTAGTCCGCCGGGGTGGTCCGGCCGGGGAAATAGCGAACGGTCATGGCGTCCAGGACGCGTCGTTTCTCGGCCACGTCCACGATCTGGCGGCCCCGGCCGAAGGCCACGACGCTGCGGTAGTTGGCCGAGTGGTCCGCTGCGGTCTTCGAGGCGATCAGCTCCACGAGTTGCGTGACCGCGATGGCCACGGAGCGCCCGTCGCGCAGGGTCCGCAGCGTGGCGTTGCCCGGCGAGCCGTGGAGATAGATGTGGCCAGTTTCGTAGTGATAGAGGAACGGGATAAGACGCGGCTCGCCGTTCTCGACCATGGCCACGTGGGCGACGGTGCCCGACAGGAGAAACTCTTCGATCCGATCCGGGACGGCTCGATCGGCGTGGCGGCGGATCCGGGTGCGATCCGTTCGCGGCGCCGGCGGCACCGCGGGTCCCGGCGGCACTGCGGGTGCCGAGGCGGGTTTCGATGCGCCTACCGGGGATTGGGCGGCTTCGGAGGCGGTTGTGTCGTCCATGCCGCGAGGATAACGCACGCGGCGGCCTGGGCGGCGCTGATAGCCGATCTGTCGTCCCTGGCGCCGGTCCCGGTGCGGCGCGGCGCGGCGCGGGTGGCGAGGTCCGGCATGGGCCGCGGCGGGCCGGGGCGCCGCTCGGGCCACGTCCGCCACGCGCACCGCTAACATCCACTCATGGCAGGTGCAGCCCGATGAAACCGGTCGTCGTCGCGGGCCACGTCTGCCTGGACCTGGCGCCGGCGTGGAATTCGGAGCCGGCAATCGATCCCGGGCGGTTGATCGGCGTCGGGTCGCTTGGGATGTCGCCGGGCGGATGCGTCGGCAATACGGGCCCCGCCCTGGTTGCGCTCGGGGTTCCCACGCAACTGGTCGCCGACGTGGGATTGGACGAGCTGGGCCGGATCCTGGTCGACCTGCTGGTTGCTTCAGGCGCCGACACCACCGGCATAGCGCGGGTCGACGGCCTGGCTACGTCGTACTCGATCGTCGTCGACTTCGCCGGCCGCGACCGTACCTTCTGGCACCACGTGGGGGCCAACGCAGCCTTCGACGGCGGCGGTGCAGTCGAACGGATCGACGCGGCGCTTGGCTCGGCCGCCGGTGCGGGCTCGGCCGCCGGTGCGGGCTCGGCCGCCGGTGCGGGCTCGGCCGCCGGTGCGGGCTCGGCCGCCGGCGCGGGCTCGGCCGCCGGTACGGGAGGTGCGGCCACAGACCCGGCCGGCGCGCCCGAGGTCATCCTCCACCTCGGCTATCCAACGCTTCTGCCGGCGCTCCACGCCGACGGCGGCGCTGGGCTGACGCGGCTGCTCGAGGCGGCCCGTGCCCGCGGCGCCCTTGTTTCGCTCGACATGGCGGAGGTCGACGGCGCCTCGGACGCCCGATCGGTTGACTGGGAGGGCCTGCTTGCCCGAACGCTGCCCGTGGTCGACATCATGAAGGCCAGCGTCGACGATCTGGCCTCGATGATGCCGCGCCGCGCCGGCCTCGCCCCGGACCAATGGGCGGCCCTGCTCGTCGACCTCGGCGCGGCCGCGGGTCTCGTGACTGCCGGCCGCGACGGCGTGTACCTGCGGACCGGGCCGGCGCCGCGGCTTCAGACCGCGGCGACCTCGCTGCGGACGTGGTCCAATCGCCAGCTCTGGATGCCGACACTCGCCGCCAGCGTCCTGGTGACGACGGCTGCCGGCGACGTGGCGGCGGCCGGATTTCTCGCAGGCGTTTCGGCAGGCCACGCGCCGGCGGAATGCGCGCTACTGGCGGCCGCCGCCGCCGCGGCCAGGATTTCCGGCCGCCCGATCGGCGACGCCTATGGAATCGCGGCCGGGTTCTCGCCCGACTCCGCGGCGCGGCCCAACCAACCCCGGGGCTGGACGGTCGGGCACGACCGCGTCTACCACGGCCCTCACGACATTGAGGCCTGACGTCACATGTTGACCGCGCAACAGGTTCACGCGGCCCGCGAACGCGCAGCTGCCGTTCTCGCCGGTGCCGGCATCGCGATCACACCGCCGGAGTTAGCCCATGTCGAGGTGGCGGATTTCGGCCTCGGCGACCTCGAGAATATCGGACTCGAACTCGTCGTCTACGTCAACACGGACCGCGTGTGTGCCAAGGAGCTGGTGCTCTTCGCGGGTCAGACGTGCCCCGAGCATCGCCACCCGCCGTTCGACGGCACGGCCGGCAAGGAGGAGACGTTCCGCGTGCGTCAAGGCGTCGTCTACCTCCACGTCGAGGGGGGCGAGCCCACTCCAGGACCGTTGGCTCGGCCCGCCCGCTTCGAGCGCGGCGTCTACACCGCCGCCCGCGAGATCGTGCTGCACCCCGGCGATCAGTTCACCGTCCCACCGAATACGAGGCACTGGTTCCAGGCCGGCCCGGACGGCGCGGTCGTTTCCGAATTCTCGACCCAGAGCCGCGACGATCTCGACATCTTCACGGACCCGGAGATCGTCCGGACCCCGGTGTACGGCGACTGACGGCCGCGCGGCTCGATGAGCCCGCGTCACTCGTCGCGGCCCCCACGTGGTAGCGTGAACCCGTGCCCGCCCCGCGCCTGTACGTGACCGATGCCATCGTCCTCTCCCGTTTCGACTACGGAGAGGCCGACCGGATCATGACCCTCTTCACGCCGACCTACGGCAAGCTCAAGGCCATCGCCAAGGGCGTTCGTCGCACGACCAGCCGCCTCGGCGGCAGCCTGGAGCCGCTGGCCGAGTTGAGAGTCGCGCTGGCCCGCGGCCGGACTTTCGACGTCGTCACCCAGGTCGAGGTCACGCATGCATGGCTGAGCCTGCGCGACTCACTCGAGTCGACGGCCACCGCCTGGTACCTCGCGGAGCTGGCCGACCGCTCCATCGAGGAGCGCCACGAGACCGAGGGGCTGTACGTGCTGCTGAAGCGGGCCTACGAGCTGCTCGACGCCGGCATGGCCACCGGCCGCGTGGCCCGCTGGTACGAGATGAACCTGGCCGACGAACTTGGCGTCCGGCCTGAGGTGGACCGCTGCGTGGAATGCGACCGCATGCTCGAGGCCGACGAGGAGTTTCGTTGGGTTCCGCCGCTCGGCGGCGTTCTCTGCCACCGCTGCCCCGGGCCGCCGGCGGAGAGTGCCGGGCTGTCGGTCGACGCGCTGAAGCTGCTCAAGGCATACCAGCGCATGGACGTCGAAGCGATCGCGGCGCTGCGGCTGCCGCCGCTCGTCGAGCGCGAGGTCGAAGGCGCGATGCGCGACTTCCTGCACTTCTCGCTGGATCGAGACGCCCGCTCGCTGGCCTTCCTCGACGAGGTCCGAAGGACGCGACCGCCGGTCCCGAGAGCGCGGCCGGCTGCAGGTTCGATTCCCGTGGTTGCGGCGACGCCGGAGACGGGCGCCACGACCGAGGAGTAGGTACAAGCCTCAGTTGCCGGTCACGGTGCCGTAGGTTTCGATGAGATCGCCGGTCCGGTAGTCGAGGATCACCGTCATCTCCATCGCCATTGGCTGGCAGTCGACCGGTTCCGGCTGACCGTCGGTTTGAATCACCAATGCCGACGGAGANNTCGCCACCGATTACGAAAACCCAGACCCATTCGTCGGGCGAGAGACCGGTATCCAGGCCGACGTTTCCCATGAGATCGACTCTCAACGACACGATGGTCGAGGGCGGCAAACCCCAACCCAGGCTTTCCAGCGCGCTGAGAGCATTCTTCATCGAAAGGCCATCCGCGGGAAGGGACGCCGTGGGCAGGGTCGGTGGGAAGGTCACCGGGCCAATCGCCGGCCAGATCGCGTAAACCTCGCTCGGCGAAACCGTGATCTCCGGTGCCGAAGGGGTCAGGGAGGGCCGGGATGCCTCGTAGTTGGGAGCTATCCGGTACCCGATAGCGAGACCCGCCAGGAGGCATGCGACCGCGACCAACGGGACGAGCGGCGGCACCGGCAGTCCGCGGCCGACCGCGGAGGGCATCAGCGGAGTGCGCTCCGGCATCTCCGGGTAGTCTCGACTGTCGTTCATTAGCCCCCTATCCGGCGCTCTTCTCGNNGGAATTCCGATAGGCGCTTGCGCATCAGGGCCTGCACCGCTCCGAGCGGCATGATCGTGTCGTGGCCGAGAACCAGCTCGTGGCGGTTCAGAAGGGATAGAAGCCGCCGGACCGGCGAGAGAGAATGGCGTGACGCGTACTCGCCCGGGTCCTTGAGCTGGACCCGCAGGTTCCTCGGCTGGCCGTCCGGTGAGCTCCGATCGCCGATGCTCTCGACCTCGTCCCAGCCGACCGGTCCATCGCCGACCCGGAATTCGAACCCGTCGCGCCCAACCACCAGGCTGGCGGTGTTGCGCATCCGACCGATGGCCAGGACCCCCGCCCGGATCGACCACGCGCCCACCACGAAGGCGGCGGCGACCTGGGCCACGCCAACGATCGGTGGGAAGGTGAGGCCTCCGGCGGCGGAATTGGTACCTGCCACGTCCCCGAGGCCCAGAACGAGCCCCACTAACGCCACGCACAGGAACGCGAGGTCCAGGAAGAGATTCGCCAGGGCCTGGCGCCGGTCGCAGTAGATTGTTACCGCGGGGCCAAGAACCGGGTGGACCAGGGGAGTCGTTTCGATCGGGCGGCCGGAGGCCACGAGTTCTCCTTGTCGTTCGTCGTCGCTGCGGTTCGGTGCGGCCCTCATCATGACGGGTCAAGGGCGGAGCCGTCCTCCGTCGCGGGCCCGCTCCGGCACGGCGCGCTCGTGCGAGAATTGCGGACCGAGCGTTCGAGCCTTCGATCGTTCGTCATTAGCTCGATCGCCCAGCACGCCGCAAGTCAGCCCGCAGGAGGTTCGACCGCCTGCACGAGGAGACCGTAGTGATCGCCGACAACCAGACCACCCCCGTTGACGACCCGGGAGCCACCGTCGCCAACCTGGATACCATCGTCTCGCTGAGCAAGCGGCGCGGTTTCATCTTCCCGAGCTCGGAGATCTACGGCGGCATCAACGCCGTGTGGGATTACGGGCAGCTGGGCGTGGAACTCAAGAACAACGTCAAGCGGGCGTGGTGGCGGGCGATGGTCCAGGAGCGCGACGACATCGTCGGCCTGGACGCCAGCATCATCATGGCGCCCCAGGTCTGGGTCACGTCCGGCCACGTCGCCAACTTCACGGACCCTCTCGTCGAGTGCACCACNNGCCCCGCGCCGCTTCAACCTGATGTTCAAGACGTACATGGGGCCCGTTGAAGAAGAGGCCGCGCAGGTCTACCTTCGCCCGGAAACCGCCCAGGGCATCTACGTCAACTTCAAGAACGTCCGCGAGACCGCCCGCAAGAAGCTGCCGTTCGGCATCGCCCAGATCGGCAAGGCCTTCCGCAACGAGATCAGCCCGGGCAATTTCGTTTTCCGGATGCGCGAGTTCGAGCAGATGGAAATGCAGTACTTCGTCAAGCCGGACGAGGCGTCGCGGTTCTTCGAGGAGTGGATGCCGCGCCGGATGGCCTGGTACGTCCGCTACGGCGTCAATCCTGCCCGGCTGCGCTTCCGCGAGCATCGCCCCGATGAACTGGCCCACTACGCCAAAAAAGCCGTCGACGTCGAATACCGCTTCCCGTTCGGCTGGAAGGAACTCGAGGGCATCCACAACCGCGGCGACTGGGACCTGGGCCGTCACCAGGAAGCGACCGGCGAGAACCTCGAGTACTTCGACCCGGCCACGGAGGAGAAGTACGTGCCATGGATCGTCGAGACGTCCGCGGGCGGCGACCGGGCGGCCTTCACGTTCCTGATGGACGCCTACCGCGAGGAGGAAGTTCGCGGCGAGAAGCGCGTCGTCCTCGGCTTCAACCCGGAGCTGGCGCCTTACAAGGTGGCGGTCCTGCCGCTCCTCAAGAAGCGCGACGAGATCGTCGAGAAGTGCCACGCCCTCCGCGATGACCTCGCGAAGGACATCATGGCCGTCTACGACGACACGGCCGCCATCGGCAAGCTCTACCGACGCCAGGACGAGATCGGCACCCCGTGGTGCGTTTGCGTCGACGTGGATTCGCTCGAAGACGGCAAGGCCACCATCCGCGACAGAGATTCAATGGAGCAGATTCGCGTGGACCTGAGCCAGATCAAGCCACTGATCATGGAGCGACTCGCGACCGCGAGGGGCTAGAGAGCGGGGCTGGAGGATCGAAATGGCGGCGATGGGCGCGCGCCCGGCCCGCATTCGGTGGCCTCGATCGGTGCGTGTTGACCCGGATGGCGGTCTGGAAGGCACGGCCGCGGCCGTATTCTGGCCCTTCCGCACCAGGCTCGGCCCGGTGCCGGTTTCGCCGAAGAACGTTCGCCTGTTCTGGTTCGCCCTGGGCGTGATCGCGCTGCTGCCCATCCTCACGGCGCCGAGCGGCCTCTGGCACGACTGGCCGTCGTTCTGGTCAGCCGGCGCGACGGTCGGAAGTCCAAACCTGATGGACTGGCAGCTTCACACCGCCTGGCAGGCGGCCCACGGCCTGCCTGCCGACCCGTGGCGCTATCCGCCCGTATTCGCCTATCTCTATTGGCCGGCGTCGCTCCTGCCGATGGGCGTCGGCTTCGCGGTCAACACCGGCCTGATGCTAGGCCTGATCGCGCTGGCCGGGTTGCTCGTCGCCCGCATCTTCGCCATGCCGCGAGGATTGAGCCTTCGACTTGCCTTCGCCTGGACGCCCGCTCTCTCGGCAGTGGACATGGGTCAGAACATGGCCCTGGCCGTGGTCCTGGCCCTGTGGACCATCGACGCGCTGCGTCGCGACAGCGACCTCGAGTCCGGCCTGGCATGCGGCCTGCTGGCCTACAAGCCCGAACTGGGGTTGCCGTTGCTGGCCCTGTTGATTTTGCGCCGGCGATGGCGATCGGTGTCTGTCGCGACCCTCGTAATAGCGGCAGGCTCCGTCCTGAGCGTTGCCGCGGCCGCGGGCGACTGGGTCTGGCCTGTGGCCTGGTGGAACGGCCTGCAANNCTGGTCCGGGCGCCGATCGTGGAGGCGGCGTGCGCCGCCTGCCTGCTCGCGATGGCGGCCGGTCCCCGCGTCTGGAGCTACGAAACCGGTCTCATGCTGCCGATCCTGGCCTGGACAGTGGCCGGCGGCATGGAAGAGCCCTGGCGCACGCGGCTCGTCTATCTGGCGATCGGAATGGGCATCCTGTGGTGGCTGTCGCCGATCACTGTGGTCAGCGGCGTTGCCGTGGTGGTGGACGGTGCGGCCCTCATGTGGATATGGCGCTGGCGGCCGCTCGTGCCCAACCGCCACCGACCCGCGGCTGCGGTGAGTGTCGAGACCCGGAGGTCGGCCGCCGGATAGCCGGCCCTCGGAGGAGCCGGCCTCCGGATAGCCGGCGCGCCGTTACCTCGGTGTGCCTCCGCCGCCGCGGCCGGAGCGGGTAGCTCGCCGCGCCGGTAGGCGTTGATGTTCGCCGCCTTGGCCGTTTGGCGCAGTTTGCCGCCGCGCCGGGCCAGGCCTCGGGCCCCCCTTGACACAGAACGCGGTCCCGATAGGATCCTCTACATCACATGGTGAGGTAGAGAGGGTTGGACCGTTCGCAGCTGCTCAAGGGGACGACGGAGCTGCTTATCCTCGGCGTTCTCAAGGATGGCGAGCTCTACGGCTACGAGATCGCCCAGCGGATCCGGGACAGAAGCGGCGCCTTCATTGATCCTGGCGAGGGCTGGCTGTATCCGGCCCTCCACCGGCTGGAGACGCGTGGCGCGCTCCAGGCTTCGTGGCGCGCCGGCCGCATCGGGCCACGTCGCCGCTACTACAAGATAACCGACGCAGGACTGACCGCCTTCGACGCCCAGTCGGCGGAATGGGCTCAGTTCGCGCGGAGCGTCCGCCTCGTGACCGCGGGAGGGGCGGATGGCTGACCGGCCCTCGGACAGCGAGCGTTATCTCGAGCTGGTCGAGCGAGAACTGCCGTTCGACGACGAAGAGAGGTGGGAGGTTCTCGAGGAGCTTCGAGCGCACCTGGCNNCGCTCGCGCCGCGACTCGTCGCGGCTGCTGGCAGCGGCCGGCGCCGGTGCGTGGGGCGTGATGCGCGGCGCCTTCTGGGGCGGCGTGGTCGGCGTCGTCATCTGGATCCTGGGATTCCTTGCCCTGGTGGTCGTGGCGAACATCGTCTCTCATCAGTTGGGCATTCTCTGGAACAACCCGGACGGTCCAACGGTATCTGCCTTCCTGCTGATCACGATCGGAGTGATCCTGTTCGTCGCCGGCCGGCTCGTCACGGCGTCGGTCGCGGCCGCGGCGGCATTCCAGGGNNTGGTGGCTGGCCGGAGCCTGGCAGATCAGGCCGATCCATCTCGAGTATTCAGAGCGGTTGGTCCGCGTTCTCGTTGTGGCAGCCGCGGTCTTGTTCGTCGCTTCGCTGCTCACGGCCACCAGGTTCCCCTGGTCGAAGTCGTACGAGCCGTCCACCGTTCCCTTCACAGTCGATCTCACCACCTTCGATCCCGGCTTCTCGCGAATCGCGCCCGCTGTTCCGGCGGGCCTCAATGCAGCCGCCGCTCTTACGGGTACCGTGACGACGGGCTCGGCGGATCGATTCGTGGAGAGCGCTGTCATGACCAGCCGCTCCCCGTTCGCCGGCTGGACGGACCTGCGCGTTGAATCCTGGTGGGCGATCTGGCCGAACAACGAGCCCGCCTACGTCGATCCGACGGAGACTCAGCCACTAGCGACCTCCCCGGCCGAATGGTTGGGAGGTGCCACGACTATCGACGGCGCGGACCTGTCGGCTACCCTGGTTGCGGCCGACTCGCCGGACGCGTGCATCACTACAACCGGCGCGTCCGCTCCATGCACCTCCTCCGGCATAGCTACGTTGAGTGCGCTTATGCCCCAGGTGCGGACAACGCAGCCCGGCTTCCTGTTCATGGCGTTTACCGGCGTTGCCCCGGACGGCCACCGCTACCTGATCGATTCGACGCCCGATATCCAGCGGACCTCATTCGAAGGGACCGGGTTGGATTGGATAGAAGCCGCACTGGCGGGCCGCTAGGTTTTCGGGCCGGTTTCGGCGAAGGGCGAAGCGTCACGCCCGCGGCTTGTTGCCGTCCAGATTTGATTGCTATCGAGACCGCAGGTAGATCGCCCGCCGTTCGCACTCGGCGGCCAGACCGACAAGACGGCGGATGAGCTGGGCATCGGATGCGGAGGCGCCTCTGCCGCCCCCGGGAACCAGCACGGCCACGGACGCGGCGATGCTCCTGACTTCGGCCTGGGTCCGGGTCGCGAAGGCCAGGTCTTCGCGAGCATCGTCGAGCTTCCGCGCAGGGTAGTACCTGGTCCACCGCGAAAGGTTCGCGAAATCCACCTCATCCTGCGCGTCTCGCCATCTGACCGAGCCACGCGCTATGACGTCGTTCGCCGCAGCCGCCAGGTCTGCGGCGGTCAGCCGAGCTCGTTCCTCGGCCGCGCCAAAGTCCTGAGTCATCTCTCCACCTCCGAGCCGTGGACGATGTCCATGCGTCCAGAATCGCTCGAAGTCGCCGTTCCGTCAATGCGCTCAGCCGGTGGCGGCCGCATTGTTCGCCGGGTTTCATCCGGAGCCACGGGCCGGGCCGGAAACCGACCCGACCGTCGAGGTCGACCAGCTCAGTGAGCGGCCGGGGCCTCCGCCGCCGCGGCCGGAGCCGGTAGCTCGCCGCGCAGGTAGGAGTTGATGTTCCCGGCTGCCTTCTTGCCATCGCCCATCGCCAGGATGACCGTGGCCGCGCCGCGAACGATGTCGCCGCCGGCAAAGACGCCCGGCATGGATGTCTGGAGGTTGTCGTCGATCTCGATGTAGCCCCACTTGTTGACCTTGAGGTCCGGGGAAGTGGAAGTCAGCAACGGGTTCGACTTCGTGCCGATGGCCACCACGACCATCTCACAGGGGAGGACGAATTCCGAGCCGGGGATCTCGACCGGGCGGCGGCGGCCGGACGCGTCGGGTTCGCCGAGTTCCATCCGAACGCACTTCAGGCCCGTGACCCAGCCCTTCTCGTCGCCGAGGACTTCCGTCGGAGCGACCAGGAAATCGAATCGGACGCCTTCCTGCTCGGCATGGTGGACTTCCTCGGCGCGGGCCGGGAGCTCGGTTCGGGAGCGGCGGTAGACGCACACCGATTCTTCCGCACCCAGCCGGCGCGCGGTCCGAACGGAGTCCATGGCCACGTTGCCGCCACCGACGACGGCCACCCGCTGGCCGCGCAGGACCGGCGTGTCGGAGTCCGGGTTATAGGCGCCCATGAGATTGACGCGCGTGAGGTATTCGTTGGCCGAGTAAACGCCCTTGAGGTTTTCGCCCGGGACGTTCATGAAGACCGGCAGACCCGCGCCGACGGCCACGAAGACCGCGTCGAACTTCTCGCGCAGTTCGGGCAGGGTGTAGGTCTTGCCGNNCTTCTGGACGATGTCCTTGGGAAGGCGGAATTCGGGGATGCCGTAGATCAGGACGCCGCCCGCGGCGTGGAATGCTTCGAAGATGGTGACGGCATGGCCTTCCTTCACCAGCGCGCCAGCCGCGGTCAGGCCGGCCGGTCCGGAGCCGACGATGGCGACCTTCTTGCCGGAAGGCGCCGGGTGGGCGGCCGTGAAGGCGTCGGTGTGGTTGATCGCCCAGTCGGCCACGAACCGCTCGAGGTAGCCGATCGCGACCGGGGTGCCAGTCTTGGCGCGGAGGCAGACCTGCTCGCACTGTGTTTCCTGCGGGCAGACGCGGCCGGTGACGCACGGCAGGGCGTTGTCTCCGAGCAGCGAGTCGGCTGCTTCCTTGATGTTGCCCTCGCCCAAGAGGCGGATGAAGTTCGGGATGTTGACGGCGACTGGACAGCCGTCCACGCAGTACGGCTTGGGGCACTGGAGGCAGCGGTCGGCCTCGATGATGGCCAGTTGCTCGGTGTAGCCGAGGTTCACTTCGGCGAAGTTGCGCGCCCGGGCCATCGCGTCCTGTTCGGGCATCTGGCCACGCGTGATCTTCATCCGCTCCTTCTTGGG
>PMJT01000051.1 GCA_003158495.1 Chloroflexota bacterium | reverse complement strand
GGCCGGTGGGGACGAAAGCCACCCAGGGCCGCGAAGGCGGCCAGCGCTCTACCGAACCCAGAGGGCGCGCCGTGAGCGAAATCCGCCAGCGCTGGCGCCTCGTCTTCGCCCGCGGCGAGGAGGCTCGCTACCTCGCCCACCTTGACGCCGTCCGGCTGTGGGAGCGTGCATTCCGTCGCGGCGAGATTCCCGTGGCCACGAGCGAAGGCTTCAGCCCTCGGCCAAAGCTCATTTTCGCCGCCCCCCTTCAACTGGGCATGCTCGCCGAGCACGAGCTGGCCGACATGTACTTGGCCGAGCGTCTGACCGCGCCGGACCTGCGCGCCCGCCTGCAGGCGGGGATGCCGCGCGGCTACTCGCTTGTAGACCTTCACGATGTCTGGATCGGCGAGCCCGCCCTGGCGCCGCAACTGGCGGCCGCCGACTACCGAATGACTCTCCTGAACGTGGAGCAGGCCCGGCTGGAGGAAGCCGCCGATCAACTCATGGCTGCGGAGAAGCTGCCCCGCGAGCGCCGCAAAGAGGCCAGGACGATTCCGTACGACCTGCGGCCGCTCGTCCTGGGGCTCCGGGTCGGGCCCGCCGATTCGGCCGCGCTCCCGCCCGACGCCACGGCCTCAACTTCCGCGAGCCTGTGGGTGCGGCTGCGGCACACCCAGGATCGAGGCAGCGGCCGGGCGGAAGAGGTCGTCACCGCGCTGGCCGACTTGATGGGCATGGCCGCCCGCGTCCCTGGAGCCGAAGACGGCGAGACCGTCTCCGAACCTGTCCAAGCGGAGCCCGCGCCGGCGACGGACGGACAGGCTCCGATTGTCGAGTCAATGGCGACTTTCGTCGAGTCATTGCCGGCCACCCGGGCCATCGAGATCGTCCGTCCCGTGCGCGAGCGCCTCTGGCTCGCCGGCGAGCTCGTGTCGGGCGAACATGCGCCGGTGGACCCGTCCGGCGCCTGAGCGGCCGCTGCGGAGTGCGGTTGACTAGCCCGGGGTCGCGCCGTACACTCCCATTTCGCGCCCCGGCCTGTCCGGGGGCGATTTCGTGTCATGCGCCAGTGGGGCCGCACCGCCCCGTCCAATCCCCGAGGACCAATGTACGCAGTCATCGAGACCGGCGGCAAGCAATACCGCGTCGAACTCGGAACCGAGCTCGAGGTTGAGTTGCTGGATGCCGAGCCTGGCCAGGAGATCAACCTCGACCGCGTGCTGCTGGTCGTGGACGGAGACAAGTCGGCCGTAGGCCAGCCCGTCGTCGAGGACGCGGCCGTCAGCGCGAAGGTCCTGCGCCAGGATCGGGGCGTTAAGACGATCTCGTTCAAGTACCGGCCCAAGGCCCGCCGCCGCGTAAAGAAGGGCCACCGTCAGGAGCTCACCGTCCTGAAGATTACTGACGTCCGCCTGGGCTCCAAGAGCGCCGCAGCCGATGCCAAGGAGGCGGACGCCGCCGCCGAAGCCGAGCGCAGCAAGGTCGCCAAGGCCGCCGCCCGCCAGGCCGCCGAAGATGCCGCCCTCGCCGAGAAGCTCAAGGCACGCAAGGCCGCCGAGACCGAGGAAGCGGCTTCCAAGGCCAAGCCTGCGGCAAAGGCCGCTCCCAAGACAGCCGCCAAGCAAGAGGCGAAGGCCGAAGCTCCGGCAAAGGTGGCCGCGCCGAAGGCCGCCGGGGCCGCCAAGGCCGCGCCTAAGGCCGCCGCGCCGAAGGCCGCCCCCAAGACCGCCAAGACGGACGCTTCGAGCGAGACCCCTGCGGCCGCTCCCAAGCGGGCTTCCCGGACCAAGAAGGACGAATAGGAAATGGCCCACAAGAAGGCAGGCTCAAGCTCGAAGAACGGCCGCGACAGCGTCGGCCAGCGCCTCGGCGTAAAGGCCGGCGACGGCCAGTTCGTCACCGCCGGCTCGATCATCGTCCGCCAGCGCGGCATGACCTTCAAGTCGGGCGAGGGCACCGGCCTGGCGCACGATTACAGCGTCTTCGCGACCGTTGACGGCACCGTCCACTTCGAGCACGAGACTCGCGCGAAGAAGCGAATCCGCGTCGAAGCCCTGGAAGGCGAGTAGCCCTCCAGTTCACCAGTTGCGGCGGCCGGCAGCGGCCTCCGCGCCACCGACGACCACCGGCGGGGAACCGCACGGAAGGCGCCCGGGGAGTAGACATGAAGCCCAAGATCCACCCGAAGTACCAGCAGGCGAACGTCAAGTGCGCCTCGTGCGGCACCACTTTTGAGATCGGTTCCACTCGGACCGAGCTGCGCGTCGACGTCTGCAACAGCTGCCACCCGTTCTTTACGGGCAAGCAGATGATCCTCGACACCGCCGGCCAGGTGGAGCGCTTCCAGCGCCGTCTCGAACGCACCCAGCGAGCCGGGTAACCCGGCGCCTGCCCGAAGCTTCGGGCAGGGTGCATCGATCGCCCGCCAACGCCGTCATTCGTCACGGCTGCGGCCCCTGCCGTGGCCCCCGGTTCCTCGGAGGCTAGAATCCGGCTATGGCCAGGTATCAGTACGGTGGACAGGCGCTGATCGAAGGCGTCCTCATGCGCGGCCGCAATGCGCTCGCGGTAGCCCTGCGCCACCCGGACGGCTCGATCGTCTGGGCGGTCGAACGGCTGGACCTGGGTCTGCGGGCCCGGCGGGCCCTGAAGATGCCATTCCTGCGAGGTTTGGTCGTTCTCTACGACACGCTCGTCACCGGTACTCGGTGGCTGGTTCGCTCGGCCACGATCCAGGCCCTCGGCCTCGAGGCCCAGCGGGACAAGCCCGGCTCCGCGGGTCCGGCGGCATCGGTGGGCGGCATCCTTCGCTCCCTGGCGCTGGTCTTTTCCGGGCCGGCGCTGTGCTCGGCCGCGGACTCAATTCCCGGTGACGCGACCCCGCCCCCGGCGTACACGGACCCGGATGCCGCCTCTCCCAAGCCGATCCCGGCCGAGGAGGGTCTCGGCAAGGGCTACGCGGTCGCCGTCGGCGGCATGCTGCTGCTCAGCCTCGTCATCGGCATCGCCGTCTTCTTTCTGCTGCCGCTGCTGCTGGCCCAGGCCACGGTCGGCCGCGTGGACCAGGGTTTCGCGCTCCAGCTGTCCGAGGGCGGGATCCGCGTGGTCATATTCCTCGGCTACCTGATCCTGGTGGGCCGGGCCGCCGACGTCCGCCGGACGTTCCAGTACCACGGCGCCGAACACATGTCGATCCACACCCTGGAAGCCGGCGACCCGCTGACCGTCGAGGCCGCGCGCAAGTACCCCACGGCCCATCCGCGCTGCGGCACCGAGTTCCTGGTCGTCGTCCTGATCGTCTCGATCCTGGCCTTCGCCGTTGTCGGCAAGCTACCGCCGCTCTGGCTCATCGTCTCCCGCGTCGTCCTGGTCCCGGTAATTGCCGCCATCAGCTACGAGCTGCTCCAGCTCGGCGCGCGGCATCGAAACCACGCTGTCGTCCGGTGGCTGTGGTCGCCCGGGATCTGGGTCCAGGCAATCACCACGCGCCAGCCAAGCGACGACATGATCGAAGTTGCGATTGTTTCGCTGGAGCGGGCCCTCGTCGCCGACGGAAACGAGATCCCTGACGGNNCCCCGACAGCGACAGCGGCGACCGCCTCGGCCATGAGCAGTTCCGCAGGAACTGCTGAAGCCAACCGCGGAGGCGTTGACTCAGGAACTGCCGCAGTCAACCCAGGAGTTGACTCGTGATCGAAGACAGGCTCGCAGAGATCGCCGCCCAATACGACGCTCTCAACGCCGAGCTTTCGCTCCCCGAGACGGCATCGGATCCGTCGGCCCTGAAACGCCTCGGCAAGGAGCTGTCGCAACTCGAGCCGGTCGTGGGCGCCTGGCGCGAACTCCTCGCCGCCCGCGAGGAACTGGCCGGGGTCCTGCAGATGCGCGATTCGGGCGACGAAGAGATGCACGCNNCGACATGCTGCGGCTCCAGCTGCTGCCGCGCGACCCGAACGACGAGAAAAGCGTCATCCTGGAGATCCGGGCCGGGGCGGGCGGCGAGGAAGCCAAGCTCTTTGCCGCGGAACTGCTCCGGATGTACCTGCGCTACGCGGAGCGACACCGCATGAACGCCGAAGTGCTGAGCGTCGGCGAGACGGGCATCGGCGGCATCAACGAGGCGATCGTCGAAGTCGCGGCCAAGGGCGCGTACAGCCTCCTCAAATTCGAGGCCGGCGTCCATCGCGTCCAACGCATCCCCGTGACCGAGTCGAGCGGCCGAATCCACACCTCCACGGCCACCGTCGCGGTGATGCCCGAGGCCGAGGAAGTCGAGATCCTGATCGACGAAAAGGACATCCGGGTGGACGTCTATCGATCCACAGGTCACGGCGGCCAGTCCGTCAACACCACGGACTCGGCGGTGCGTATCACGCACATGCCTTCGGGGCTGGTCGTGACCATCCAGGACGAGAAAAGCCAGATCAAGAACAAGGCCAAGGCGATGGCCGTCCTGCGCAGCCGGCTCCTCGAGCGCGAGCGGGCCAAGGCCGCCGAGGCGGAGTCGGCCGTCCGGCGCAGCATGGTCGGCTCCGGTGAGCGGTCCGAGAAGATCCGGACCTACAACTTCCCGCAGGACCGGCTGACCGACCATCGAATCGGCCTCGACCTGCACAACCTGCCGCAGGTCATGGACGGCGACATCGACAAGCTGATCGAGGCGCTGCGGACGACGCACCAGGCCGAACTGCTTGCGTCGCTCGGCGATGGGTCGGGCGAGTGATCGCTGCCTTGCCGGCCGCGCCGCGCCTCACCTCCCGGCGCTAGCGGCGCCCCGAATGCCGGCCGTCGGTGAGCTCCTGAATTCGGGCACAGCCCGTCTGCGGGCGGCCGGATCGGACAGTGCGCGTCTCGACGCTGAACTGCTGCTCGGCCTGGCCATCGGCGCCGATAGAACGACTTTGATCGCCCACTCCGATGCCCCGGTTGGGGCAGACGCGGCGGCCGCTTACGAACGGGGCCTTGTTCGCCGCGAGGCAGGCGAGCCCGTGGCGTATATCCGCGGGCTGAAGGAGTTCTACGGGCTGGCCTTCAGCGTGGACTCGCGCGGCCTCATCCCGCGGCCGGAGACGGAACTGCTGGTCGCCGAAGCCGAGGCCGAGGTGGCCTGGCGGCTGGTTTCGGCGCCGCGCCCCGCCGGCACGCCGAAGCTACGGGTCGTCGACGTGGGAACGGGTTCGGGGGCGATCGCGATTGCCCTTGCGGCCACTCTTCGAAAGCGGCGGATGCTGCCGGAGGTCTCACTCCTCGCCGTCGACAGTTCGGCCGACGCCCTGCACCTCGCCCGCGAGAACGCCGTCGCCCACGGCGTCGCCGACGAGATCGAAGTCGTCGAGGCGGATCTTCTGCCGGTCGGGCCCGCCGGGGCAGCTTTCGACCTGGTCCTGGCCAACCTGCCCTACATTCCGTCCGCCGAGGTCGACCGCCTGCCCGTTGCCGCCTCCTTCGAGCCGAGGGCGGCGCTGGACGGCGGACCGGACGGCCTGGTCGTGATCCGGCGGCTGCTCGTCCTTCTCCCGGACGCGCTCACGTCGACTGGGACGGCACTGGTGGAAATCGGCTTCGACCAGGGGCCGGCGATCGAGACGGCCGTAGCCGCGCTGCCCGGCCGCTGGTCGTGCCGGGTCCAGCCCGATCTCACGGGTCGCCCCCGCGTGGCCCGCGTAGAGAGATCCACAAACCCGGTTCGACCGGCGGGGGTTCGCTGATGCGAGAGCCAGCCCTGCCGATCCGTCTCATCGCCCTCGACATCGACGGCACCCTGGTCGGCGAAGACCAGGTCATCGGCAATCGGACTGCAGCGGCCGTGGCCGACGCGACCCGCCGCGGCATCGCCGTCTCGCTGGTGACGGGGCGCATGGCGACGAGCGCACTGCCTTTCGCCCGGGCTCTCGGCCTGACCGGTCCGATCGTGGCCCAGCAGGGAGCGATGATCCGGTCGATGCCCGGGGCCGGTTCGACGCGCCCCGGCAAGCTGGTGTTCCACAGGCCCCTGAAACCCGAAGTCACCGTCGACATCGTGCGGTGGTGTTTCGAGCGGGAGTTGATCCCGCATTTCAACCACCTGGAATGGATGATCGTTGGCGCCGACGAGGAGAGAATGGAGGAGTACCGGCGATTCGTCGGCGATCGCCTGCGGATCGTGCCGGACATCCGAGCCCGGGCGGCCAGCCCGGTCACGAAGGTCGTGGCGATCGGCGAAGGCAATCACTCGATCGACGTCCTCGATGAAGGTCGGTCCTACTTCGCCGGCCGGGCCGAGGTCACCCTGAGCCACCCGCGCTTCCTGGAATTCCTGGCCCCCGGCGTCTCGAAGGGTCTCGGCGTCCGCTGGCTGGCCCGTCGCCTCGCCGTCCCCCTGTCCCAGTGCATGGCAGTCGGCGATCAGTACAACGACCTTGAGATGATCAGCGAGGTCGGGCACGGCGTGGCGATGCCGAGCGCCCCCGCGGCCGTCCAGGCCGCCGCGCGCTACGTGGCCCCGCCCGTCGCCGAGGAGGGCGCGGCACAGATGATCGAGAGGATCGCGCTCGGTGGCGAGCGGCCGGCCGCTGCGCGGCTGGAAGCCGCCCCGCCGCCCCCGGAAGTCACGTGGGCCCGAGAACCGAAGCGATGACGCGTCCGGGCCAGCGGGCGATGGCGCGGTTGCTCCCCGACGACGCCCCGGGGCGCGCGGTGGCGCTCGAGGTCCTACGCGGCGGCGGCATCGTCGCGATGCCGACGGACACGGTCTACGGAGTTGGAGTGGCCCTGGACGCGCCGGACGGTCTTGCCCGGCTCTTCGCGGCAAAGAATCGACCGCTCGATCGGGCGATCGTTCTTCTCGTCGCGCACATGGAGCAGGCTGCGTCGGTCGGTGTCATCTCGCCAGTGGCGCGGCTCCTGGCCGAGCGGTTCTGGCCCGGCGGTCTGACGCTCGTCCTTGCGCAGGCGCCGGGGGCGGTTCTCCCGGCCGCTCTCACCGGTGGCGCCGGCACTATCGGCGTCCGCGTGCCGGACCACGATTGCCCACGCGAGCTGGCCCGGGCGCTTGGGCCGTTGCCCGTCACCTCGGCCAACCTGTCCGGGCAACCGGAGGCCCGGGACGCCGCAGGAGTGCTGGAGCAGCTCGGAGAACGTATCGAGCTGGTCCTGGACGGTGGACTCGCGCGCGGTGGAACTCCGTCTACCGTCGTCGATTGCTCAGGCGAACTGCCGCGGGTCCTGCGCGAAGGCGCGATCGAAGCCGGCCGATTGGTCGAGGCGCTGGAGACGGCCTTCATGGGCGACCGGGGCAGTCGCGATGTGGCCAAATCGCGCGCCGTCCGGGCGGTGGGCGTCGAGGCCGCGGTGGCGGCGGCAAAACGGCTGGCCGAACGGGTTGCTGTCGGCGGCGACTACGAAAGCCCCGATTTCTGGGCGTTTCTCCTCGGAGCGGAGTTCGGCCGGGGCGACCCGGAACTGGGCTGGGATTTTCTGTGCCGGGTCACCGAAGCCGTCTCTGACGAGAGGGCGCTCTCGTTGATCGGGGCCTCTCAGCTCAAGGACTTCTGCTGGGTCGCGGGGCCGGCCTTTATCGATCGAATCGAGGAACGAGCTCGGACTCATCCGCGGTTCCGTGCGGCGCTCAGCGAAGTCTGGCCGGGCCGCGGGACGATTCCGGCTGAGATCTACGCGCGGATTCGCCGCGCATCTGGCAGAGGCGAGACCCAGCCCGACGACGCTCGTCCGGGCTTGGACATCTGAGGGGGATGGCCGGCCTGCGAGAGGCTCGGAAGTGGGACTCGGACGAACGACGGCTCGATCGGCGACAATAGGAGGACCCCGGGTCCGGAACCCCGGAGCGAGATCGGTCGGGCCGCGCGGCGGCGCTGGTCGGCCGGCGGCGTGAGCCGCCCGAAACCGGAGCTTTGAGGAGCAACCATGACGATCGCACGTCGAGAGGGGATCGCCTGGGCGCGGCTGGCCGACGTCGACCCCGAGCTGTGGGCGGCCATCCGCGGCGAAACCGATCGCCAGCGCTGGAAGATCGAGCTCATCGCCAGCGAGAACTACACCTTCGCGGCCGTCATGGAGGCCCAGGGTTCGCCCCTGACGAACAAGTACGCCGAGGGGTTGCCCGGCAAGCGCTACTACGGTGGCTGCGAGTATGTCGACGTGGCCGAGCGGCTCGCCCAGGAGCGTGCCCTCGCCCTCTTCCCCGGCGCCGAACACGTCAACGTCCAGCCCCACTCCGGCGCCCAGGCGAACATGGCCGCGTACCTCAGCGTCCTCCAGATGGGCGACAGGATCCTGGGCATGAACCTGGCCCACGGCGGCCATCTCACGCACGGATCCCCGGTCAACTTCAGTGGAAAGTGGTTCGAGGTTCACGCTTACGGCGTCGACGAGATTACCGAGCAGATCGACTACGACGCGCTCGAGAAGCAGGCGGCCGAAATCCGGCCGAAGATGATCGTCGCCGGAGCCAGCGCTTACCCCCGCACGATCGACTTCGAACGCCTCGGCAAGATCGCCCACAGCGTGGACGCGCTCCTGTTCGTGGACATGGCCCACATCGCCGGTCTCATCGCGGCCGGCCTTCATCCGAGCCCATTCGGCCACGCGGACATCGTTACCACCACGACCCACAAGACCCTGCGCGGCCCGCGGGGCGGCCTGATCTTCTGCCGCGAGGAACTCGGCAAGGCCGTGGACAAGACCGTCTTCCCCGGCATCCAGGGCGGCCCGCTCATGCATGTAATCGCGGCCAAGGCTGTGGCGCTCAAACTGGCGGCGACCGACGAGTTCCGCGCCGACCAGCGCCAGACGATCGTCAACGCGAAGCTGCTGGCCGCCACTCTCACGGAGAAGGGCGCGAGGGTCGTCTCCGGAGGGACGGACAACCACCTGATGCTTGTCGACGTGACTCCGCTTGGAGTGACCGGCCGCGAGGCGGAGCGCCTCCTTGACGAGATCGGCATCACGGTGAACAAGAACGCCATCCCGTTCGACAAGAACCCACCCAACATCGCGTCCGGCATCCGCGTCGGCACGCCGGCCACGACGAGTCGCGGCTTCCGCGAGCCCGAGATGCGCCAGATCGGCGAGGCCATCGTCTCCGCGATCGTCACTCGCGACGATCCTTCGGAACAGGCCAAGCTCTCTGCGCTGGTCCACGACATGTGCTCCCGGTTCCCGGTTCCGGGGCTACGGGAGGACTGAGGACGGGCATACTGCCGCGGCCGGATCAAGCATGGCGTCGGGTCTCGTCGCCAAGGCGAGGCGAACGCCCGGCGCCTGATGCTCGCCGATGACCGCGTCTGACGACGTCCAGGCCGCGATTCCCGGCCTGATCATCGGCTTCGTCCTGGCGCTGCTGCTGACGCTGGCCCTCACCCCGGTCGTCCGTCGCTATGCGCGCCGTCTCGGCGTCGTTGATCGCCCGGAGGCCCGCCGCGTCAACACCCGCATCGTGGCCCGGGGCGGCGGCATCGCAATCGGCTTCGCGTTCATCGCCGTATCGCTGCTAATGCTGGCTTTCAACGCCATCTCGGGCACGCATTTCGTGGACGAGCCGGCGTCGGTCGGAGCCCGCCAGGTGGCGGCGCTGCTGATCGGCGCCGCGGCCGCGCTGGCGATCGGCTTCCTCGACGACAAGTACCAGCTCCGAGCGCGCTGGCAGTTTCTCGGCCAGTTCGCCGTCGCGGGGGTGGCCGTCGTGCTGGGCGTCGTGGTAACCACCATCAACGACCCGCTCAGCCCGGAAGGGATCTTCCGGATCCCGGCGGCCATCGTCGGGGTCACAACCCTCCTGTGGATCGTGGGCATGGTCAACAGCCTCAATTTCATCGATGGCCTCGATGGACTCTCCTCGGGCATAGCCCTGATCGCGGCCCTGACCCTGGGCGTGATCAGCCTCGGCGTCGGCACCGGCGATCCGGAACCGTACGTCGCCCTCTTCTGCTTCATCCTTGCGGGGGCGCTGGCCGGCTTCCTCCGCTGGAACTTCCACCCCGCCCAGATCTTCAGCGGGACCAGCGGCATCATGTGCGTCGGCTACTCGCTGGCCGTCCTGTCGATCCTGGGCGCCGGCAAGATCGCCGTTGCCCTGCTGGTTCTCGGCGTGCCGATCATGGACACGTTCTGGATCACGGTCCGGCGCATAGCTTCCGGCCGGTCCCCATTTGCGGCCGATCGCGGCCACATCCACCATCGTCTGCTGGACCTGGGCCTGTCACACCGCAGTACCGTGCTTGTGATCTACGGCGTCTGCGTCCTGTTGGCCGTGATGTCGCTGGTCCTTTCGACGACCAGCCAGATGTATGCCTTCCTCGGCCTGATCGTCCTCTTCGGCCTGGCACTGTTCGCGATCGAGCGGCTGGGGGGAGGAGCCGGAGCCGTCCAGGAGAGTCTCGACGCCGATTCGTACGCCGCGGATCGCGAGAACTCCGACGACACCACCGCCCCCGACGCCGCCGGGCCCGCCGCCGACTCTTCTGGGGGCAGTGCGCCGACGCCGCCGCCGGCCGACCAGGCCGAAGTTCGACTCGAGCCCGCCGTTGCCGCACACGACCGGGCGCCGCGCCCCTGAGTTCCGGCGAGCGCATATGGCTCTTTCGGGGTATGAGCAATGCCCGAAATCCGCTGGTACACTCACCGCGCCCTGCCAGGGAGACGTATGAATGACTTCGGGAAGGCGTCGGCCTATATCGCCCTCTTCTCGGAGATCGCCTTCGTCCTGCTCTTTACTGTGCTGGCGGGCACACTCGCCGGGTACTGGCTGGACCAGCACCTGGGGACGATCCCGGTCTTCGTCCTGGCCGGGTTCGCGGTGGGCTTCGGCAGCGGCGTCATCGGCTGCTGGCGATTGATGGCCAAGTTCCTCAAGCGGCTGGACGATGAGGATCGACGATAGAGCGGTGCCCCAGGGCTGCCGCCAGGTGGAGCGACTGTGACGACCGACCCGGGCATCACGCCTGCGGCCATCGACGATAGCGACGAGCAGACAGCGCAGGCCCCGGCCGCGCCGAAGAAGCGCGCCCGTGGAATCCCTTTCAAGTTCCTGATTCCGGCCGTCATCGTAGTCGTCATCGTGGCGGTCATCCTGGTTCCACCCTTCCCCGAAGGCGGAACCGCTGGCCAGGCCTGCGATTTCCCGTCCTGCTTCGTCCAGAGCGCGATCGAGTTGCCGCCTCCGTCGATCGTTTTCGATCTCTCGCCATCGACGGCGCCCTCACCGCTGCCGATGCTCTACTTCCACCCCAGCATCAGCTCGACCCTCCTGACGCTATGGATCGTCATGATCTTCATTCTGCTTCTGGCCTTCCTGTTGACTCGGGGCATGAAGCTGGTTCCCGGCCGCGCGCACAACCTGGTCGAATGGGCCTACGAGTTCGGGCGCGACTTCGCCGTGGGCATCGGCGGTGAAGGGGCGCGGCCCTACTATCCGGTCTTCGCCGCGTTCTTCATCCTGATTCTGTTCTCCAATTGGAGCGGCCTTGTTCCGCCGATCGGCAAGATCCCGCAACTGCGGGCGCCGACCAGCGACGTCAACATCACCATCGGCCTCGCCCTTACTTCCTTTGTTCTCTTCCAGGGCGAAGGCTTCCGGCGCCTCGGCGCGCGCGCCTACGTAGGCAAATTCTTCCCGCTGGGCGAATTCCGCAAGGGCGTCGGGGCCGGTCTCCTGGCCCTCTACGTCGGGATCATCGAACTCTTCCTGGAGTTCGTGAAGCCAGTGACGCTCGCCATGCGGCTCTTCGGCAACATATACGGCGGCGAGGTGGCCCTAGCCGTCATTTCGGCCCTGACCCTCGCGGTAGTGCCGGTAGCCCTCTACGGGCTGGAGGCGCTCCTGAACTTGATCCAGGCCCTAATCTTCTCGGTCCTGACCCTCATGTTCATCTTGATCGCCATAGAGGGTCACGAATCCGAGGAGCATCGTCCGGCCGCAGCCGGAGCATCCGAATCGGACCACCAGGCGCAAGGTAGCGCCGACCAATCCACGCCCGTGGCGGCCTGACCGCCAGCAACGCGACTCCCCGGCCGTAGCCCGGGACAAGGAGGACCACTTCATGCTCGAGCACATCGGAGCCGGACTCGCAGCCATGGGCGTCATCGGCCCCGGCATCGGCATCGGCATCCTTGCCGGCATGTCCAGCAATGCCATCGGGCGCAACCCGGACGCAGCGGGTCAGATCCGCGGCCTGGCGATTATCCTGGCCGGTTTCGCCGAAGGCCTCGGCGTTCTGGCGATCGTCGTCGGCCTGCTGACCATTTTCATCAAGTAGGACCGACGTCACGGAGCGAGTCAAGTGAACCCACTGGCGACGGCGGCAGCAACGGTCGCACCTTCGACGACTTCGGCGTCCGCGCCCGGCCTGTCGATCAACCTTTTCTGGGTCATAGTCGCCGCCGGCAGCTTCATCATCTTCCTGAACGTCATCTGGCGCTACGGCTTCGACCCCATCGCGAACATCCTGGCCGAGCGCAAGACCCGCATCGAGCAGGGGCTGGCCGATGCCGAAGCCGCCCGCAGGGAGCGGGAGGCGGGCGCGGCCGAGCATGCCCAGGTGATCGCCGACGCGCGGCGTGAAGCCCGCGCCCTGGTCGTGGCCGCCCAGAAGTCGGCCCAGGATCTCCGCGACGCGGACATTGCCGCCACTCGCGAGGAACTGGAACGGCTTCGCGTCAAGGCCGCTGCCGACATCGCCGCCGAACGTGACCGAGCCCTTGCCGATCTCCGGGCCCAGGTCGCCGATCTCGCCCTCTCCGCCGCCGGGCGGGTCGTGGGCGAGACGATGACCGATGCCCGCCAGCGTCGCCTGGTCGAAGAGTTCCTCGCCGAGGGTAGCTCGTCCGAGGGACGGCGCAACTGATGCCGCCCACCGGCGCCGGGCGGCGCTACGCCGAGGCCGCTTTCCAGCTGGCCGTGCGCGACCGCACCGTCGACGCCTGGCAGCGCGACCTGGTCGTGGCCGCCGGGTTGGCCCGTGACGAGCGGGTGGTCCGGGACATCGACAACCCGGCAGTGCCGTTTTCGGCGCGGCGCTCGGCCGTCGAGCAGCTGCTCGGGCCGAGCGTATCGCAGGGTGCCTGCAACCTCGCGCTTCTACTCGCCAAGCATGGGCGCTTCGCCATGCTGCCCGAGGTGAGCGCCGAGTACGATGCTCTTGTCCGGGCCTCGCGCGGCATCGTCGCGGCGACCGTCACTACGCCGGCTCCACTTTCCGTGAAGGAGCTGGCCGGCGTGAAGAGCCGGGTCGAGCAACTCGCCGGTGCACAGGTCGAACTGACCACTGCAACCGATCCGGCCCTCATCGGAGGGCTGACCATCAGGATCGGCGACAGATTGATCGATGACAGCCTCCAGGGCCGCCTCACGCGGCTCCACGGACGGCTGATTGAAGGAAACAGCTAGAGGCGCGGGGCCGGCAGAACGACCGGCAGCACGCTCGGGGCAACCCGGCCCAACGGAGAAGGCATGGCCATTCGCTCGGACGAGATCGTCAGCATCATCAAGAACACGATCGAGAGCTTCGACGCCAGCTCGGAATCGCGCAGCGTCGGCACCGTGGTCCAGGTTGGCGACGGCATCGCCCAGATCTACGGCCTCTCCGGCGCGCTCTCGTCGGAGCTGCTCGAGTTTCCCGGCGGCGTCATGGGCATGGCCCTCAACCTCGAGGAAGAAACGGTCGGCGCCGTCATCCTCGGCAACGCGACGGGCATCAAAGAGGGCGACACCGTCAAGACCACCGGTCGGGTCGTCGAAGTCCCGGTCGGCGTAGGCCTGCTCGGCCGTGTCGTGGATCCGCTCGGCCGCCCGCTGGACGACAAGGGCCCGATAGCCGCTACTTCTACGCGCCCGGTCGAGCGCATCGCTCCCGGCGTCATCACCCGCCAGGGAGTGGACACTCCGGTCCAGACGGGAATCAAGGCAATCGACGCCCTGATCCCGATCGGCCGGGGCCAGCGCGAACTGATCATCGGCNNGACCGCCAGACCGGCAAGAGCGCCCTCGCGATCGACGCGATCATCAACCAGAAGGGCAAGGGCCTGGTCTGCATCTACGTGGCCATCGGCCAGAAGCTCTCGACGGTCGCCAAGGTGGTAGCCATCCTCGAGCAGCACGGCGCGATGGAGCACACGATCGTCGTGGTGGCAGGTGCGGAAGAGTCGGCCGCCCTGCAGTTCCTCGCCCCGTACGCCGGTTGCGCGATGGGCGAGGAGGTCATGGAGAACGGCGTCATGATCGGCGGCCAGCTGGTCAAGGACTCGCTCTGCGTCTACGACGACCTTTCCAAGCATGCCTGGGCGTACCGCGAGATGTCCCTCCTGCTGCGCCGCCCGCCCGGCCGCGAGGCATACCCCGGCGACGTCTTCTACGTCCACAGCCGGCTCCTCGAGCGAGCGGCCCGCATGAGCAACGCGAACGGCGGCGGATCGCTGACCGCACTGCCGATCATCGAGACCCAGGCCGGCGACATATCGGCTTACATCCCGACCAACGTAATCTCGATCACGGACGGCCAGATCTTCCTGGAAACGGACCTCTTCAATGCCGGACAGCGCCCCGCGCTGAACATCGGCATCTCGGTCTCGCGAGTCGGGTCCGCGGCCCAGACGAAGGCCATGAAGAAAGTTGCCGCGCCTCTCAAGCTTGACCTTGCCCAGTACCGCTCCCTCGCCGCCTTCGCCCAGTTCGCATCGGACCTGGACAAGGCCACTCGCGATCAGCTGACACGCGGCGAGAAGCTCTCGGAAGTCATCAAGCAGCCGCAGTACCAGCCGGTTCCACTGGAGCGCCAGGTCGCGATCCTGTATATCGCCACCAAGGGCCTGCTGGACGACATCCCGACGCCGAGGGTCAAAGAGTTCGAAATCCAGTTCACGAACTTCCTGGACACTCAGCGCTCGGATGTCATGAAGAAGCTCTCCGCTACCAAGGTCCTCGACGACGACACGGCGGCGGCCCTCGAAGCGGCGGCAAACGAGTTCCGCTCCACTTTCCTCGCGTAGCCAGAGAACAGCAGCAACGTGCCAAGCCAGCGAGACATCCGAAGACGCATAACGGCGTCGAGGAATATCAGGCAGATCACCCGCGCCATGCAGTTCGTGGCCGCGTCGAAACTGCGCCGTGCCCAGGAGTCGACCCTGGCCGCCCGCCCGTACTCGGAACTCCTCGACGAGATTCTCGCGGACCTGGCCGCCGTCCTTGGCGGCGACGAGCACCCGCTCCTCAGCCGACGCGAGGAAGGTAAGCGTCTGATCGTCCTCATCACCAGTGATCGCGGTCTGGCCGGTGCGCTCAACACCAATGTCGTCCGGTTCGCGTCCAAGGAGATCGTCGAGCACGCCGGCGACCTGGAGCTCGTCACCGTCGGCCGAAAGGGCCGCGACGCGATGCGCCGGGCCCGCGTCCCGATAGTCGCCCACTTTGCCGGCTTCGGCGACAGGCCGATCTTCGACGACATCCTGCCGCTCGCCCGGCTGATCTCCGATGAGTATGTGTGCGGCACCTACAGCCAGATCGACATCATCTTCACGCGGTTCGTCTCGACTCTCGTGCAGCGCGCGGACATGGTCCAGCTGCTGCCGATCACGCCGAGCGCGGATACTCGCGGCATCCCCGGTGCGCAGTTCATCTTCGAACCCGCCCCAGAGATCGTGCTCGACGAGCTTCTGCCGAGGTATGTCGGAACCCGCCTTTACCAGACCGCCCTCGAGAGCACGGCCAGCTTCTTCTCGAGCCAGATGGTGGCCATGAAGAACGCCACCGAGAACGCGGACGAATTGATCGAGGACCTCACGCTCAGCTACAACAAGGCCCGCCAGGCCAACATCACCCGGGAATTGATCGAGATCGCGTCCGGGGCCCAGGCCCGCTAGGACGCCAGTCAACGAGCCGCGCCGCGGCAACGAGCCGCCAACGGCCACAGGAGGCAACGAAACGACTATGGCGACCGCCGCCACCACGGCCAAAAGCCGCACGTCCAGCGGACGCGTGATCCAGATCACCGGCCCGATCGTCGACATCGAGTTCCCGGCCGGCAAGTTGCCCGCGATCTACAACGCCGTCATCGTCACCCGCGGCGACGGAGTGGAGATCACCTGCGAGGTGCAGCAGCACCTCGGCAACAACTGGGTCCGCAGCGTGGCCATGACCACCACGGACGGTCTGGCTCGCGGCACAACGGCCGTAGACACGGGCGACCCGATCATGGTGCCGGTGGGCCAGGTCACCCTCGGCCGAGTCTTCAACGTCCTCGGCGAACCGATCGACGAGAAGGGCCCGGTCGGCGACAGTGTCAGGCTACCGATCCACCGGTCCGCGCCCGCGTTTGACGAGCAGACGACCGAAACCGAGATCTTCGAGACCGGCATCAAGGTCATCGACCTCGTCTGCCCGTTCNNCAGGAGCTGATCCGCAACGTCGCCCAGGAGCACAGCGGCTACTCCGTCTTCAGCGGCGTCGGCGAACGGTCCCGCGAAGGCAACGACCTGATCAAGGAGATGACGGACTCGGGCGTCATCGCCAAGACGGCCTTCGTCTTCGGCCAGATGAACGAGCCGCCGGGAGCCCGCCAGCGCGTCGGACTCACCGGCCTGACCATGGCCGAGTACTTCCGAGATGAGGAAGGCCGGGACGTCCTCCTCTTCATAGACAACATCTTCCGATTTACCCAGGCCGGATCCGAGGTTTCCGCGCTGCTCGGCCGAATGCCTTCGGCGGTTGGCTATCAGCCGAACCTGGCCACCGAGATGGCGGCCCTCCAGGAGCGCATCACTTCCACGAAGAAAGGTTCGATCACGTCGCTGCAGGCCGTCTACGTGCCCGCCGACGACTACACGGACCCCGCCCCGGCCACCACGTTCGGCCACCTGGACTCGACGATCCGTCTCGAGCGTGCGATTACCGAGCTCGGCATCTATCCGGCGGTCGACCCGCTGACCTCCACCTCGCGTGTCCTCGACCCGCTGATCGTGGGCCAGGAGCATTACGACACTGCCCGCGAGGTCCAGCGAGTCCTCCAGCGCTACCGCGACCTGCAGGACNNGGCATCGACGAGCTGTCGGAAGAGGACAAGGCCACGGTCGCCCGGGCGCGCCGGTTGCAGATCTTCAACAGCCAGCCGTTCCACGTGGCCGAGGTCTTCACCGGACGGCCCGGCGCCTACGTCCCGATCCGCGACACGGTCGCCTCTTTCAAGGAGATCCTCGAAGGCAAGGTCGATGACCTGCCGGAGCAGGCCTTCTTCCTGGCCGGCACCCTGGACGACGTCCGGGCGAATGCGGCGAAGCTCGCCAAATGAGTGCCGCCAGCGCCCGCCGGCGCGCTGTTTTCGCCGAGCCCTCGACTGCGTCCACCGCTGGCCGGGGCGTCGCGGTCGGCCGATCCTCTACTACCGAGTACGACGGTGGCCCATCGGCCGCGTACCGTCCACGAATTGAAGGTGCGATGAGAGCCCAGGGCGGCGACGGCCGGCGGGGGCGGCCAAGCGCCGCGCGTTACAAAGGAATCAGCTAGATGCCACTCCACCTGGAAATCGTCACTCCGGAACGGCGAGCCTTCGAGGGCGACGTCGACGAGGTGATCGTGCCCGGGAGCGAGGGCGAGATGGGCATCCTGCCTCATCACGCACCACTGATCTCGCTGCTCGGCCAGGGTGTGCTGCGGCTCAAGGCCGGCGGCGAGGAGCAGGAGTTCGCCATTTTCGGCGGCTTCCTGCAGGTCCGTCCGGACCGCGTCGTGGTCCTTGCCGAGACCGCGGACCTGGCCTCGGAAATAGACCTGGAACGCGCCGAGCGGGCGCGCCACGAGGCGAGCCAGATTCTCGAGGGTGGGTTCGTGGAGCCGGCGGATCTGGCCAGCGCCAGAGCCGCACTGCAGCGGGCCCTTGTCCGCATCCGCGTGGCCGAACGCGGTGCACGCCGGCCGCGGGGAGAGCACGAGGCGGCTCGACCCCTGGCCATTCCGCCGCGCGAAGAGCCGCCGGGCGAGTAGACCATGGCCGAGCGACCGTTTCACTGGGAGTTCAAGCCCGAACCCGTCCGTCGGGAGCTGCTCCGGATCGAAGGTGGTCGCCGCCTCGATGGATCCGTGACCATCAGCGGGGCAAAGAACGCCGCCCTCAAGTTGATGGCCGCGGCGACGCTTACGGGCGAGCGGTGCCGTTTCACCAACGTCCCCGAGATCGAGGATGTCCACGTCCTGACCGAGGTTCTGCGCGACATCGGCGTGACCGTGGACCACCCGGCGCCGAACGTATACGAGATCGCCTCCGGCGACGCCGAGTGGCTCTTCGTGCCGCTCGAGGCCGCCGCCAAGATGCGGGCCAGCTTCATCCTGCTGGGCCCGCTCCTCACGCGCTTCGGCCGCGTGATCATCAGCAACCCCGGTGGCGACCGGATCGGCCGCCGGCCGGTGAATCTCCACGTCGACGCCATGCGGGCCCTGGGCGCCGAGATCGAGTACCGCAACGGCTACTACTTCGCCAAGGCCCCGGGCCGCCTGCGCGGCGGGCCGATCAACTTCCCGCAGATAACCGTCATGGGCACCGAGAATGCCATGCTCGCGGCTTGCCTGGCCGACGGCCACACCGTCATCGAGCCGGCCGCCCAGGAGCCCGAGGTCGACGACCTGATCGCGTTCCTGCAGAAGATGGGCGCCCAGGTGGAGCGGACCGCTCCAAACCGGATCGAGATCGAGGGCCGCCGTCGTCTCCGCGGAGCGGACCACTCGGTCGTGCCGGACCGGATCGAGACGGGAACCTTCATCATCGCCGCCGCCGTCACCCGCGGCCGGGTGACGCTCAAGGCCGCCCCGTGCGATCACCTTGGCGCGTTCCTGAGCGTAATGGGGGACATGGGCGTCTCGATCAGCTGCGGCAACGACACGGTCGAAGTGGACGCGACCCAGGCAGAGCTACACTGCCACGACATCGTCACTCAGCCGTATCCCGGCCTCGCCACGGACCTCCAGCCCCCCACCTGTGTCCTGCTGACCCAGGCCGAGGGCTTGAGCCACGTCCACGAGTCTGTCTTCGAGGATCGGCTCGAATGGCTCGGCGAACTCCGCCGCATGGGCGCCAGTGTCGAGATCGTCGACCAGCACCACGCCACCATCGAAGGCCCCGCCCAGCTCCACGGCGCCGACGTCGAAATCGGCGATTTGCGGGCCGGAGCCTCGCTCATCCTCGCCGCCCTCGCGGCGGACGGGGTGACCACGATTCGCGGCGCACACCACGTGCACCGCGGCTATGAGAAGATCGACGCGAAATTCCTGGAACTCGGGGCCAGGATCGAGCGGCTTGCTGAAGGGACTTAGCCACAGGCATGAAGATCGGTATCGACCTGGGCACGGCCAACATCATCGTCTACGTCAAGGGTCACGGCATCGTGATGCAGGAACCCTCCGTAGTCGCCGTCGACGACCAGAACCACATCGTGGCGGTCGGCGATGAGGCCCGCGAGATGATCGGCCGCACGCCCGGCAACATCCAGGCCATCCGGCCGATGCGAGACGGAGTCATCGCCGACTACGTCATCACAGAGGCTCTCCTGGACCACTTCATCCACCGCGTCCAGCAGGGTCGACGATTCGGCTGGGGCAAGCCGGAAGTCATGATCAGCGTCCCGGCCGGCGTGACCAGCGTCGAGAAGCGGGCGGTCCGCGACGCGGCTCTCAAGGCCGGCGCCTCTGAGGCGTACCTGATCGAGGAGCCGATGGCCGCCGCGATCGGCGCCAACGTGCCGATCAGCGGTCCTTCGGGCTCGATGATCATCGACATAGGCGGCGGGACCAGCGAAATCGCCGTCATATCGCTCGGCGCCATCGTAGTTTCCACGAGCCTTCGAGTCGGCGGCAACAAGATCGACGAAGCCGTAATGAACTACGTCCGCAAGAAGTACAACCTCATGATCGGCGACCGGACCGCCGAGGACGTCAAGATCCAGATCGGCACGGCTCTCCCGCTCGAGCGCGAGCTCACGATGGAAGTCCGGGGCCGCGACCTCATCGCCGGCCTGCCGCGCACGATCCCCATCTCCAGCTCGGAAGTCATGGAGGCCATGGAGCCGCCGCTGCAGCAGATCATCGGCGCCGTCCGCCTCGTCCTCGAACAGACCCCGCCGGAGCTGTCCAGCGACATCATCGACAAAGGCATGGTCATGTCCGGCGGCGGANNGCTGCTCCGGAACATCGACAAGCTGCTGACGCAGGTCACGGGCGTTCCCTGCCACGTAGCCGACAACGCCCTGAACTGCGTCGCACTGGGAACCGGCATCGCCCTCGAGCACTTCGACTTCTTCAAGAAATACCTCGGCCCGCAGGTCTGATGCCTTCCTCAACGGAAGAATCGAATGATGGCGGCGAACTGCCGGTTGCGAACCGCGCCTTCATCGACCTCCACTGCCACACCAGTTCGAGTTTCGATTCCCTGGCCAGACCCGAGGCGGTCGTGCGGGCGGCGGCCGGGCGCGGCCTGACCCACCTGGCCGTGACTGACCACGACCGAATTGACGGTGCCTTTCGGGCCCGCGACGCCGCGCCGGACGACCTGGTGGTCATCGTCGGCGAGGAAATCAAGACGGCCGACGGCGACCTCGTGGCCGTATTTGTCGAGAAAGCTGTCCCGCCCGGCATGTCGGCTCTCGAGACGATCGCCGCAATCCGTGAGCAGGGCGGACTCGTCGGCATTCCCCATCCCTTCGACCGCACGCGCGGCTACGGCCGCAAGAGCGGGGCCGACCCGGCGGCGATCGCGGGAGCCGTGGACTGGGTGGAGATCTACAACGCCCGTGTGATCGGCGGCTCGGCCAACGAGCAGGCTGCTCTCTTTGCCCGGGAGTACTCCCTGCCGGGACTGTGCGCCTCGGATTCGCACACGGTCTTTGAAGTTGGGGTCTCATACAACATAGTTCAAGGGGATCCGAGCACGCCTTCCGGTCTGCTGTCGGCGCTCGCCGGCGTAGATATCCAGCCCCACCGAGCCAGCTACTACGTCCGTGCCTGGACGCCGGTGGCCAAACTCATCCAATCCATGCGCGGCAACGGCCGCCGCCCCGCCACAACCAGCCCGGGGGAACGCAAGTGACCGACAACAAGGAGCACCACCAGCATCCGATCGGCGACTCTCTCGGCCAGGAGGCGGATGCGCTGATCCACCCCGAAACCCCGGTCGAGGTTCCGGCGCCCGAGCAGATGTCGCTGCTCGGCCGGCTTCGCCAGCCGCGTACCCTCCTGTCGATCGCCGTCCCGCTTGTCATCATCATCGTCGCCGTCGGCCTCAACTGGCAGCAGATGAAGGACGTCCCCGGCGAGATCGGCCAGGCCAACCTGTGGTTCATCCTCCTCGCCTTCGTCATCTACTACGCGGGCTTCCCGATGCGTGGCTGGCGCTGGACGAGGCTCCTCAAGGGCGCTGGCTACAACATCAAGGTCAAGGACGGAACCGAGATCCTGTTCCTGTCCTGGCTGGTCAACTGCATCGTCCCGGCCAAGCTGGGCGACCTATACCGGGCATACCTGCTCAAGCTGAACAGCCCCGTTTCAGCGACACGCACGCTCGGCACCGTCTTCATGGAACGGATCCTCGACCTGATCGTCATCGCCGCCCTCGGGCTGCTCGCCGGCTACTGGCGCTGGCGGGGCAGCCTCGAGACTCTGCCGCGAACGGTCCAGTTGATCTTCGCCATGGGTGTCGTCGTGATCGTGCTGCTGATCATGGCGTTGGTGGCCATGCGCAACTTCGGACACAGGCTGATGGCCGTGCTCCCCGTTCCGGCCCGAGTTGTTGACTTCTATGAGAAGTTCGAAGAAGGCGTCTTCGGCTCCGTCGGGGCCAAAGGACTGCCGGTCCTCGGTGCAGTCACTGTCCTCATCTGGCTCACCGAGGCGCTGCGCCTGTACTTCGTCGTTCGAGCGCTCGGCTTCGCCGACATCGACCTCGGCCTGTCCGGCGCCATGTTCGTCGCCCTCATCGGGTCGCTCCTGACGGCCGTGCCGTTGACCCCGGGCGGCCTCGGCCTCGTGGAACTCGGCATGGGCGGTGTGCTCAAGGGCGTCTTCGGCGCCAGTACCACCAGCGCCGCCGCCGTGATCGTCGTCGACCGGGCAATCAGCGTCTTCTCGATCGTCGTGCTCGGCTCCATCGCCTACGTCATCTCGTCCAAGCCGCGCGGCGGCGGGATGGTCGTGGAGGAAATCCAGCCCCCGAGACCTCCCGCGGGCTGAGCCCGGCATTCGCGGCACGTTTCCGTCCGACTCCTCGACTGGACGCGCCCGCCGGCGTCGCCGGCCTGCGCCTTCGGCCTGGCGGTCAACCTTGCGGCTACCTTGCGGATCCCGCCGGTAGTCGCCATGGGTGAAGTACCAAAAGGCCATTCACGGTTTGGCGTTCTCCTCCGATAGTTCCAGTATCGGAGCAGCACGCACCGTACCGGGGAGCCACCTGGCGATATGACCGGACAGAACGGACGAGCCTTCAACGAGTGGTTGAGGGCCCAGCTCAAAGCCAAGAAGATGTCGCAGCGCCAGCTGGCGCAGCAGTCGGGCGTCGACCATTCGACGATCTCGCGGTTGATCCGCGGCGATCGCATGCCTTCGCTCGGAACNNGCCAATCCCACGGCCCGTATCGAGTACGCCCTCCGCGCCGACGAGGTTCTCTCTGAACCCCAGGTGCGGCAGGTCATGGAGTACTACCTCGCCGTCCGGATGCGCCGGTTTGGCCGCGGCTACGCGGGCATGCGCACTGACGACCGGCCCATGGAGCCGCGCCGAATCATGGACGATCGACGCGACACGCCGATGATGTCGGCGGCCATGGCGAGCCGGGCAGTCCGGCCCATGGTCCGGCAGCTGCCGCCGCGAGCACGAACCGGACGCGAAGCCAGCTAGTTCGCCGCCCAGGATCGTCCTTGAATCTCATCCCGCGGTATTGACGCGCCCTCGGCGGCTGCGAGGCACGCCCGGAAGGATCGCCTTTGTCCTTGCCCCGGCGCCCCTACGGCCCTCGCCTGTAGACGGTGAGGAGCCGATCCGGAGCCGCCTGGAACCGGTCGACCTGGATCCACCCGTCGGGCGACGGGTGGGCGGCCAGCCAGCCGGCCTCGGCCGAGCCGGCGCACTGCCCCTCGAGCCAGAACATGTCGCAGAGGAGGACCACGGTCGTGGCCATCCCAGGCGAAACCAGGACCCGGCCGTCTCGCGACAGCGGATAGGCGTACGCGTCGGCACCCTTGGCCTCGAAGAGGGGCACCAACGCCATCGACGAGCCGGCAGCATCCTGTTCGACCCGGGCCGCGGCCGCTTGTGCAGCCGGCCAGCCGCCGTCGGGTGCGGTGAGCGGCGGCCAGTGGCCGACATTCCATGCAACGAGCAAGCCGAGTGCCCCGACCACGAACCCACGCCGGATGACGTTCGCCCGCGGCCGCGGCAGCCGCCGCCACAAACCACCGACGATCAATCCGACGACCACGAATACGAGCGGGTCGGCCATGGCGTGGTATTGCTCCGTCGGCAGCCCCTGGACCTCCGACACGGAGTGGAGCCCGAACCCGAGCACCAGGACGATCAGGAGCAGCCAGAAGCCCACCAGCTGGACGCCGAAGCGGTCAATCGCCTCCCCCGCCGGCTCCGGCGCAGGAGTGGTCGGGAGTTGCGCCGCCGGCTCGGCGGTCGGCTCGTGGCCTGGTCCGGATGCCGACGCGGGGGCGTGCACCCCGCTCGGGACGGCGCCACGAGCCGCATGCCGACCGTGGCCGGCCGTGGCTCCGACGAGCCAGATCATCAGGGTGATGATCGCCGAGGCGGCAATCAGCGCCGGTATGAAGGCCGCCCTCAGGTCGATCATGGGCCAGCGGGTCAGCGGCCAGGCCAGGATCCGGATCGCCGCGAAGATCAGCCTGGCCAGCGGGCCGTTCGCCGATGTGGAACCGCCCCCGCCGACGAAGTATGCAAGGATGCCGCGAGTTTCCGCGAAGTTGTGGCCTACCTCGGAGAGGATGAGCGGCAGATAGGTGGCCACGATCAAGGCCACGCCGGCAAGGCCCCACAGGGCGATTCGGCGGCGCTTCTGCTTCGGGCCGCGCCACAGGTCTACGACGAAGGCCGCGGCGAGTGGCACGACGATCACACCGGCCGCTACGTGGGCCTGGGCGGTCACTGCGGCCCCGATAGCGGTAAAGAGCCACCACTGGGGCTTTCGCGTCCTGAGGGCCTGCCACGCGCCCGCGTAGGCGATCGCCGCCCCCGGCTCGATCATCGTCGGGTTCCAGATGAACGTGGCGTAGCCGACCATGCTGGCCGAGATTGCGGCCAGTAACGCGGCGGTCAGTCCGGCAGCTGGGCCGGCGATCGATCGAGCCATCCACCACACGGCCGGGATTACGATCAGGCTCAGGATCGCAATCTCCCCGACGACCCAGGTCGGGTCGCCGCCGCCGAGCCACGCCGACGGCAGGAGCAGGTCGTAGTACAGGGCCCCGTGGTGGAAGGTCAGCAGGCTCGAGAGCGGTCCGAATGTCGGCAGGCGGCCGGTCGACAGGGCCCGCTCGAGGTCGAACATCGAGGTCGCCTGGTCC
>PMJT01000122.1 GCA_003158495.1 Chloroflexota bacterium | reverse complement strand
GACTCCTTCCCCGACTCCGACTCCGGGCGGTTGCAACCCGGCGACTCCTCAACCGCCCTACACCTTCCCGGTGCCTTCAATCCTGCAGGACAACTTCGAAGCGAGCACGATCGGGCCCCAGTGGTCCGTCGACCAGGAGGGTGATGGCACGGTGGCCATCTCCACCACCACCGCGCACACGGGCCTGTGCGCCGGGCTCTTCACGGTGTCGACTTCCTCGACGTCGCGTGCGTACATTTCCAAAGATCTCGGGGGCTCGAAGACCGACGTGTGGGCATCTGGCTGGTTCGACGTGGCCCAGGAGGGCGTTCCTGGCAGCAACGTTCCATATCTCCGGTTCTTCGACGGCTCGAATCGCATCGCAGACGTGTACCGCCAGAATGTAACCGGGGACGCGTGGCTCCGAACTCTGGATGGCAGCGGCGGCTGGAGCTACGTCAAGCTGAACTCGCTGATGCCTCTCAACACCTGGCATCAGGTGACTCTCCACGTCGCGCCGAACGGCACCTCCAGCACCGTTCAGATTTGGGTCGACGGCGTTCTCAAGTTCTCGAACGCGACGTACGACCTGCACACAACCACGCAACTCACGACGGTCCTGTTGGGGTCCGAGCACGTCTCCCAACAGGCGGTCGAGTACTTCGACGACGTGTGCATCGGGGCCCGCTGACCCACCGGCCCGGCTGTCACGATCCGCGTCTCCGGTTCTCCGTGGGCCGAGTACCTAACAGGTTCATCGGGCGGCCGCGCTGTTCCTCGAGGCCGTCCGAGACCTGACCGGCTGCGGGCCGCTGTCTTGCTCGTCTTCCTGCGGCGTTCTTCCCTCGACCTGGGTCCGGTGATCAACTGGTTGGCCCATACGTCCGTTCAGATCCGCCGACGCACCCGCGGCTCTGGCGGGGGTCGCGACGCGCCGCTGTTGGTTCTGGGACCGGTGTCACCGGGTGGCGTGGCTTTCGTAGACGAGGCCTGCGTTCCCGCCGCTCCAGACGTTGTAGATACGCCAAAAGGGAATCGGCTCATCTGTCTCGGCGACGGCTCGATGCAGCCCCTCGACGTTATCGAACTCGCTCCTAACGGCGAGGATGGCCGTGGTCGCCTGCTGAAGATACCAGGCCCCCCTGGTGGCGATCGTCCGAGCAAGGAGAGCTGCGGTATCGGTGCCCCCGGATACCGGCTCAGGGGTGCCCTCGAGATGGAACGACGGCTCGGCCGCCGGCCAAGCGAACAGTTCGGCACTCTTGATCCACCCGACTCCGGTTTCGAACCCGATCCCGGTCTCGAGTCCGTTGGGCCAGACCTCGACCAGCGCCTTGATGCGTGAGGCGAGTCGATCAGCGTCGTTCTCAATCACTGGACGCCGGTGGCTCTGGTGCGGCAGGACTTCGAATGTGATGCGGAGAACCAGCTTGCAGCCGGTTCGCCGCATGCTGGCCTGGAGGCGGACTTTGAGTGCCGCCTCGACCTTCCGCATTCGGGCCTCAGCCTTCGACGCGGTCGCCTCAAGGAAGCTCACAACCTCAAGCGCCGTCGGCGAACCGTCGAGTTTGAGGATGAAGTCGGGCGAGCGGCCCGGGCCCAACTGCGGCCGCTGAAAGCCTTCAACGGTGCGACCCTCGGCGCGCAGGTAGGCGACGACCGCTCTGGCCGTCATCTCGTCGTCGTCGCTTGCCCAGAGCCACCCTCCGGTCACTGGTTGCCGCATCGTCTGAGTGTGATCGTCCGGCTCGCGCTCTCCATAGCCGCAAATGACTAGGACTCGGCAAGGGCCACGGGATTCGTTTGGCGGTCAACGACACTCAGGTCATAGCGTCGGTGCATTTACGGATGCGTCTATCAGACGCACATAGCAGGCCATCAGCCTGCTCGGCCCGGAGACCCGGGAGGGCTGCGGCGATGACTTGGGCTGCCAAGCCCTGGTCCGAGCCGGCGCGATTCAGGACGACCTCGGCGATCTGATTCGTAGGATCGGCACGATGAGATTGCCGCCGGCGGCTGAGGTCTTCTAGCGGCTCGCATTGCCAGGGGCGGGAGGTTGGCTCTACTCTGTACTGAACCCCACGCAATCTAACGTCGCCGCGTAAGAAATCGTCTCTCGCCCCTAGCTGACCGAGGACAATCCCGTGGGGTCAGGCAGCCCATGACAAGGTCCCAGGCACCCGCCGCGTTCCGCCAAGGTTCGACCCTGGTGGCGCTTGCCATAGCCCTGGTCCTGCTGGCTTTCCAAGGCGGCTTCTTGGTGACAGCCGTTTCGAGCGGGCCCAGCGCCTCTTCGGCGATTGCCAATGGGGCGATCCCGCCCACTCGGTCTCCCACGACCTCGCAGAATCAAGTCGAGGCTGCCACCTCGAGGCCGTCGGCCAGTGTCGGCGAAGGCCCGTCGACCAGTTCGAGCGCGAGCCTGACCGAGGTTCTCGGCGCGACGACGGTGCCCACCTCCAGGCCGACGAGGGCGCCGACGACGACCCGAACTCCGACGCCCACGCCGCCGCCCGCTCCGACGCCCGCTCCGACGCC
>PMJT01000118.1:11596-19145 GCA_003158495.1 Chloroflexota bacterium | reverse complement strand
GGCGATGTTGTCGAGGATCTCGACTTCACGCGGCGAGAGCGGCGCGAAGATTGGGGCGGCTTCCTGGCCGTAGATGGCGAGCTCGCGGAACTCTTTGAGCACGCGGCTGGCCACGGCCGGCTTGGCAAAGACCTTGTCGNNTCGCGCTTGATCCGCTGGGTCGTCTCGATGCCGCCCGGAGCCGGCAGGGAGAGATCCATGAGGATGATGTCCGGCGAAAGCTGGATGGAGAGGTCGAAGGCGCCGCGGGTGTCGTCGGCCTCACCGACGATCTCGAAGCCAGCCTCCTTCTCCAGGATGTTGCGAACGCCAACGCGGAATAGAGCATGGTCGTCGACAAGGAGAATCGTCGTCTTGTCTCCGGTCCGGCCACCCGACCCCGGCCGGCGCCGCTCCGGCCCGGCGTAGTCCATCGAACTCATGCGTTCTCCTCTCCCACTGGAATCGACAAGCTGACGACTGTTCCGCCCCCGGATCGGGACCGAACTTCGAATTTCGCGCCGACAAGCTCGGCCCGTTCCCGCATGAACTGCAACCCGAAATTGCGCCGGCCTCGCGCGGCAACCGCGCTGACGTCGAATCCGCGCCCGTCGTCCGACACTTCCAGGATCCAATCCTTGGAGTCGAGGCGTGTGGCGACGGTCGCCCGGCTCGAACCGGCGTGCTTGCGCACGTTCTGAAGGGCCTCCTGCACGATGCGCAGGACGGCCGTCTGCTGCGTCGGAGTGAGCCGGTCGCCCGGTGCCAGAAGATCCGTCTCCACGGTGGAGCCGGTCAGGGAGGCCATGCTCTCGACTGTATCCATGATTGTGCCGTCCAGGCCGAGTTCGTCCAGGAGCGGCGGCCGCAGCTGGCTGATGAATGTCCGGACCTCGCCCAACTCCCTGCGAAGCAGCTCGCGCAGGAAATGCAGCTCGCTGCCCGCCATGCGCACGTCTTCGGGCAGCACTCGCTCGATGTACTCGACCTGGAAGATGGCGTTCGACAGCGCCTGGGCTGGCCCGTCGTGGACCTCCTGGGCCAGGCGAGATCGTTCGGCCTCCTGGGCCTGGACAATGCGCATCTGCATGTCCGTGGCCAGGCCGGCGTCGGCGACCTCGGCCACGAGGCTGGCGTCGCCCCGCTCCAGGAAGAGCCAGGCGTTTTCCATGCTGCGAACGGAGAGCTCCAGCTTCGACAGTTCCTGCTGATGGCGGCCGAGGTCCGCGGTCAGCCGCTCAACCTCGGTCCGGAGCGCTTTCTGGCGGGCGTCTTCGGCGCCGGCCTCGGCGGCCGCGGCGGGATCGCCTTGGTCGCCCCGTGGAATCGGCGCGCGGTCGGCTACCTCGAGTTGATCGCGGAGACGGTGCCAGCGACCCAGCGTGTCGTGGTATGCCTCGCGGTACCTCTCGGTCACGGACCTGAGGTTGTTGGCTCCGTAGCCCAGCGTGGACTTCGCTTCGGCGTATAGCTCGTCGAAGCGCGAGTCGCGCGATTCTGCGGCGCCTCGTGTAGCGTCCATACCGGTTGGAGTATAGGGGCCCTCTCTCATGGACAGACGATCCGGAAGACGTGGATCGAGGCCAGAGGGGACCCTTGGAGGGGTCTGGAGCCTGAGATTTCCGTAAGAGGGACCTCCACGAAGCATGAAGCGGCACTTTCGCCGCTGTTCAGTATTTCCGGCCACTCCCTCCCCGTGCCAGCCCTGACTACTAGAAGTGCTGCTCCAAAGTGCCGTGCCAGGTCCAGAACGGCGTCGGGCGGTTCCTCGGGCAGGGCAAGCGTAGGGACCCTGGCCGCTTCGGCCAGCCATATAGGGTTATCGGTGATGACCGGCTTCGCGCCATCAAGCGGCACCCCGGCCCGGGCCATCGCGGCCGGAAGGGCGTCGTAACGAGCCTGGACCTCGCGGGCCTGGTTCGAGAGGCTTGACACGGAGACGACGCAGAGCGGGGCGATGGCCGCCAGCGCGAACGCCGGACCGAGCCACGCCACGGGCCTGGTCCAGCCGCGCAGGCGTCCCACCCAGGCGACGAAGCCGTCCAGGGCGACCAGGCAGCAGGTACTCAGCAGCACGAATGCGGCCCCGGCGGCGTGGAGATATGTCCCGGACAGTGTGGCGACCGGGAATGCCAGGCTTGTTACGACAAATGTAAACGTGGCGGCCAGCACCAGCGGTCGGATGGCGCGCCGCCGGCCGACCCAGGGCAGGACCAGCAGCCCGATCAGCGTCACGGGGAAGCCGGGGATGACGAGCACGGAGACGAGATCGTGGCCGATGCCCGTGAGGTGGGCTCCGGTCAGCGCCACGGGGCCCTGGGCCAAATATCGGGCCAGGGTCGGCTGGTCGCGCCAGGCGAAGATGTCGGTGGAGTGGATGTAGAGAGCGTTGGCGATCGACTGGCCGGGCAGTGGAGTGCCGAAAACAAGCCAGTCCCGAATTGCCCACGGAGCGAAGACGACTACGGCCACGGCCGCCGGGACGGCGATCAGCAGGGCGCGGTGTGCTCGGCTGCCAGGGGTCCAGAACCAGGCCACGACGACCCACGCAAGGGCAAGCCAGATCGCCTCACTCCTCGCTAGAGCGGCCAAGCCGAGGAGCAGGCCCAGTCCAATCAGTCGGGCATCGATCCGGCGACCGGCCGGCTCGCCCCCCCGCGCGGCGATTCGTGCCATCAGCAGGCATGCGGCCAGCGACAACGCCGCGAATGGGGCCGTGGAATCGGGGATTGCCCCATAGATGACGAGCGGCCCGAGAATGGCCGCCACCAGCCCGGAGCCGATCCCCACGGTCCTGGCACGTCCGGCGGGGAGGCTCATCTCCGCGGCCACGTCCGCGCCGAGCCGCCAGGCCAGCACGGCCACGATCGAACTGGCAAGGACGGAGACGACCTGCGCGTCCCGGAACCAGTTGGCCGTCCCGACAAGCGCCATCGGCACGGCGGCGAGAAGCGACGGCAGCGGCATCCACACTTCGAACGCGGCCCGCGGCACTACGAGCGGCGACGTCTGGTAGCTCCACAGAGCGTCGCTGACCAGGCCACGGCCGTCTACCGCGTTGCGTGCCACGCCAGCGTAGTAGGCGGTGTCCTCCGGGATCGCGAAACCGACGACGGCCGCGGCGACCGAGCGCACGATCAACGCGACCGCGAAGACGACCGCGGCGCTGATCAGCGCCTCTCTCCGGCTCATCGAGCGGGTGGCGAGGCTGCGAGCGTGGCGCACCGCGGATCGTTCGCTCGAATGCAGACCGCATAGATTGCGAGTCTCGGGGCGCCGTCCAGGACCGGGTCCCCGGTCTGCGGACCTTCGTACGGAAGACTGAATATCGGCGGCCCGATCCACGCGGGTCTCTCCTTGGCCTCGAGAACCGGGACCATGGGAGCCACGATGTAGGCCCGTTCGAGGACCAGCCAGCGGATGTGGTAGTCGACGGCGACTTCGTGGAGGACGTCGATGGTGTCGGTCGGCGTGACGACGCCGCCGTGACCGGTGAAGTACTCGATCCCGCTCGGATCGGCGCTCATCACGAGGTCCGTCTGGGGCGCGCCGAGGGCATCGAGTGCCTGACCGACGGCCAGTCGGTCGTCACGCGTCGAGTCCCAGCCGGGCATTGCCAGGGCCGTGAATGCCCCGGCGTTGACCACGACAGAGGCGACGGNNTGCACCGCGAAGAGGAGGCCGGACGCGGCAAACAGGATCGCGGCGTACGTGAAGAACGGTCCGAAATCGGTCGAACGGCGGCGGGCCCAGCCCCCGATGAACACGAACGGCGTCAGAACGACCGGGCAGGCGACGACGAAGTAGATCTGGAAGGCCGAGACAAAGCCCAGCACACGGCTCACGAGAAGTGGACCTATGCCCTGGCTGAGGAACCCGGACAGCGAGACGTCGCTGGTGACGCTGTCCATCTGCTGGTAGTTCTGGATCAGCAGGATTCGGCCAGAGGTCGACGACGGTGAGAGGCTGCCGAAGACCGCCAACTGGCGGAGGTACCAGGGACCGGCGACCAGCAGGAATAGCCCGAAACAGGCCGCGGCGTAGCGCCAGGGAATGGCCGGAAGCCGGCCGCCCTTCGATCGCCACGCCCGCCAGCGATCCCAGGCAAACGCGAGCCCGACTGCCGCGCCCAGGAGCACCCCGTCGTTGCGCGACAGCGTCGCCAGACCGACCATCAGCCCGGCCAGAGCGTAGGACCACGTGCGCCCCTTGAGGCCGCGAGCCGTTAGCCACAGCGCGGCTGTGCCGAGTGGCTGGTAGAGGGCCAGGTTGTCCGGCTGGACCATGTACAGGGTTGCTGCCCCAGGAACCGCCACGGCGATCCCTGCCGCGAGCGCGACTCGCGGCGAGCAGCCGATCTCGCGTGCCAGGAGCCACGTCATCGGAGCTGAGAGCGAGCCCACCAGCGCGAACGGAATGGCGGACGCGAGCGGCGTCGGCCCGAGGAACCACATCGTCGGCAGCTGGATCACGGCCGCCAGGGGCATCCAATGCGCGTTGCTCGGGATCGGCAGCATGGGAATCAGCGGGATGCGGCCGCCGACGTCCACGAACGACCATATGAAGTCGATGTTGAAGCCGTGCCCGGCCTGGAGAGCCCGGGCAACGTCCACGTAGTAGTACGCGTCGGGGTAGGCCGCGTCGGGGTGCAGTCCGAAGACGACGGCCCTTACGAGCAGGGCAAAGGCGTAGAGCGCGATGAGGATACGCACGGCCAGGCAGCGTAGCATCGGCAGGGTCCTATCTCCACTGGTACGTATGACCCATTCGACGTCGGCGGCCGGGCGCGACGGTCCCTCGGCCGCGCGGCCGCCCTCAATCGATCGACTCACGTCGCGTTCGCAAGCTCCGGACGGCACCCGCCTCTGCGGCCGGATGGCGATTGCCCGTACACTCCGGTCATGGTTTCCAGCCTCGCAATCGTTCTACCCGCATACAACGAGGAAGTTCGTCTGGGCCCCGCCCTGGACGAACTCTTCGAGTACTTGTGCGAGGCGCCCAGGATGGCCCCGGTCACGGTTCTCGTGGTCGACGACGGCAGTACGGACGGCACGGCGGCCCTGGTCAAGGCCCGGCCGGAGTACGTCGAAAGCGGCACCGGCGTGACCGATGCCCTGAGCGATTGCCCCATGCTGGAGCTCCTGAGCGTCGCCCACGGGGGCAAGGGCTCAGCCGTGCGGGCGGGGATGCTCGCTGCCGACGCGGACCTGATCGTGTTCGCCGACGCGGACATGGCTACGCCGCCGGACCAGCTGCCGAAGCTTGTAGCCGCGCTCGAAACAGCCGACCTTGTTCTGGGCAGCCGCATCCAGCCCGATGGCTCGGACATGCGCGCCACGCAGCCGCCCTTCCGCAGGTTCGTTGGCCGCCTCTTCCGCTTCGCCGCCCAGGCCTGGGTTACGGGTCCCGTCCGGGACACGCAGTGCGGCTTCAAGGGTTTCCGACGTCAGGCCGCGCACGACCTCTTCAGCCGGCTGCGTATTACGAGCATCGTGTTCGACGTCGACCTCATCTACCTGGCCCGAAAGCGTGGCTACCGGATCGCCATCGTTCCGATCACCTGGACGGACCGGCGCGGCTCGCGCATGCACGCCCGGCCGAAGCTGGCCCTGCGCGTCGCCTGGGATCTGGTCCGGATCCGGTTCATCCATCGAAACGTTCGCCGGAGGGCGCCGGCGGAGGCAGCCGGTATCGAAAGCCCGGCCAAGGGGACGCCCGGGCAATGACCGCAGCCGAGGGGACGCGAGACCAATGACAACGGCCGAGTCGCCCGCCGCAACCCGACCGCGACTCCTCGATCTGCTCGTGCCCGCCGGCTCGATCTCGCTGCTGGTCCTGATGATCGGGCTCGTCCTCGCAGCCGCGGGCAAGACCCTCGGCTACGACTACACCTGCTACGAGGGTGCGGCGCGCCATCTCCTCGACGGCAAGCCGATCTACGACAACGCCTTCTCGATCTCCGTCGGGACCTGCCCGGGGACCTACACGTATCCGCCGGCCTTCGCGGTCGTCCTGGTTCCATGGCTCGTCTTCGGCGGAGCGGCGGCAGGCCTGTGGTGCGTGGCCATGGCGGGGTGTTTCCTTGCCGGCGTGGCGCTGCTGCCGGTCCGCCCCGACGTCCGCTGGGTCGTGGTCATCGTGGCGGCACTCGACTGGCCGTTGCTCTACGCCGTCAAGCTCGGCCAGGTCGAGCCGCTGCTCTTCGTTGGTTTTGCCGCGGCGTGGCGGTTCATGGATCGGCCGGCAGTGGTGGGCGCCGCCACGGCCATCGGAGCGCTGATCAAGGTTCAGCCCGGATTGCTGGGCCTCTGGGCTCTCGCCACGCGGCGGTATCGCGCCGCCGTGGTCGCCGTCGTAGGGGCCCTTGCCGTGGCAGGCGCCTCCACGGTCTTCACCGGCCTGGGGGCGTGGGCCACGTACTTCGACCTCGTCCGCGGCCTCGGAGGGAACTATTCCACGCCGCACAACTTCGCCCCAGGGGCGGTCGCTCATCTGGCTGGTGCCTCCGACGCGGTGTCTGCGGCCGTGCAGCTTGCCTCAGTCGGGGTTGCCGTGGCCGCGCTCCTGGCCGCGTATCGGTGGGCCTCGCCTGTCGCCAGCCTGCAGGTCACGATCGTCGCCAGCCAGCTCCTCTCGTCGCCGCTCCGCGACCACTACGCCGTCCTGTTGCTGCTCCCGGTCGCCTGGCTCGTGTCGCGGGGCCGTGTCTGGGCCGCATTCGTCCCAGCCCTGGGCTGGATCGGGCTATTCGCGACCGCCGACTCCGCGAGCTGGCCCGCTGTCGCGAGCATTCCACTCACCTTCTTCGGCGTCCTGGGGCTGCTCATGGTCGAGGTCTACGTGGAGCGGCGCTCCGGGCAGCGGGTCGGCCAGGCAGGAGTGACCGCCTGAGCGCCACGGTGCTGTACCGGCCAGCGGGCGCTAGTTCGCCGTGCAACCACTGCGGAGGACCGTTTCGGTCGTGGTGATATGCTCGGTTTTGTGACCGTCCGCTCCCCCGACGACCGCGAACCCGGCTGTCTGCCGCCTTCGCTCCCCGACGCCGCAATTGCGTGGGTTCGCCGCGCCCAAGGGGCCGCAGGCCGATGAACGTCCCGACCGGCGTCAAGCTCGTGGCCGTCCGGCGCGCCTTCGACTCGATCGTCCCGGAAACCTGGGACGAACTGGCCGGCCGAACGCCGTGGGCAACGCCATTTTCGCGCCACTGCGTTCAACAGGCGTGGTGGGACGCGTATGGCGAGACCGCCCACGACACGACGCTCGTCGTCGTGGACGAGGCCGCTCCGGACGTGATCGCCGGGATTGTGCCTCTGATGCATCGCCACGAGATAGAACCGGGCGATGTGGCGGCGCGAACCACGATCCGACACCAGCCCGGACGCGTCCTCCGGCCGGTGCCCGACTCGGCGACGGCAGTCTTCTTCGGGGCTTCCTACCACGCCGACTACGCCACGATCCTCGCAGCCCCCGGCGATCTCAACGCCGTGTGCGAGGCGGTCGTCGAATGGCTGGCCGCCCAGGACCAGTCACGCTGGGACGTCGTGGACCTGCGCCGCCTCCGCGACGGCGA
>PMJT01000118.1:0-11533 GCA_003158495.1 Chloroflexota bacterium | reverse complement strand
CGGACCTGGACGCCTTCGTCGATCTGCACCAGAAGCGCTGGGGCGCCGAGGGCCTCTTCCCGCCGACGGAAGGCGGGGCGGCCAGCCGTCGGTTCTTCGCCGGCCTGTTCGAGGATTGCGCCCCCACGGGTATCGTCGATCTCAGCTTCCTCACCGTTGGGGGCCGCCGGATCGCCGCCGGGGTCACGTTCGACGACGGGGAAGCCGTCTACTACTACAACGCCGGCGTCGATCCGGACGCCAGAGANNTACAAGTACGAGTGGGGCGCGGTCGACTCGCCGATCGAGCGCCTGCTCGTCCAGCGGACCGACGCGCCGGCCGCGGAAGGCCACTGACATGGGCGCCGAACACAGCCTTGGCGAACCCTGCGCGGACCTCGTCGTAACCCGCCCGCCGCTCGAAGGCGGCCGCGTACGAGTCGTCGAGGTGATGGCGACCGGCACGAACGGCGGCGCACAGGAGCACGTCTACTCGCTCGTCAAGCGCCTGGATCCCGCTCGCTACAAGGTTCGCGTCGTCTCCCTGTCCCATGGCAGCAGCGTCCGGCGGATGGAGAAGGCCGGCATCGAGATCTGCGTCATCGACGAGCCCGACGACCGGCTGGCCGTCCAGGCTCTAGCGGAGACGCTGGCGCCGATGGAGCCGGAGATCGTCCACAACCATATGTACCGGGCCGAAGTCGTCGGCACGCGCGCGGCCCTGCTCCTTGGAGAGAAGGGCTGCAAGCGGCCGGCCGTCATCTCGACCATTCACTCGAGCCGCATCCGCTGCGTCGACGACCGCCATGCTCTTCGTCAGCTGACCCCGCTGATGGATCGGCTGATCGTGGTGTCGAAGGCAATCGAACAGAAGATCCGCGACGAGGGCCGGGTCGGAGCGCCGGTGAGCCTCATCTACAACGGCGTCGATCTGCAGCGCTACAACCACCAGCAGCCGTGCTGCACCCTCCACGACGACTACTCGATCCCCGAGTCGGCCCCGATCGTGGGTGTCGTTGCGCGCCTCGAGGCCGAGAAGGGTCACCGGACGCTCATCGATGCCTGGCCGCTCGTGCTTGCCGCCCATCCCGAGGCTTGGCTCCTCGTGGTCGGCGAAGGCTCGGAGCGGAATTCGCTCGAGGCCCAGGCTGCGTCGCTCGGCGTCGCGAACCGGGTCGTGTTCACCGGCCGCCGCGAGGACGTCCCGGCGGTCACGGCCGCGCTGGACATCTCCGTCCTGCCCTCGTACCGCGAAGCCCAGGGTCTCAGCGTGCTGGAGGCGATGGCCCTCGGCCGGCCCGTGGTCGCGTCGGAAGTGGGCGGCATCCCGGAGATGATCGAGAACGGCGTGAGCGGCCTGCTGGTCCCGCCGAACGACCACGTGGCTCTGGCCGACGCGCTAATCCGGCTCCTCTCGGATCATCCGTTTGCGGACATGATCGCGAAACGCGGCCACGATCTGGCCCACGACCGCTTCTGCATCGAGTTGATGGTCAACCAGATCGAGGCGCTCTACGACCAGGCGGCCCTAAAGCTCCGCGCTTCCGCCGGCGTCCCGCGCTGAGTAGCGGCTACTCGGTTTCGACCAGGAAGCAGCCGCGATCGAAGCCGCCTCTTAGCTCCGCCTTCTCGGCTCGGATGCGCTGCATTTCGGCCTCATCGAAGCCGCGCTTCCTCGCGAGGGTCAGGATGACCTCGAGGAGATCGGCCAATTCGGCCGCCGCCTGAATATCGTTTGTGGCCGCGTCGTACTCGGCGACTTCCTCGTCGATCTTGGTCCGCAGGGCATCGAGTATCTCCGGCCCGGCGATCGTTCGGGTGGTGGTCTTGCGGCCTTTGGCCAGCAGGATCTCCGGAACCTTGTCGCGGACGAGCTTGTTGTACCGAGTCATCGCCCTCGCCTCCGTATTCAGACTCGTAAGTCGCCAGTAGCGCTCCGACGGGCCGGTTCCACCCAGCCGGCCGACCCGGGCGCCCTGCTCGCGGACTGCCGCAACCATCGGGTCGTCGCCGCCGAACAGCCGCCCGCGCTGGCTCTCATCGGCTCGAATGCCCTTTAGCTTGCGGTCGAGCACGCCTTCGGTACGGCGTCATGCGGTCGATCGGACCGGGGCCGCAGAAGACGGTCACGATCGCGACCTGCTCGCCCCGCGCCCTCGCCCTCGCGATCAGCCCGCCGCAAGAGAGTGCCGCATCGTCCGGATGCGGCGAAACGAAGACGTGCGTCACGACGCAACTATAGGATCCGACCCGGCCAGCGCCGCCGCGCCGCCTCTTCGGCAAAGCCGGACTCCCCGACCAGCGGCACGAAGACGCATGGGCCGCAGTCGTGGCGTTCGAAGCCATCGCCGCGCCTCACCACGAGGACCAGTTCCTGTCGCCGCCGCGGGCCGATCGGAATGACGAGGCGGCCGCCGTCGGCGAGTTGAGCCGTCAGGGCGTCGGGGACTGCCGGCGCGGCCGCGGTCACGATGATCCCTTCGAAGGGCGCCTCCTCCGGCCGGCCGAGGCTGCCGTCGCCGACCACGATCGTGACCGAACCGGCAAGGCCGAGTTCTTCGAGGCGTATTCGCGCGGCGTTGGCCAGCGGCGCATGGCGCTCCACGGACAGGACCGAGCAGCCGATCTGGGCAAGCACCGCGGCCTGGTACCCGGAGCCGGTCCCGATCTCCAGGACGCGCAGGCCCGGCCGTGGCTCGAGCAGCTCGGTCATCCGGGCGACCATGTACGGCTGGCTGATCGTCTGGCCGGATGCAATCGGCAGTGCGTCGTCAAAGTATGAGTGCCGTCGCAGGTCCGGCGGAACGAAGCGCTCGCGCGGGATCGCGGCCATCGCCACGAGGACCTGCTCATCGGCAATGCCGCGGCCGCGGAGCTGACGTTCCACCATCTCCTGCCGCAGGCGCGCCGATTCCTCAGGATCCACGTGGCCGAAGATACGCCTGATCCGAGCGCGAGGCGCGCCAGGATACGGCCGGAGCTTTGAGATGAAGCCGCCCGCGACGAGGCGGGCCGGTTGCTGCTAGGTGGCGCTCGGGGACGGGCTCGGGGCGACGCTCGGGCTCGGAGACAGGCTGACCGACGGGGTCGCGGTGGGGCTGGTCGTCGGCGCCGCGGTCGGCACGACGAGCGGGGTGAGTGTGGGGCCGGTTCCCTGCGGAATGGCACCGCTGACCCAGGTCAGCAGAATCACGCCGAGCAGAGCACCGGCGCAGACGATGGCGTAGATCGCGGACGGGCGGTCGTCGATGTGGACGCGCTCATGCGACTCGCGCAGCGATCCGCCGGCGTGGCGCTCGTGGCGGTCTTCGTCGGCATTGCGGCTGCGGCCGAACCCGAAGTGGCGGCGTTCGCCGGCAGGGGCAAGGTCGGCTTCTTCGGCTTCGCGATCGGCCTGTTCCGCCTCGGTCTCGGCGAACTCGTCGGGCTCTTCGTCGAGCTCCTCGTCGCCCGGCAACTCCTCGTCCGTCGCGGGCTTCGCGTCTCGGTTCTTGTCGAGGTCGGTCATCGCCGTAGTGCCACTCCTGTATTGGCGGCCGCTTGGTTCGGCCCACCTGGTACCGGCACCGTGGGTGCCTTTGATAACGTGATCGGCTGGCGCGCGCCAACCGCCGTGACGGTTGCAGGCGCATCACCCCGGGGCAGTTTAGCCGACGCGTCCCATTGTCGCGTTGCGCCGGTGCGCGCGGTGCCCCTGGCTTCGCCCGGCCAGGGTGCGGCCTACGCGCGGCGTATCGAGCGGACGCCCAGGCCTGCCAGCCCTGAGGCGGCCGTCAGAAGGCCGCAGGCCGCCAGGACCGGCCTCAGCCCGAAGGTCTGGGCGAGCGCGCCGGAAGTTGCCATGGCCAGCGCCAGCATTCCGCTCACGAGGGCGAGCCTGATCGCAACCACGCGTCCGAGCATCTCGTCCGGAGTACGCTGCTGGAAGATGGTCTGGCTCGGAACGACGAACGTTGCGTTGCCGAGACCCACGATCACGGCAAGTCCCAGGGCGATCGGCAGGCTGCCGGTCGCGGCCAGCGCCAGCAGAGCGAGGCCCATCGCCACGAAGGCGCCAATGATGGCCGGACCCTTTGGCAGCCGCGTCGCAATGCCGCCGAGGACCACGCCGCCACCTAAGAGCCCGGCGCCCATGGCCATCTCGAAGAAGCCGTACGCGGCCGGGGCTTGGAGATTGCCGAGCGGCAGCGAGGCGATCAGCAGCGGGGAAAGGGCCGTCAACGCCCCGAGTCCGTACTCGGCGATGGTCGCCTGGAAGGTCGTGGCGAAGAGGACTGTCTCTGCGCGGAGGAAGTGCCAGCCTTCGGCCACTTCCGCCCGGATGGATGTCCGAGCGGGGTTCTGGGCAGTGCCGGTGACGTCCGAGTCGGCGGCGCCTGCCGGGCTCCCCGCGCCGACTCGCCGCGCTACCGGAGGGATCACAACGGCCGCAACCAGCGCACCGGAGACGAGGTAGCTCGCGCCATCCAACCAGAACGCGAGGGCGAGCGACGAGCCCAGGAACGCCACGAACAACCCGCCCAGGCTGTAGCCGGCGAGGTCGCTGACCGTGTCCGCGATCCACATCGACGAGTTGGCCGTCATCAGGTCCTCGTCCGGGACCACCTGCGGCAGGGCGGCCGATCGGGCCGGTCGGAAGAACGACGACACCACGGCCAGGACGAAAACGAGCCCGACCACGAGCCCCACGTTCAGTCCGGAAGCGACGGGTATCAGACAGACGATCGCCGCTCGGATCAGGTCCGAGGCGACCATTACGCGTTTCCTGTCCCAGCGATCGACGAGCGCGCCCGCGAACGGTCCGACGAGGACGCCCGGCAGCGTCATTGCCGCGAACACGAGACCCAGTGCCAGCGGCGAACTGTCCGTCGCCCGGGCGACCAGGAACACGAGCGCCACCTGGTGGATCCGGTCGCCGAGAGAACTGACGACCTGGCCCAGCCACATTGCCGAGAAGGCGCCGTTCGTGGCCAGCCGGACATACGGATGGTCGAAGGCACCGCGTTCGACGACCCCTCCGACCGGGATGGAAATGGAGACGAGCACCGGCGCCCGGACAACCGCGGCGAAGACGAAGAACGCCAGCCCAGCGCCGAGAAGCATGTCGCCGACCGAGGCGACCGACTGGATCATCGGGATGGGGATCGGGATGAGGTCGACGAGCGGCCCGCCGTGGGCGAAGAAGGCGCCGTCGACCGGGCCGACGAGCATGCGATGGAAGTTCGAATGAATCGTCGTGGAGTCGAGGCCGGCCGCGGCGAGACTCGGCTGCCAGACCGGCATCCAGCCGCCGTTGGCGACGATCGCGATGCCGTTGGCCGCCGTTCCCAGCGCGGCAGCGGCGAGTCCGGGCGTCGAGCGGTTGGCCACGAGCATGGCCGTGAGCAGGACGTAGGCCGCGATTACGAGCCAGAGGCGCAGGGCGTCCGGCACGGCCCCGGCGGACAGCGCCCCGTCCAGACCGAAGCGGGTGACGGCCGCCACGAGCAGGACGGGCAGCCAGCGCAGGCGGACGTAGGCCAGGTTGTCGAGCTTGCCGCCGGCGATCAGGCCGAGCAGCAGCCCGATCAGGACCCCGAGGGCGGGCACGGATCAGGCGATGGCTGGGCTGGGGTGGGGGGAGTCCTGTGCGCGCGGAGCGTCGGCGCCTGGCGCACCGGCCATAGCGCTGAGTGTGCCCGCAGCCTGGCCGATCAGCGGCACGTCGCGAATCTCGGCCCGGCCCGGATCGGGCAGCTCGCGGGCCCACTTAGTCTTGACGAACGCGTCGACGATGTCTGGGTCGAATTGGATGCCCCCGAACTTGCGCAGCTCGGCCAGCGCCTGCTCAGGCGTGAGCGGGGTCATGCGATACGGGCGCGCGGCGGTCATGGCTTCGAATGCGTCCGCGACGTGGAGGACGCGCGCCAGTTTGGGAATCTGGTCGCCGACGAGCCGATCCGGGTAACCGGATCCGTTGAACCACTCGTGGTGGTGGCGAATGATCGGCAGCTCCGGGGCGAGTCGCTTGACAGGCGCAATGATCTCCGCGCCCAACACAGGATGTGCGTTCATGGTCATTCGCTCTTCACGCGTCAGCCGCTCCTGCTTGAGCAGCACAGAGTCAGGCACGCCGATCTTGCCGATGTCGTGCAGCAGGCCGCCCCACTCTAGTGCTTCCAAATCACTGTCGCTGAGTTTCATCGCCTTGCCGATGTCAACGGAGATTTCCTGGACGCGGTGGCTGTGTCCGCTCGTAAATGTGTCGCGCTTGTCGACGGCCTCCGCCAGGCTCCGGACGGTCTCGGTGAACATCTCCCGGACCTCCACGAACCGCTGATACGCCAGCCGGGTCGTGTACAGCGGCACCGCGAACAGCAACACGGACCATGGCGCGATCACGTACATCTGCGCCATCAGCCACGCGACCGGCGCCAGCGCCAGCAGGGTAATCAGGGCGCCTGAGTCGGCCCGAAGAAGCTTCCGAATTGGCTCGCCGCTGTGGGTCGAGACGAGGAGCGCCGTCACCAGGATGTTCAGCGCGAAGAGCAGACCGGCTGCTCCGGCTGTGGCTACGAAATCGACGATGAAGTTGCCCCTATTTGGGACGACGTTCAGAACGTACGCTCCAATCAGGGCCGGTCCAGTGATGCCGACATGGTTTGCTACGACGCCGTACCAGGGAACCTCGCGCCGCAATTCACGGGACTGTGTGACGCCCAGCAGCGCAACAAGCCCGGCCACGACGGGGCCACCGAGGCTCATTGCCGCTACAAGAGGAGCGAACCCAACATCGACGACTGTGCCGCCCGGCATCCGAACGGCAAGCGATGCGCCCGCTATCGTGAGGACGATCCAAAAAACCAGTCCCAAGGCGAGCCCATTAGGGACGTCTTGAATGCCAATCCTTGGATTCACCGGGCACAACAACACGGCGCTGACAAGCAGAACCCCGCTTGTCAGCGCCAGGACAGCGATCAATACTCCCAGCCGCCGGCTCATGGCAACTCCTGACTCAAGCCGCGGTCATTAAGCCGCGCGGTGACATGCGCGGCTATGGGAGAGAGGTACCGTCAGAACGGCCTGTAGCTCGCACCGGCGCTCAGCGCAATAAGCAGCGCGGAGCCCAGAACGATCATAAGCCGCTGAACTCGGGCCGACACGGCCTCACCAGCCTCGGTAGATGGACTCGGGAGCCACGGGATGTTCTCCTAACCACGTCAACGTGCGGTGGGTTGCACTACTGGCGTGATCCCGACCCAAGTGCCCGAGTTCGGTCGAGGCCTATCGCATCCGCTCGTTCTCGTCCGGTGACGGGAGGCAGCACGCCTCGACCCGGACTTTTGGCAGGTTAGGTACCCGGAAGTACTACGTCAATACGGTACCTGCCCTACCCCATTCGACGTACGCGGCTAGATCGAGTCCAGGGGCGGGGGTTCGATGCCCAGTTGGTCGCGCATCAAGCCGGCATAGTGCGAGTATTGCTCAGCCGCGGCTGCGTTCGCCCCGGTGCGCCGGTACAGGCGCAGTAGACAGAGTTCGATCTGTTCCGCTTCGGGATCCGCCTGCAACGCGAGCTGCGCGACGGCCAGCGCTCGGTCGAACGCCCCGATCTTCGTGTCCGTGATGATCGCGCGCTCTATGCGATCGAGAAAACCAGCGTGCAGCGTATCCCGGTAGGAGGAGGCCCAGTCGTCGTAGAGGAAATCGACCGCGAAGCGACCGCTGTATGAATTGGCCAACTCCACGATCAGTTCGGGCGATGGGTCGCGCCGGATCCGGGCAAGAAGATCGAGACAATCGTTGCTTCGACTGCCGACCAGCCCATTGTCCAGCCAGATGAGATCCGATCGGCTCTTCAGGTAGCCGGCGCTGCTGTCGTCGTCGCAGCCGGGCTCGAAGATGCGCCGGAGGAAGTACGCGGACTGGTTGAGCGAATTGGCTCCTCCTTCTGGGTCCATCTCCGGCCAAAGAGCTTCGAGGACCTGTTCCCGCGTTGCGGTGAGCTGAGGCCTTGTCAAGAGGAAGCACAGGAGTGACAAAACCTTGCGACGGATCTCGGTTCCGATCAGCACGGTCTCTCCAATGCGCACCGATACGCGGCCGAGATCTTCGACGTAGACGCGAGGAGCGAGGCGGTGCATCAGCCCTCTGCCGGCGTCGTGTATGCGCAGCGACTTCTTCTTGCCGATAGACCTCAACAGGGCGATGTCCTCCGCTTCGCCGATTTCCTCCAGCACTTCGACTGCCTTCCTGGTATCGGCGGCCCGAGTGCCTGTCGTGTTCAAAAGACGACGCAGCGGCGGTCGCCATCGCTCCGGACGCCGCAACGCCTCCTGCCCGACCTGTTCAAGACAGGGTTGGTCAAGATCTCCGAGCCTTCGTGCGACCAATTCGGCCTGGATCGACAGGTACGCTGCGTCCGGTCCTTCGAAACACTCGATGTATCGGACGAGGTCTTCTTTCGGGGAGACGAGCGCCTGGGTCAGACGCATGTTCTTCCACCAAAACCAGGCCTGTTGGGACTCGGCAAAGCGAAGACCTTGCTGGATAGAGCTGATCAGGTTGATGTCGTTAGGGTCTATCGAAGCCCGAATTTGGACGTCTAGAGCGCGAAGTCCACTGGCGAATCCCATGCTCATGTCGTAAGGGCCGACAGTGGACAGGAGTTCGGCAGCCCGTTCAGGGCGGCCAAGTTCCAATTCGAGCCTTGCCCCGACAAGGACCCAGTAGGGGTGTTGCGCCAGGATTGCGGTCGTATTCAGGCGCCGCTCCAGGATCTTGCGACCCGCATTTGGATCGCCATACATGGCGAGCACTTCAGCTGCCTCGGCGATGGCCTCGGGGTCTACCCAACTTTCCGTTGCTGTGACCACGGCATCTAGGTAGGCAACCGTTTCGGGCCATGCGCCGAGATGGGCGAGACACCTAGCTGCGCTAACCCGCATGGCTGCTAGATCGGCCGGATCGCCAGCGGATTCAAGCAATGAAAGCCCAGCCGATGCGGCCGACACCGCAGCGATATGGTTGCCTCGAACGATCTCTGCTAGGGTCAGGTTCAGGCAACTGATGCCTTCGTGCCGGCGGTGTCCGCGCTCTCGGTTCCGATGCGCTGTGTCTACGAGCGCATCGCGTAGAGCGTCCAAGCTGCCTGAACCCGACGCAAGGCGAAGCAAAGTGAGCGACCGGGCAATTGAAGCTAGCTCGGCGTCACCGCTGGCGGCGAGCACGCCGAAGGCCGACGTGATGGTCTCCGACTCAAAGCCTTCATTCCAAGCAACGTGCAGCGTATTGAGCGCTCGCATCATCGCGAAAGAGCGATTTTCCTGGGCAAGCCGGAGGGCTGCTTCACCGGACCGGTCGGCCATGACAGCAGCTTCGTCGAAGCGTCCGGCAGACGACAACAGACGGCTTTCGATGATGTCGAACCAGGGGTTGGGGCCGTCGCTCGGCAGCTGTGCGATGAAGTCCTTGGCGGCGGCGAGATCGCCCGTGCCGATGATCGTGGGAGTGGCGGCGCAGACGACACGGCGGACTTCCTCTAGCTCGCCGGCGGCTGCCCAGTGGCGGGCGGCCATGCGCCAGGAACGCGGCTCCATCACCCTTGCCAAACGGCGATGCAGTTCGGCCACGCCGGCCTCGCCAACCTCAGAGTCGAGGTGGGACAGCAGGAACTCGCGGACCAGAGGATGGGGTCGCCACGCGGCTCCGACGTCGCCGCCCCTGGCCATGAGGCCAATGGTCTGGGCGTCGCGGAGCAGGCTCCGGGCTCGCGCCGGGGTAACAGACGCGGCAACGGCTGCGGTGTCCGGCTCCACGTCCTCGAGGACCGAGGTTCGAACCAGGAAGTCGCGGAGGTCCGGGTCCAGGTCGGCGACCACTTCCTCGGCCAGGTAGTCGTAGAGGTCGCCTTCGGAACCGGACAGCGAACCTACAAAAGCGCGCACTTGACCGGGAGTCCGGCCGTCCACCGCGGTCTTGACCAGGGCCAGCGAGGCCGCCCATCCGTCTGTTCGGGCCTGGAGGTCGTGCAGGACGTCCGGCTCGAGAGGGTGCCGGTAAGAGTCGCGGAAGAGCTTGCCCGTCTCGGCTTCGTCAAACCTGAGTTCGTCGCGACACAGTTCAAATAGTTCACCGCGGGCCCGCATCGCGGCCACGGACAGACCGGGCGTCCGGCGGCTGGCGACGACGATCTTCAGTCCGGCCGGAGCTCGATCCAGTACTCGCTCGACCAGAGCCCCGATGGCTGGCACGGATTCGACCATATGAAAGTCGTCCAGAACGAGCGCCGAAGGCACGTCGCCGAGGGTGCCCAGTTCGCCGAGGAGCGTCTGGGAAACCGCTTCGACCGAAGCGGGCTCGAGGGTGGACTCGGCCAGTAGGGCGGCCGTTCGGGCCAGGAGGCGAGGGTCGACGGCCTGGCATGACGCAACCACGTAACGCAAGAAGACAAGGCCATCCGTATCGTCCTCGTCCAGTCGGTACCAGAAGGTTCGAATCTGGGAGTGCCTGAGGAAGTCCGCGATCAGCGTGGTCTTGCCAAACCCGGCCTCGGCCACGATGTAGAGGAGCCGCCGGCCTTCGTTGGACTCGAGCCGGCGAAAGAGACGGTCGCGTCGGAGCGTGTCTTCCGGCAGGAAGGGGCCCTGAATCTTTGCCGGGCGCAACGGAAAACGAGATCGCAAACGCGCCGCCTCATCGGCCAGACGGTCGCCGCTCTCCGGCTCGACGGACACAGCCAGCTCCTCCATCCCTTCCATCCCCACTCGCCGTTCCCCGGGCGGCGGCGGGTAGGATAGAAACTCGAACCGCGGAGTGTCAATTGGGCCGAGGGCGGAGGTCTGCATGCGCGGATTCTCGCCGGGCGCGATTATTCGCCGCTTATCGCGCCGGGGCGCTTGTGGATAACCCGTCCGTGCCGGATCGGATCGCCCCCCCGGCCGGATCGATCACCCACGGTGGAGGCTATTCCTCGTATTCGAAACCGAGCTTGATCTGGACCCGGTACTCGACGATCTCGCCGCCATCGACCCGCGCCGTCGACTGCACCACTTCCACCGTGCGGATATTCCGGACGGTTTTGCTGGCCAGGGCCACGGCCTGGCGGGCGGCGTCGCTCCACGAATGAGGGCTGGTCCCGACCATCTCCCGGACGATGATCACGCCCATCTGACTCCTCCCTTGCCGGCGGTCATTGCCGCCCGTGGGCGAAGTGTAGGCCGAGGGCCGTGCGGGGGTGTGCCGCCGATCGCCCAGGTCCACGCGGTCGCCGGGCTGAGCCGCCCCGGGCTCGTCCGCAGGGCTAGACTGCCTCAGCGTAGCGCTCGCCGAGGTAGCTCTGGAACCGCGTCTGGCTCTTCTTGAACCATAGCTTGACTTCGCCGGTGGGGCCGTTGCGGTGCTTGGCGAGGCGGAGGTTGATGACCTCGCCGTCTATCTCACTCTCGTCGCCGGCCTTCTCCTTCTCGCGCCACAGGAAGAGGACGAGGTCTGCGTCCTGCTCGATCGCGCCGGACTCGCGCAGGTCGGACAGGCGCGGCTCGCGCGACTCGCGCATTTCCGGCTGGCGGGAGAG
>PMJT01000187.1 GCA_003158495.1 Chloroflexota bacterium | reverse complement strand
GAACTCGCTCTTGGCCTGATTGGCAGTGTCGGCTTCCGCGGCCAGCTCCACGGCCCGGGCCATCGCCCCCTCGAGCGCGGCGCTCGCCTCCCGGAGCTCTCTCTCGGTCTGTTTGCGGGCAGTGATGTCTCGCGAGATCCCGAACGTACCGACGATGTGCCCCTCGCGATCGGTTCGGGGCAGCTTGGTCGTCGAGGCCCATGTCTCGCGTCCGTCGAGGCGTGTCTCCCTCTCCTCGAGGTCCACCACGGGCAGGCCCGTCCGCATGATCTCCTGCTCACTTTCGAATGCAGGCCGTGCGTGTTCCTCCGTGAAGAAGTCGAAGTCGGTCTTGCCGATCACCTCCGAAGGGTCGTTGAAGCCGAACGACCTAGCCGTGGCCGCACTGATCATCGTGAAGCGACTGTCTGCGTCCTTGAAGTAGATGTGGTCCGGGGTGTTGTCCATGAGGGCCTCGAGCAACTCTTCGGTCTCACGAAGCTCCCTCTGGGCCTGTTTGCGCATGGAGATGTTCCGCGATATGCCGAACGTGCCGATTACGTTGCCGTCGTCGTCGGTGAAGGGCAGCTTGGTCGTCGAGGCCCACGTCTCACGGCCACCAGGCCACGTCTCCCTCTCCTCGAGATCGACGAGGGGGGTGCCCGTGCGCATGATCTCGCGCTCGTCCTCGAGAGCGGGCCGCGCATGATCTTCCGTGAAGAAGTCGAAATCCGTTTTGCCGACCGCCAGGGCTGGATCGTCCAGGCCGAAGGACCGGGCCATGGCCGCACTGATCATCGTGAAGCGACTGTCCGCGTCCTTGAAGTAGATGTGGTCCGGGGTCTTATCCATCAGGGCCCGGAGCAGGGCGCGTTGCTTGATGAGCTCCAGCTCCGCGAGCTTGCGATCGGTGATATCGAGGAGGGCGCCGTCGATCCAGGTTGGGCTTCCGCCGCCCCCGGGCTCGGGTTGTCCGCGGTCCACCACCCAGCGCGTGCCCCCGTCTGCGTGACGGACGCGGTAGTCGATCTCGAATGGCCGCCCGGTGGCCACGGCTGCCGCGATGGCGGCCGTCACCAACGGCAGGTCCTCTGTACTCGGAACGATGCCGTCGGCCGCGGCGCCAGGCACGAGGAGGTCCTGCGCCCGGTATCCGGTGATCGACTCGATCGCGTCGCTGACGTATTCAAGCCGCCAGGGCGGCTCGGCCGAGCGGCGGTAGACGGCCACGGGGAGGCCTTCCACGAGTGCCCCGAAGCTCCGCCTCCGGCTCTCGTGCATCGCACTCTCGTATAGGAGGGGCTAGCGGTGGCCGCCCGTGAGGGCGGCGATATCAGGACGGGCATGCCGATCCGCTGTCGATCGTGGCATGGCCGATAGCCCGTGTCATGACGACTCGTCATTACCCGGGCAGGGCGCCGCCACGCGACCGCTGCGCGAGCGGGCCGGACGTCGCGTCCGGGCCCGCTCTCTGAGCTGCAGGCGACGCTGGATCTGTGCCGATGGCGGTCGCCGAGACGGGTATCTAGGCGACCCCGGTGCTCCGGGTCTTTGCGGAGGGATCCCAGTCGCTGGCGCGCCGCCGCGCGACTACGTTGGTCGGCTGGGCGGTCCCGTAGCGGAACTGTGCACTCAGTCGCGGAGCCCCTGCCCCCTCATTTGGGCGCCACTCAGGCACTCGTTTGTGCCGATCAAGGTCCTCTCATGGAGGGAACGGGTCCAACTTTCAAGCCGACTTGGGGGCTGCGCCGCTAGAGCCGATCCGTTCAATCGATGGTTTCGATGCCGGTATCACCCGTGATACAATGCCCTCATGGCCGAAGTGACAATCCGTGATCTACGCAACCATGGCGGCGATGTGGTCGATCGTGTTGCCGCAGGTGAGCGCCTGGTCGTTACCCGTGGCGGCAAGGCGGTGGCGGAACTTCGGCCCGTGCGGCCACGTGGGCCGAGCGCATCCTTGCTATTGATGCGCTGGCGCAGGCTCCCTCTGATGGACGGCGGCGCTCTTCGTGGCGACCTCGACTCCACGCTCGATCCGCGCCTGTGAGCGACGTCAAGACGGGGTTGCTTGACACTAACACTCTGATCCTGTTGCCCCGCCTCCGGGACGCGACGGCACTTCCCGACCAACCGTTGATCTCAACCATCACGCTTGCGGAGCTATCGGTCGGCCCTCTGGTCGCTTCGGACGAGTCCCAAAGAGCCGCCCGCCTTGCCCATCTCCAGCAGGCAGAGGCCGACTTCGATCCCCTTCCCTTCGATGTCGAGGCGGCCCGAGCTTTCGGCCGGGTTGCGGCGTCGCTTCGACGCTCGGGCCGAAAGACGAACGCCCGGGCCTACGACGCGATGATCGCGGCAGTTGCCCTCGCCAACGGGCTTCCTCTTTACACGTGCAATCCGGACGACTTCGCCGGGATCGATGGCCTGGTTGTCGTCGCAGTTACGCATCCGGATCGTGCGCCGGCCGCCGGTTGACGGGGCGCCCGCCGGATCGCATGGCTGAGCGCTGTATCTGCTCGCGACAGCCTCCTCGCCGCTCCCGCCCAAGAAGCCGAGGTCGTGCCGCGCACGAAATTGGGAATTGGAGCGGGAGACGGGTCTCGAACCCGCGACATTCAGCTTGGAAGGCCTAAACCTCCATGCGGTGTGGAGCCCCTCGTGGAAAGGCGAGCATTTCGTGTCCAGTTATCGTGTCGTCCTTAGGACGTCATGCAGTTGTTTCCGGTGCTCCATGAGGCGGTCGAGAACTGAGGCGGCCTCATGTGCCTCGGGCAGGCTCACCACGTACGAACGGCCAGTCGTGGACCTCACCTCTAGGGCGGGCCCACTGCGGAGGATGCACAGGCCAGGGTCCCATGAAAGTAGCATCGTTCGAGGCTGGGCGGTGATGGCCTGCGCCGATGCAACCTGAGCCAGGGCGAGGCTCCAGCTCGGGGCCCCCAGCAGCCACCGGCCGCTGACCCGGATTCCGGCATCGGTGATGAAGACCGACGCCTGCTGGCCCGCCAGAACGAACGCCGCCCAGGTCGCTGCCAGCAACGCGGCGACCGCAGGAAAGCCAGGGGGGAGCAGCAGGCAGAGAACGATCAGGATCGCATAAGGGATCCCCACGACAATTCCAAACGCGAGGCGCCAGGACCGATCGGCGTTTACCTCGGTCAACCAGGCGATGCGCTGGCTCGAGGCCGCTTCCCGCCGGAGACGCCTGATCGAAGCTGCCGACCCCAGGTAGCGCCCTACCCCAAACGACAGGAACAGGCCGAACACCGTGAATGCAAGTCCTGCGGGCGCCTCGAAGACCATCTGATAAGTGCGGGCATCGAGGTTGATAAGCACGGTGCCTGCGATGACGAAGAACCCTGTCCCGGCGTAGCCCAGGGTCAGAGGCAGCGCAGTTTCCACTGCGTAGATGGCTCGGTCGTCTCTCCGCAACGCGATCCGAAGCAGGAAGATGCCGACGAAGACAATGTCGGTGACGATCGAATATGACTCAACCTTGACGGCATCGGCCGGGAGTCTGGCGGCGAAGATCGGGATCAGCAGCACCGCGGGCAGGACTACTGCCAGGTGCGCGGCAACGAAGCCCATGAGCGGCCAGTTAAGGCTTCGGGCCCGGTGTACCGAAAGCGCTGTGTTCATCGCATCGACTCCATCAACTTGGTGAGTTCGCCCGTTGTGATGCCCTGTTCGACTGCCTCCGCGAGGAGATCGCGCAGCAGCCCATTGAGGCGCGCGGAGGGCACCACGTCGCCTGGTATGACGATCGCTCCTCGGCCCTGACGCAACTCGAGCAGTCCCTCGTCACGCAGCTGCCCGTATGCCCGCTGGACGGTGTGCATGTTCACGTCGAGTTCCCGCGCCAGGTCGCGCGAAGGAGGCAGCTTTGCTCCTGGCCGGAGCGTCCCAGCCACAATCGCACGCCGAACGCAAGCCGCGATCTGGTTGTAGATGGGAACGGGACTTCGGGTATCGATCTCGAATAGCATGATCTAATACTACTAGCTCAAGTGTGCTTGTCAAGCAACACCGTCGTCTCGTGCAATCCGGACGAATTCGCGGGAATAGATGGGCTGGGGGCGGTCGCAGCCGCGCATCCGGGCCGTGCGCTCACCGCCGGCCAACCGCGCGCGTCTCTAGTCTCGCGGCTGAGCGTTGTGGCAGCCTCCAACAGCCCGGGCACGGACCGCGCCGAACAGGCTGAGTGTCGTGCCAAGCACGCAATGTGGATTGGAGCGGGAGACGGGTCTCGAACCCGCGACATTCAGCTCGGAAGGCCTGAGCGTCTATGCGCAGTAGCCTGCCTCGTGGAGGGGCGAGCGTAGCGTGTCCAGTTATCGTGTCGCGATCGGACATCATGGGTCCGTTGAGGGCAGGGCGGGTCCCATCAAGTCCCGAATGCGTGTCCCTCGGAGCCCGCTGGGGCGACCAGGCCAATCACCGGCTGAGATGCCCGATACAGGTGTTGCTGTGGGAGTTGGCAGCCGTGCCGTCCGGGCAAATCACGCCTGCCCAGGTAACGCCCGTCAATGTCGCGCCGGTCAGGTTGGCCGCCCGCAAGGATGGCGCGCGATAGGTTCGCTCCCGTCAAGTTGGCGTGATCCATCACAGCCGGATTGCTCATGACGTGTCCTCGAGCGCAGCGCGTCCATTGATCGAAGGCCGGGCAGCCCCAAACTTGCAGCTGCCCGGCGGCACCAAGGCACGGCGAGACGCCGGGCCGGGCTCAGTACTTCCTGGCCTCGGCCTCTTCGACGATCCAGACCTGCGGCGGTCCCTCGACGCCGCCACGAGCCATCGCGGCAGGCAGCGACGGGTCCTTCGAGAACGCCCGAGCGCCTTCGAGCGTGGCGAAGTCGTTCACGATCACAATCGTGTTCGGGTCCGACGCGTCGCGGCCGATTGAGTGGCCGGTCGCTCCGTGCTGCCGGCGGACAGCCTCATGCTCATTGAAGACCGGGAGCCACCGGCCGTAGTCGGCCACGTGGTGCGCAACTATCACCTTTGCCATAGCGGGACGTCTCCTTTTCCTTCGACCGAGCCTTGGCGATCGGTCATTCGGGGCCTTACTTTATGGTTAGGCAGCGTATTGTCAATGCCCGTATCATGTGGCGCATGGCGAAGATAGACATGCCCGACGACTTCTACACCCAGACTCCCGACGCGAATGTCGCCGCGACCGAAGGGGTGATGAACACCATTCGCACGGCCGACATGTTCTTCGACCGGATCGGGCGGCTCCTCCGTCCGTTAGGCGTCAGCGCCGCGGGCGGACTTGTCCTCGGGATCCTCCGCGACCACGGCACGATGTCTCCTTCGGAGCTTGGTGAACGGCTCATCGTCACCCGCGCCACGGTGACCGGCCTCCTGGACTCGCTCGAGCGGCGGGGATTAGTCACCCGTTCGGCGAACCCGGCCGACCGCCGCAGCCTCATGGTCGGGATCACGCCGGCCGGGTTGATCGTTCTCGGGGAGCTCAGGACGATCGTTCATCGCAACGAGAGGGACTGGATGAGCGTGCTCTCCGACGCGGAATTGCGCACCTACATCGAGCTGCTGCACCGGATCCAGGACAGACTCACCCCGCCCTAGCGAGGGGGCAGGGTGCGGACCGTCGGGTCCATCGGGTCTCCAGGCGAGGCCGAAGGTTCTGCTCTCGCTGAGCCATCGAAGGGACCAACCCGACCGATCTTCACGAGAGCCTGAGTGTCGCTGCGCTCGTGAGCTGCGAAGTTTGGAGCGGGAGACG
>PMJT01000177.1 GCA_003158495.1 Chloroflexota bacterium | reverse complement strand
GACGCGGACGCGGGCCCGGCTCGGCCGCGCGGAGGCGACCTCGAGGGGGGTGGCGATGACCCACTCGTCTTCTTCGTGGCTCAATGTGGGCGTCTCGCCCGTGGTGCCGCAGGCGACGAGGCCGTGGATGCCGGAGTCGATCTGGCGGCGCACCAGGGCGCGGAAGGCGTCCTCGTCGATTGCGCCGGTGGGTGTGAACGGAGTAACGAGGGCAGTGAAGGCGCCTCGGAACTGGCGAGTGGCTGGCATCTGAATTGCTCCTTGGGGATCGAGTGGGCGTTTGGTTCGGTGGTGAGGCCGATGGGCTCCGGCGGGGTCAGCGAGTCGTGGCGGTCGGTTCAGGTGGTGGCCGCGGTCGGGGAGACGGCGGCAGTGCCGTCCGAGCCCGCCCCGACCGACTGTTTGGCGATGATCGAGTCGACGACGTCGTCGAATGAGTGGAAGCCGGGGCTGCGTGGCTCGGCCAGGAGCCACTCGGCGGCGGTGATCGCGCCGGCGGCGTAAGCGGAGCGGTCGCGCGCGGTCAGACGCATCTCGAGGCTCTCGCCCGGGGCGTCGAAGCCGACGAGGTGCATGCCCGGGGCGGCGCCGGCCCGAATGACCGACACGTCAAGCTCTTCCGGCATCGGCGAGCCGAAGGCCATCGGCCGGGCGATTCTGGTCTTGCGCGGGTGAGCGGCGATGAGGCGGCGCGACAGCTCGAGAGCGGTGCCGGAGGGTCGGTCCGCCTTCGTGCGGCGGTGCCACTCGACCAGGTACGGATCGTAGTCGGCGAATGGGCCGAAGAGCCGTGCTGCGTCCTCGACGAGGCGGGCGAAGAGCATCACGCCCAGGCTGAAGCTGGCCGACGGAACGGCCGCGGCGCCGGCCTCCACGATCGCGGCCTCGACGGCGGCCCGGTCGTCGGCCCAGTTGGTCGTGCCGATGACGAAATTCCGCACACCGCCGGAGATCGCGGCCCGGACGTTCTGGAGGACTGCGTCGCCCACGGTGAAGTCGAACAAGACGTCGGCGCCGCGGAATGCCTCCGGCGAGTGGCCGGCTGGGGAGTTGGGCATGCCGAGGATCGCCGTGGCGGGCGTGCCTCGGCCGGCGAGCGCGGCTGCGACCGCCCGGCCCATGCCTCCGTCGCCGGCAACCATGGTTTGCATTCCTGGTTCCTCCGTCTTGATCCCCCTAGAAACACAAGAGCCGCGGCACCGCCTTTCGGTGTCGCGGCCCTCAGGGAGCCTCCCGGCCCTCAGGCTCCGCGGTTCTACTCGAACGCCGCCGAGCCCTGGGCCCTTGCCTCCCGGCAGGACCGCCAGCGCTTCGACTTGGGCTTGGCGAGCATTTGGACGAACATCAGGCCGGAAGTATGCATGATCGCGCGACTATGCGCAACATGTGCAGTGATTATGCAGGCTGGATATTCCAGTTATGCACCACGACTTGCATGGCGGATTCTGGTCGCGTGGCGCCGGGGCGCGCGGGAACCTGCGCCGTGCCCTCTTGCGGAATGCAACCAAGAGTTGCGCGAGCGTGGCGCCTGGCGACGCGTTGCGCACTACGGGCCTCGGCGGCGTTGGTCCCGCACCAGAGTCCGGGTCCTCGGCGGCTCCATCCTTGTCGGCTGCAAAGCACCAGTTGCGAACGGCAACGATCGGCTGCCCGGCGAAGTCGCCGGGCGGACTCCGGTCCCGAGCCAGCGGTCCCAGCTCATCCGCGCGCAAGTACCAGTTGCGAACGGCTACGACCAGCGGTGGCCGCCCTCGCTCTCGCTCCACCGTGAGCCGCGAAGAGCCGCCGCCCACGTCGGTCGCCGTCGGCCGCGGACGTACGCGGGCCGTTCGTCCAGAATGCCCCGCCCAGCGAGCGTTACACGGGAAGGTGCGGGTCCGGAGCGCCGGATCCGCCCCCGGGGACCCACGAGTCGTCAGACCCGAAGCGGGTCCCAAACCTGTTGGCACCGTTCGAGCGCCACGCGGAAGCCGAAGCGACGCGTCGCGGCAGTTTCTGGCGCCCGTTCGTGCATAGTGCCCGCATGGCGGGCATCCTGAAGAAATCGGCCCCCGGCAACGAATCGCGCTACTCACCTGGCGCCGCTCGCCCGGGCCCGGCCCGCGCCACTCACCCGGCGCCGCTCGCCCGGGCCCGGCCCGCGCCACTCACCCGGCGCCGCTCGCCCGGGCCCCGGCTCGGGCGCCACTCCGCCTACTTCAGCGCTTCGGCCAGGATCGTGATCAGCTGGTCCCACTCCACCAAGAATGCGTCGTGGCCCTTCGTGGAGAGGATCTCGCGGTAGGCTGCGTCCATGCCGGCTTCGCGGGCGGCGTCGACCATCGTCTTGACCTGGTTCGTGCCGTACAGGATGTCGCCCTCGATACCGACGCCGGTCAGCCGCGTCCCGTACGCGGATAGGCGCGCCAGCGCCGCCACCTCGCCGCCGCGGCCGCGGCCGATGTCGTGCGTGTCCATCGCCCGGACGAGCGTTCGGTACGTGTCTCCGTCGAACCGCTCGAGCAGCTTCTGGCCCTGGTGGGCGAGGTAGCTGACCACTGCTGGCGTGCCCTCGTCCTCGACGCGACCGGCGAATCGCTTCTCGAAGTCGACCTCGCTGCGATACGTGGTCATGGCCAGCTGGCGGGCCAGGTTCAGACCCTCCATGCCGAGCTTGTCGATCNNGGCCGCTCCAGCGCGACTTCCAGCGCGACCATGCCGCCGAGCGAACCGCCTGTGGCCAGGGCGAGCTTGCCGATCCCCAGCGCGTCCAGCAGCCGCCACTGGGCTCGGGCCTGGTCGCGGACGGTTACTCGAGGAAACGCGCGCCCGTATGGCTTGCCGGTTTCCGGGTTGCGCGAAATCGGTCCACTGGTCCCGTAGCGGCTGCCGAGCAGGTTCATGCAGATGACGCCGAACTTGTCTGTGTCGAGGATCTGGCCAGGCCCGATCAGCGGCGCCCACCAGTCGCCGGCGGCGTCGGCCGAGCCGGTCAGGGCGTGGACGACCAGGATCTGGCGGCCCTCGCCGATGGCCACTCCGTCGTGGCGGTAGGCCACGACGAGATCCGGCAGCACCGCGCCCGACTCGAGCGTAAAACGCCCGAGCCAGCGCGAGACGATCTTCCCGGCCTGCGGATCCGCGAACCTGTCCACGCCGTTCAGGCTACGAAAACCCAGGTCGTCGCGTGCGGTCGAAACGCCCGGGTCGTCGACGACGAACGAACCGGTCGACACGCCGGCTCGCCTGAGGCCGGCGGCGGACTTGGCGGCGGCGGACTTGGCGGCGGCGGACTTGGCGGCGGCGGACTGGGGGCCGGCGGCGGACTCGGCGGCCGCGGCCGGCCCAGGGGCGGCGGCCGGCAGGGGACCGCCCGCGGCCGGCGCCGAGGCACTCACCGCGTCCGGGAACAGTTGCGCGCCGCGCCCCGTCGGGGACCCGGCGCGCGAGGTGGCGCTGGAGAATTGGGCGTCGGCGCGGGCTTCCGGAGGCGCGTCTTCACCGCGACCCGGAGCCCGTTGATCCGCCGACGTCCAACGCATGGTTCGGTGCTTACCTTGCGGCGCCGACGGTATCGCCCGAACCGACGCCGGTCGCAGCTTTGATCGCCTGATCGAGGTCGGCAATGATGTCGTCCACGTGCTCGATACCGACCGAGATGCGGACGAGTTCCGGAGTCACACCACTCGCGACCTGATCGGCCGCCGACAGCTGCTGATGAGTGGTGGACGCGGGGTGGATGATCAGGCTCTTGNNGTCGACGTGCTCGAGGCCAACCGAGATGCGGACGAGCTCAGGAGTGACGCCACTGGCGACCTGATCCTGTGCCGAGAGCTGCTGGTGAGTGGTCGAGGCCGGGTGGATGATCAGGCTCTTGGCATCACCGACGTTGGCCAGCAGGCTGAAGAGCTTGACCGAGTCGATGAGCTTGCGGCCGGCTTCGACGCCGCCCTTGAGCCCGAAGGTCACTACGCCGCCGAACCCGCCGGAGAGGTACTTCTCGGCGAGCTTGTGGGACGGATGGGAGGCAAGGCCGGGGTAGCTGACCCAGGAAATCGCCGGGTTCTTCTCCAGCCACTTGGCTACCGCCAGAGCGTTGGAACTGTGGCGCTCGATGCGCAGCGGCAGCGACTCGAGGCCCTGGAGGAAGAGGAACGAATTGAACGGGCTCAGAGCCGGTCCGAGGTCGCGCAGCAGCGTGACGCGGAGCTTGAGGATGAAGGCGAGATTGCCAAAAGCGCCGGTGTAGCTGATGCCGTGGTAGGACGGATCCGGATCCACGAAGTCCGCCTTGAAGCGGGCCGAGGCCGCCNNGTCGACGATGACCGGCACGCCGTGGCGGTGGGCGATGGCGGCGATGGCCTCGAAGTCCGGCACGTCCAGGCGCGGGTTGCCGATAGTCTCGAGGTACACGCCCTTGGTCTTGGAGTCGATGGCCTTCTCGATCTCTTCGAGCTTGGAGCCATCTACGAAGCGAAACTCGATGCCGTACTTGGGCAGCGTG
>PMJT01000112.1:8499-12136 GCA_003158495.1 Chloroflexota bacterium | reverse complement strand
CGCCTGATGATGCGAGATGACGATGACCGACTTGCCGGAGTCGACGAGCCGGGCGAGCAGGCCGAGCAGTTGCGCGACGTCGGCGAGGTGGAGGCCGGCGGTCGGCTCGTCGAGGACGTAGACGCCGGCCTTCTCGGCCATGTGGGTGGCCAGCTTGAGTCGCTGCCGCTCGCCGCCGGACAGCGTTGTGAGCGGCTGGCCGATCCGGAGGTAGCCGAGCCCGACGTCTACGAGCCGGTCGAGGATGGCGTGCGCGGCCGGCGTGCGCGCCTCGCCTGCGTCGAAGAACTCTTCGGCCTCGGTCACCGACATCGCGAGCACCTCGCTGATGTCGCGGCCACCGAGGCGGTAGTCCAGCACCGATGCCAGGAACCGCTTCCCCTCGCATTCCTCGCACGTGGTGGCGACCCCGGCCATCATCCCCAGGTCTGTATAGATGACGCCGGCGCCGTTACAGTTGGGGCAGGCTCCCTCGGAGTTGGCGCTGAACAGCGCCGCCTGCACGCCGTTGGCCCTGGCGAACGCGTTACGGATCGGGTCAAGCAGTCCGGTATACGTCGCGGGGTTGCTCCGGCGCGAGCCGCGGATCCCGGCCTGGTCGATCGACACGACACCCGCGCCGGCGGGGATCGACCCATGCACGAGAGAGCTCTTGCCGGAGCCGGCGACGCCGGTGACGACGACGAGCACCCCGAGCGGAATGTCCACGTCCACGTCGCGCAGGTTGTGCGCCGTCGCGCCGCGGATCTCCAGCTTTCCGGTAGCCGGCCGCACCTTCCCTTTGAGAGCGGCCCGATCATTCAAATGGCGGCCGGTAAGGGTCCCGCTGGCCCGCAGCCCTTCGACGGTGCCCTCGAAGCAGACGGTGCCGCCCGCCGTGCCGGCGCCTGGGCCGAGGTCGACGACGTGGTCGGCAATCGCGATCGTCTCCGGCTTGTGCTCGACCACGAGGACGGTGTTGCCCTTGTCGCGCAGCTGCAGCAGCAACTCGTTCATCCGCTGGATGTCGTGCGGGTGCAGCCCGACAGTGGGTTCGTCGAAGACGTAGGTGACGTCGGTGAGCGACGACCCGAGGTGTCGGATCATCTTGACGCGCTGCGATTCGCCGCCCGATAGCGTGCCGGACGACCGGTCGAGGCTGAGGTAGCCCAACCCGATCTCGACGAACGAGTCCAGGGTTTGGGTCAGCGCCCCCAGCAGCGGCGCCACCGACGGCTCGTCCAGACCCCGCACCCACTCGGCCAGGTCGCTGATCTGCATCGCACAGACGTCGGCGATGCTGATCCCCTTGACCTTCGATGACCGAGCGGCCTCGTTGAGCCGGGTGCCGCCGCACTCTGGACACGTGGTGAAGGTCACCGCCCGATCCACAAACGCCCGGATATGCGGTTGCATCGCCTCCACGTCCTTGGACAAGTACGACGACTGGATCCGCGGCACCAGCCCTTCGTAGGTCATGTTGATGCCTTCGATTTTCATCCTGACCGGGTCGCGGTAGAGGAAGTCGTGGCGCTCCTGCTTGGTGTAATGGCGGATCGGTTTGTTGGGGTCGACGAAGCCGGAGGACGCGTAGAGGCGATAGTTCCAGCCGCCCGCGGTGTAGCCGGGGACGGTGATCGCGCCCTCGGCCAGAGATTTCGTGTCGTCGTATAACTGGGACAGGTCGATGTCGTTCACCGAGCCCATGCCCTCACATCGCGGGCACATGCCGCCGATGATCGTGAACGAGCGCTTCTGCGCCTTTGGATTGCCCTTCTGGACCATGATCTGACCGGACCCGCTGGCCGACGCGACATTGAACGAGAACGCCTGCTGGGAGCCGATGTGTGGCTGCCCGAGTCGGCTGAAGAGGACGCGGAGCAACGCGTTCACATCGGTCGCCGTGCCGACCGTAGAGCGGGCGTTGGCGCCCATCCGTTCCTGGTCGACGATGATCGCCGTCGTCAGCCCATCGAGGACGTCGACTTCAGGCCGCGCCAGCGTGGGCATGAAGCCCTGCACGAAGGCGCTGTAGGTCTCGTTGATCAGCCTCTGCGACTCCGCTGCGATCGTGGCAAAAACCAGCGAACTCTTGCCCGAGCCGGAGATGCCCGTGAACACGGTCAGCCGGCGCTTTGGGATCACGATGCTGACGTCCTTGAGGTTGTTCACGCGCGCACCATGCACGTGGATCAAATCGTGGCTGTCGGCAACGTGCGGCGCGGGCGCCNNCTGTCGGGGACGGCGCCGCTGCCAGGCCCGCCGCCGCGGCGGGTGTGCTGGTCACGCATGAGATCGTGCCACGCCCCGCCGGAGGCGTCCAGAAACGCCGGCGACCGGGCCACTCTGCGACCGCCCTCGCCCGGTCTGGCCCGCGGGCTCCTACTTCTACAGCGACGGCCTCGCCTTTGCAGCCGNNCCCAGGCCGAGGACCAGCTGCGGGTTGAAGAAGAACGCCAGCAACGCGATCGACGCCACCGCGGATATTGCGACGAGCGTCCGCCACGAACCGGACGGTACGACGAGGCCGGCGGTTGCCATGCCGGCCAGCGCAAAGGCAACGACGGTCGCCGCGATCAGGGCAAGGCCGACAGCTCGGACCAGGTTCACGTCCAGGCCCGGACCCGTCACCAGCCACGACCTCGACATGTCGAACGGCCACTCGGTCGCCCCAGGCGCGGACGCGGATGCCGGCGCCGGGCTCACGAACATCAAGTGGACCAGGCCGTGGGCCACCAGGAATCCGGCGAGGATCCAGACCCCGAGCGTCATCCCTCGTGACAGCATCCAGGAGATCACGAGGCCGACCGCGACGAGCGCGACCGCAAGTGGCAGCAAGCTGAGCAGCATCTTCACCCGGATCCTCCCTGCGAACCATCGTCGGCTCCCGCGCCAAGTTATCGGGCCGCCTCTACGCGGCGACAGGGCCTTCTGGACGTTACTCCCAGGGCCTGAGCGGCCCCAAGAAGTCGACGATCAGGGCGTTGAGGCGGTCAGGCACCTCCATGCCGATCATGTGGGCGACGTCCGGCCAGACCACGGCCCGGGCATTCGGGGCGGCCGCCTCGAGACGGTGCGCGGCCTGGACTACGTCGGAGACATCGAGGGCGCCTGCAACCGCCAGGACGGGGCACCGCAGATCGCCGAGGCGAGCGTTGGCCGGCGGGTCCAGCGCGATCGGCCGGCCCGTTACGCGACCCGGCTGGTAGAGCATCCGGTCCATCGCCCGAACCGACTCCCGGACCGAAGCTTCGACACGATCCGCGGGCCGGCCCGGTCCATCCACCCAGACCCGGACCTCCAGGTCGATCAGCGTATCGACGTCCACTTCGCCGGCCGCTTCCAGCCGCTCGCCTTCGTCGAAAAGAGCCTGTTCCTCGGCGGTCAGCGTGCCCTCGAAGCCACCCAGCCCGGCCCCGACGCCCACGACGGCGACCACGCGCTCCGGGAACTCGATGGCGGTGTCGAAAGCGATCTGGCCGCCGCGGCTGTTGCCGACGAGAGCGGCCCTGCGGATGCCGAACGAGTCCAGTACGGCCAGCAGATCGACCCGGTTGCTGAATTGGACATCGTCCGTGGTCGACCGGCCGAAACTCCGGTAGTCGTAGCGGACGACGCGGTGCCCGGCGGCCACCAGCCCCGGCACCATCGCGTCCCA
>PMJT01000112.1:0-8387 GCA_003158495.1 Chloroflexota bacterium | reverse complement strand
GACCGGACCGCGCTGGCGGCGCTCTTCTCGCCGATCGAGCTGGACCGGCTGGACGGTTTGCGGGCGTCGCGCGGCTCGCGCACGGTGGCTTTTCTGAGCTACGAGAACCGCTGGGCCCGGTCGGGCGGCATCGCCGCCATCGCCACGATGCTGCCGGCCGAGCTGGCCGCGGCCGGCGAAACCGTGGTGCGCCTCAGCCCGTTGCATGCCGGGTTGCGGACTGCGCCGGCCCCGGCCGATCTCGAGTCGCTGGGCGAATGCGCAGTCGCGTTCGACGGCGTCGAACGGAGCGTTTCCGTCTATCGCGCCACCGAAGGCGGGCGAGAGTGGATCCTGTTCGGAGCGGCGGGCTTCTTCGACGCGGACGGCGGAGCGGGCGGCGCCGACCCGTACATCTTCGGAGCAGAGACGCGGCGAGATCGCGACGGCGACGGCTCGCGGCTGCTCCGCGACGCGCTTTTCGCCGCGAAGGCGATCCCCACGGTGCTCGGCCTGCTGGCCCGCGGCGGCCGGATCGGTCGCAACCTGGTCGTCCACGCCCAGGACTGGGAGCTGGCCGGGGTCGCCCTGACCATCAAGGAAGCACAACTCGGCGGTCCGCTGGACGGCATCGCGGCGTCGGTGCTGCTGACGCTGCACAACCCGTACGACCACCTCCTGTCGGACGAGGTCCTGGCCGCGATCACGGACCGCACGGCCCAAAGGAACTGGCCCCTTGTGCACGCCGGTAATCGCACGATGCTGGCGCGGATGATCCCGCTCTTCGACGGGCCGATCTCCACGGTCAGCCGCCGCTTCGCCCAGGAGCTCACGACTGACCCTCTCCAGACGGCGCACTTCGCCGCGCACTACCGGGAGATCCTGTCCGGTCAGGCTGTGATCGGGATCGACAACGGGCTCTTCGCCACCCTGCCGGGGCCGGATCCGGAGCTCGATGGCGCGATCGTGGGCGCGCTCGGCGGCCGGACCGAAGCGCTCCTTGCGCTCAAGCTGGCGGCCCGAAGGAAGGCACTCCGACGGCTCGGCGACTACCTGGCGCGGCTGAACGCGACGCCGAGCCAGGACGAGCCGGTTTTCGGGACGCTCGACGGCGGGCAGGGCCGGCGGCTGGCGGACCTGCCCGACGACGTTCCGCTGCTGCTCATGACCGGCCGGCTCGACCCCGGGCAAAAGGGCTTCGACGTCTTCGCGGCCGCCATCGACGCGCTTCCGGAAGGACGCGGCCGGTACGTCATCTCGCCGCTCAGTCCGATGGCCTCGGATCCGGACACCCGGATGCACCTGGACTACTTCGAGGACCTGGCCGAGCGGCGGCGCGGCGAGGTCGTCGTCCTGCCGTTCCGCATCTCGGACATCTATCTCGACCTGATCCGAGGCGTGACGTGGTCCGTNNGGCGGCCTCGTGCAGCAGGTCGTCGACTTCGGCATCGCCCCGGGGGACGCCACGGGGATCCTGTACCGGGAGTCCGTGCCGGCAACCCGGGCCTGGCAGGAAGTCCAGCAGCGGGCGATGCAGGGGGCGCTCGATCCGGCGGTCCGCGCGACGACGCCGCTCTTCCGGGCCCAGGCCGAGGCGCTCGGGGACGCAATCCTGGCCGCGGCAGACCTGTATCGCGACCACCCGGCCGACTACGGGAGGCTGCTCGCCAACCTGCCGGCCATGTGCCGGGTCCTCGACTGGGGCCGCTCGGTCGGCGAATACCGGGCGTGGTACGACTCGATGAGTATCTGAAGGAGGGCCTCGGCGCCCGTTGGCGGCGCGGGCGGCCGGGTCAGGCGATCCGTTCTCCCGCCCGGATATCGACGTCGAGCCGGTTCTCCGGGGGCGCGAGCGGGCACGACCAGCGCGGATCGAAGGCGCACGACGGCTGGTAGGCGAAGTTGAAGTCGATCACGACCGTGCCGCGTCCGGCGTCGCCCCCGAGGTCAGCACCCTTGGCCGTGTCCAGCAGGTAGCGGCCGCCGCCGTAGGTCTCGGTACCGTTGGTCACGTCGCGGAACGGCACGAAGATGCCGCCCGAGTACTCGCGCAGCCAGAAGACCGCCAGCCTTCGAACGGCGCCGGGAAGCGGGATGTCGAGCCAGCCGATTCGGTCTGATTCGGGCGCTTCGCCGGTGCTGGCCGGCAAGGCGACAGCGCTGAAACGGGGGAGGTCGCCGGGGCTGCCGGGCTGGGCGGGCGTGTCGACGGGTACAGCCGCGTCGGCGACGAGCGTCAGCTCAAACCGCAGGCCGGGGTCGTAAGCGAAGTGCAGCGCGCGGAAGTCGGGGCGGCGTTCGGCCGGCACGGGTGAACTGGGATGACCGCGGTAGAGCGCTTCGCGCGCCTGCCGCCACAGGAAGTGGGCGGCTTCGGGATCGGCCGCGGAGAGCTGGCGGACCTCGGCGTAGAGGTCGGCGACGCGCCGCCGCCAGTCGGCCAGGTACAGCTTGCCGTCGCGCGTCTGGTCGGTGGTCTCCGGGCTCGCCATGCTCACGAGCCAAGTGTCGCGCCGAGTTGGTCGACGTCAAACCGGGTCGCGTCAGGCGAACGGGCTGCCGGCGAGCGTCCGGCCTTCGAAGCGGGCGACGTCCTGGGCCTCGGCCTGTAGGGCCTCGATCGCCTCCGAGTCGAGCGGGCGAAACGGGTCGATCCGGACTTCGAGCCGTTCGCCGAGGCGCCGCAGGCCCCACGTCGCGGCCGCGACGCCGTCGACCGTGGCAAACGGCCGGAAGAGGCCGCCGCCCGGCGGGATGACTCGCGGTTCATCGATCTGACGCAGGATCGGCTCGCGGCCGGCCCAGCCGACGAGACTCGGGTCCCAGGATGGGAGCAGGCGGGGCGGGAGTGGCTGCGCGGGTTCGGCGGCAGCGGCCCCGGGCGCGGCGAGGCGCGCGTCGTGGCGGCCGGCCAGGTCCACCAGCCCGCCGCCGAGGTCTTCCAGTTCCGCGCCGATCGTACGCAAGCCCACGCGGGCCTCCCGCAGCGGCAGCCCCGCCCACTTCGCCAGGTCCGCGTCGGTGGCCGGTCCGTGGCCGACCAGGTACCTCCGAGCCAGTTCGGCCAGGGCCCGGTCGCGATCGTCGGGCGAAAGCGGCTCAGCCGCCGTCCCGAGCCATTCACGGGCGTGAACGAAGGCATGCTGCGACCCGATCATCGGGCCCTGGACGGCGATGCCGCGGATGACTGTGGCGAACAGGAGGTGCACGAGGGCCTGGCCGTCGGTCCTGATCCCCTGCCCTGCCAGTCGATCGCGCAGGTCGGACCGGACGAGCGGCCCCTCCGAGGTGAGAGCACGTTCGATCGTGGCGACGCCGCGCTCGACGTCGTCGAGCGACAGCCCCTCCTGCGACAGGCGGCGCGCATTCCCCGTGACCAGCGTTGGGGCGGACAGAACACGAAGCCACGGGTAGTCCTCGGCACAGACGAGGTGCAGCGTGCCGCGATTGAGCCAGGCCACGACGAGCGATCTCTTCTCCGTCAGGGCGACGTTTACGTCCGTGGCCGCGATGCCAGCCACGCGGGCCCGCAGCGCCAGGCGCCATGCGCTTCGATCCTGGGCCTGGACGGCCAGAAGCGCCCGCACGGCAGCCTCGGGCCCGCCGCCGATCCGACGATCCAGCATCTGCGAGGCGGACCGCCGCACCAGGAGTTGCCGCTGATCGATCGGAAGGGTTTGGGCCGTCACTTCTGCCACGAATCAAGCCTGAGGCCGATACCTGTCGGGCCGCGTCACGATTCCTGCGCCGCCTACCCCAATCCCCGCAGGATCGTGGCAACCGTCGGCCCGAGCTGGGCTGCGGGAGTCACGCCGGCGGGGATCGCGAACATGCCGCTCAGCGCCATGACGACGATCGTACCCATCAGAAGCATGCCGACCGGCGCCACGTCGGCCTCCGCCGGCAGCCGGCCGAGTCGCTGCTCGGCCAGCAGGTACTCGCCGACCCGAGCCTGGATGTACTGCGGGCTGAGTTCGTCGCGGTGGATCTCGTCGAATAATCGATGCAGCAGTGCGGGATCGGTGAGCAGTCCCGCGACCATCGGCATGGCCTCGCCGATCAGCCCGAGCAGGCCGACCGCAAAGCCTTCGAGATTGGCCTGCACGGTCGAGGAGCCCGGCTCGGGCAGAGACGCGAAGAAGCGTCGGGCCAGGCGCCGGTAGCGCTGCACCAGCGCCGCCAGGACCAGCGCGGTCTTGTCCTCGAAGTAGTTGTAGAGGACGCCGTCCGAGACGCCCGCGGCCCGGGCGATGTCCCGGGTCGTGATCGACGCCAGTGGAGCGCCGCCGAGCAGACCTTCGGTGACGTCGATCAGATGCGCGCGCAGCGCAGCGGCCGGATCGTCGCCGACCCGACCGCCGACCGCCTTTGCGCGCCTAGGCGACATCGCTCCTCATGGTTGCAAGCGTAGCGACTACCGCGAACAGGATTGCGTACCCCACGAGCACCAGACCGCCCGCGCCCTGCGGGAGCAGCTTGCCCTGCGGCACATTGTCCAGCGCCATGCCGCTCGCCATAGGCAGCCAGCGGCCGAGGTCGCCGAGCAGGTTGATGGCGATGCCTTCGACGAATGCGATCCAGGCGAGGGCGATGGCCACAGCCGAAGCGAGGTTGCGCACCATGGCGCCCAGCCCGACGCCGATCGCTGCGTAGAGCGGCATCCACAGTGCCGCGCCGAGGAGCGTCTGCCAGACATCGGCGCTGGTCGGGTCGAGGGTATAGCCCTTGGCCGAGAACCAGGCCATGCCCACGATGAGGGCCGTGATCGCGGTCAGGATCCCCGAGAGGACGCCGACCGCGGTGTAGGCAACGAGCTTCGCGCCGATGACGCGCGACCGGCGCGGAGTGGCGAGGAACGTGTCGGTGATCGTGCCGTCGCGGTACTCGCCGGCGACGGCCAGGATGCCCAGGACCATGACCAGGAGGGAGGTCATGCCGGCGTGAGCCAGGAGCAGGCGCGCCGCCGTGGGGCTCTTGAAGTCCAGCTCGGCGATGGCCATGCCGCTCAGGGCGGCTACGACCAGGATCTGCTGGATGGCGATGATCAGCCACGGAGCCCGAGACGTCCGCAGCTTGAGGAACTCGTTGGAGATGAGGGCGTACATTTCCGATCCTTCTAGTTGTTGCCGCGCGGGGCGGGTGCGGCCGAGGGCCGCCGGAAGCGTGAAGCTCGCGGCGCCTCGTCCGAGGATGTGAGTCGCAGGAAGGCGGCCTCGAGCGAGGCGCCCTCGGAGGTGAGCGCGGAGAGCGCGATCCGGACGTCTGCCGCCACGCGGCCGACCTCTTCGGCCGTGGCGCCGGTCACTTCCAACGCCCCGGCCGCGGCCGTGACCTGGTACCCGGCGAGGCCGAGCGCCGCGCGCAACTGGTCCAGCTGGACCGCGCGCACCACCACAGTGCCGCTCCCCAACTCCGCCAGTGAGCCGGTGAACTTGAGTTGGCCGTGATCGATGATCACGACGCGGTCCACCGTCTGGGCGACCTCGCTCAGCAGGTGGCTCGAGATGAGAACGGTCCGGCCTTCGGCGGCGAGACCCCTCATAAGGTTGCGAAGCCAGGCGATCCCTTCCGGATCGAGGCCGTTGGCCGGCTCGTCGAGGATCAGGACCGCCGGGTCGGCCAACAGGGCCCCGGCCAGCCCGAGACGCTGGCGCATACCCAGCGAGTATTCGGCGACGCGGCGCCCGGCGGCGCCGGTCAGGCCGACCATGTCGAGCACTTCGTCGACCCTGGTCGCGCCGACACCGGTCGTGCCGGCGAGGACGCGCAGATGGTCCCGACCGCTCCGCCCGGGTCGGCTGGAGCCGGATTCCAGCACCGCTCCCACGACCCGGCGCGGCTGCGCGAGGTCCTGGTAGCGGCTGCCGTCGATCAGGGCCTGGCCGCTCGTCTGCCGCACGAGCCCGACCAGCGATCGAAGCGTGGTCGTCTTGCCGGCGCCGTTTGGGCCGAGGAACCCGGTGATCTTGCCTGGTGGCGCTTCGAACGTAAGCCCGTCGACGGCCAGCACCCGGCCGAAGCGTTTGGTAAGCGATTGGATCGAGACAGTAGCCATATCGAACTCCCGGATTGCAGGTCGAACGCGGCCGGCCCGGCTGGCGCCGGCTCCGGTCGGTGTTATGAGCGTGTGTTCATGAACGCTTGCTCATATTAGGCACCGGCTGCGCGATGTCAAGAGCAAAGGTGCAGGGACTCCGCGGGATGCCCGGCAGAAGGTCGGTCGATCGGGCGCCGAGCCGGCGGCGCGGCGCGGTTCGGCGCCGGGGCCGCTACTTGCGCAGGTATGCCAGCACGGCCAGGACCCGGCGGTGGTCGTCCGGTGCGGGCAGCAGTTCCAGCTTGGAGAAGATGCTGGCGATATGCGCCTCGACCGTCTTCGGAGTCACAAAGAGTCGCTCACAGATGGCCTGGTTCGAGCGGCCTTCGGCCATGAGCGCCAGGACCTCCCGCTCGCGGTCCGTCAGCTCGTCGAGTGGACCGCGGGCGCGCCGCCGGTTGACGAGCAGGGCAACGACCTCGGGGTCAATCACCGAGCCTCCGCGCGCGACACGCCGGAGCGATTCGGCAAACTCGCGTACATCGGCCACACGGTCCTTGAGGAGGTATCCGACTCCCCCGCCGCCATCGGTGACGAGCCGGAGCGCGAACTCGGTCTCGACGTATTGCGACAGCACGAGGACAGCGACGCCCCCGCTGTACTCGGCGCGGATCGCGTCGGCGGCGACGAGGCCTTCGTTCGAGTGCGTCGGCGGCATGCGGATGTCGACGACGGCCACGTCCGGCCGGGTCGCGCGGACAATGGTCAGCAGGTCCTCGGCGGTGCCGCATTGGCCCACGACGTCGAAGCCGGCCTCGATCAGGAGCCTGGCCAGACCTTCTCGAAGGAGCACCGAATCATCGGCGAGAACGACGCGCAGCGCCTGGGTCATTGGCCTGCCGCGGCGATGGGCAACGTCGCCCGGATGATCGTGCCGCCGCCGGCCGGGCTCGTCGCTTCCAACCTGCCGCCGATTGCTTCCACGCGGTCGCCGAGGCCGCGCAGGCCCGAGCCACGCCCTGGGTCAGCGCCGCCGCAGCCGTCGTCGCTTACCTCGACGACGAGATCGCCGTCGACGACGGCTAATGCGACGCAGGCCGAGCCGGCGCGGGCATGCTTGCCGGCGTTCGTCAGCGCCTCCGAGACGACGAAGTACGCCGCCGCCTCGACGGCGTCTGGCAACCGCGACGGCACGTCGACGCGGAGTTCTGTAGGCACGACCGCACGGTCGACCAGGGACCTGATCGCCGGCTCCAGCCCGGCCTGGGTCAGCACGGCGGGATGGATGCCCCGGGCCAGCTCGCGCAACTCCGCCAGGGCCGAGCGCACTTCATCCGATGCCTCTGCCAGCGTGGTTTCGAGCTCGGGGTTGGTCGCGTTGCCCGCCTGGGCGCGGGCGCGACCGATGGCGAGCGACAACGCCACGAGCCGCTGCTGGGCGCCGTCGTGGATGTTCCGCTCGATCCGCCGTCGCTCTGCATCCGTGGCCTCCACGATGCGCGCCCGCGACGCCCGGACCTCGGCCAGCTGGTCCTGGACCTCGGCCGTGAGCCGGTCGTTCTCGACCGTCAGGCGTACCGCGGCGGCAACGGAGGCAACGAGGCCCGGGTCCTCCAGCAGCGCCGGATCGTGGAGGATCGCGGCCAGCGGCGCGCCCTGGCGTTCGAGCATAGTCACGGCACGGCCGCCTGCCAGGGCCTCGAGCGAGTCGACGCGGGCGCCGGAGCCATCGACGAACATGCCGGTGTCGGCCGACCACAGCACGACCTCGAGAGTTCGATCTCCCAGCGCCGTCACCAGCGCTCGGCGAAGCTGGGCCGGCTCGGGCGTCTCGCCCAGCTCCACGACCAGATCCGCGATCGCCGAGCGAGCCATCCGAACCCGAAGCAGTCCGGCGAGGAAACCGACCGGGACGACGTAGAAGGTCAGGGTGTGGGCAAACCCGATGGCGTCCATCGCCTGTCCGTGAACGCCGATCTCCTCGGCGACCGACTGCGCCACAGAAGCCCCGACAAAGACCAGGCCGCCGGCCAGGACGGGTCCGATCGACAATCGGGCCGGGCCGCTCAGACGCCACCATCGGCGTGCCAGCCAGAACCCGAAGCCGAGCAGGAATACCAACCCGTATACGCCGTTGAACGCGTCGAGCGCTGACAGGAACGACGGGTCGGCCTTTGATGTAGAACGGGTTCGGCTGGGTCCAGCCGGCGATCGTGCCAATCGGATCGAACAGGAGGACCTGTTCGGCGCGGTACAGGGCGCAGGTGATGGCGACCGCGGCGACCGCGGCCGGGGCCCGGCCGTCCAGGCGGCCGCTCGGGAACGAGATCGGGATCGCAGACCCGACGCCCGCCGCGACCACGAAAACCAC
>PMJT01000075.1:1030-28498 GCA_003158495.1 Chloroflexota bacterium | reverse complement strand
CTGTTCACCGGCCGGACGCTGGAGCAGAAGCGCGCCTACGTTGCCGCGGTCACTGCCAGTACCGTCGAGATCCTCAAAGTCAAGCCCGAGGCCGTGCGGATCCGGCTCGTCGAGATGGAGACCTGGGATCTGGCAAATGGGGGCAAGCTGGAGTCCGATACTCGTGGCACCGTCGTGCCCGAGGAGGTAGTTACGCCGCCGATCAAGCGCTGATCGCGACCCGGCGAGCCGGCCGACGACTGCCTGTCCGGCGCCGAGCGTCCGAATAGAAGGCGCACCACAGGGCTGCCGCTCATCGTGCCGCCGCTCCTTCATCCGCGAGCCGCTGCGGTCATCCGGTGAGCCCGGGACAAGCGCACCTCTGCTTCGGGACAAGTACAATCGATCAACGATCAAAGCCGTGGGTCGGCCATGACCGGCGGCCGAGAAACGATGGTCAGAGGCCGGTCGCAGAGGCAGTCTGGACCCAGTCAAGAGCGACGGTCCCGAGGTCTGCGGCCACCCTGCAGCCGAGCCCGTAACGCGGCAGTTCGTCGCGACGCGCCCGACCGCAGGCGCACTTCCCGGTGGGGTCGCCAACCAGCAGCAGCATGAAGCTCGCCCAACCCGAGAGTCGGAGGTGTTCCTTCTTTCCATGACACACCGCAGCGACATCGGCGCCGCCGTAATCGGCAGCGGTTTCATCGGCACTATCCACATCGAGGCGCTTCGGAGAATTGGGGTCAATGTCGTTGGGCTGCTCGACGCCACTCCGGAGTTGACTGTCACGCGGGCCGCAGAGCTCGGCCTTCCCACGGCCTACAAGTCGTTGGAAGACCTTCTGGCCGATGACCGGGTTCGCGTCGTCCACGTGACGTCGCCGAACGAGTTGCACTACAGCCAGGCCAGGAAGCTTCTTGCGGCAGGACGCCACGTGGTGTGCGAGAAGCCGCTCTCGCTCACCTCGGAGGAATCGGCCGAGCTGGTGGATCTGGCCCGAGCAAGCGGCCTCGTGAATGCCGTCAACTTCAACATCCGGTTCTACCCGCTCAACCAGCACGCAGCAGGCCTGGTCCGCAGCGGCGGCGTCGGTGACGTTCGGCTGGTCACAGGCCACTACTTCCAGGACTGGCTTCTATACGACACGGACTGGAACTGGCGGCTCGAACTGGAGCACGGAGGCGCACTCCGCGCAGTTGCCGACATCGGCTCTCACTGGCTGGACCTCACGACGTTCGTGACCGGTCTCCACGTGCAGTCCGTGCTTGCCGACCTGGCCACGGTCGTGCCGATCCGCCGCAAGCCGACCGGACCCGTCGAGACGTTCTCCACGGCAAGGGCCGCGGAGACGGTTCCCGTGGAGATCCAGACCGAGGACGTTGCCCTGATTACGCTGCGCTTCGAGGGCGGCGCCCGGGGGGCGGTTGCGATCTCACAGGTGAGCCCAGGCCGGAAGAACAGCCTCCAGTACGAGGTCGACGGTTCGTCGTCGGCCGTTTCGTGGGACTCCGAAACGCCCGATTGCCTCTGGATCGGACATCGAGACCGACCCAACGAGCTCCTATCCCGCGACCCCGGACTCCTCAATCCGATGGGCCGAGCAGCGGCTCGGCTGCCCGGCGGCCACGTGGAGGGCTTCGCCGATACATTCGCCGCCCACTTCATCTCGATTTATGAGGATGTGATCGCAGGCCGGCCCGCCGACAAGCCGGCCTATTCGACGTTCGTGGACGGCTACGTCGAGATGCTCCTCGGCGACGCAGTTGCCGAAAGCGCCCGGACCGGCCGCTGGGTCGATGTAGCGCGTATGCCGTCGTCCAAGTGACATCCGCATCGTGATGCTCTTCCCTCAACCGTCACCAATCGTGGCCCTGGAGGATCTACAGCCATGAAGCTCGGGTTTCTGACCGCTCCGTTCCCGCAGACCGCCCTCATGGATGTCGCCAAATGGGCGGCCGGCAACGGTTTCGAAGTCCTCGAGATCGCCTGCTGGCCCGTGACCAGCGGACCAACGCGCCGCTATGCCGGGACGAGCCACATCGATGTCGCAAACCTGACGAGCAGCCACGCCACCGAGATCGTGGATGAGATCGCCACGACCGGCCTCTCGATCTCGGGCCTCGGGTTCTACCCGAACCCGCTGCACCCGGACCCGGAGCACCGGGCTCAGGTCATAGGCCACCTCAAGCACGTCATCACCGCCGCCGAGAAGATGAACGTCCCGCTTGTGAACACGTTCATGGGTGGCGACGGCGCTCGGAACCAGGACGAGAACTGGGAGACCGCCCAGGAGGTCTGGCCCGACATCGTCAAGTTTGCCCAGGATCACGGCCGCAAGATCACGCTGGAAAACTGCCCGATGATCTTCAGCTACGACGAGTGGCCGGGCGGGCACAACATCGCCACGACGCCGCGCATGTGGCGACGGATCCTGGAGAAGTGGGGCGACACGATCGGGCTCAACTTCGACCCGAGCCATCTGATCCTCCAGATGATCGACATGCGCCGCTTCCTCAAGGAATTCGGGCCGCACGTCCTCCACTTCCAGGCCAAGGACCTGATGATCGACCGTGACGGGCTCTATGAGCGCGGCATCATGTCGATGGGCATGGGCTGGCAAATCCCGCGGATCCCGGGCCTGGGCGAGGTTGACTGGTCGGTCGTGTTCTCGGAGCTCTATCGACAGGGTTACGAGGGCGACTGCATCATCGAGCACGAGGACCGCCGGTTCGAGGGGACCGACGAAAAGGTCAAGCAGGGCTTCCTTATCGCTCGCGACATCCTGCGCCCCTACGTGAAGTGAGTGAAATGACACTTTCAATCGGGAACCTGACCGAACGAGACATCGCCAAGACCATCGACCATTCGCTTCTTCGGCCGGAGCTTGACGACGAATTCATCGAGGCTGGCTGCCGGCTCGCGGCCAAGTACGACGTTGCGTCGGTGTGCTGTCGTCCGGCCGACGTGGTCCGTGCGAAGTCGATCCTGGCCGGTACGGACGTCGCGGTCGGAACGACCATCGGCTTTCCCCATGGCAACCACACCACCGAGATCAAGGTCGCCGAGGCGCTCCGCGGCCTGGCCGACGGGGCAACCGAACTGGACATGGTCCTCAAGATCGGGGCGCTCAAGTCGGGCCGCGACGCCGACGTCGAGGCCGACATCCGCGCCATCGTCGAGGTCGCGCATCCGGCCGGGGCAATCGTCAAGGTGATCTTCGAGAACGCTTATCTGACCGACGACGAGAAGATCCGGGCCTGCCACCTTACCGAGGCCGCCGGAGCGGACTTCGTCAAGACGAGCACGGGATTCGCGCCGGGCGGTGCCACGCTGGATGACCTGAGGCTGATGCGCGCGAACACCTCGCCGCACATTCGGGTCAAGGCAGCCGGCGGCGTTCGGACGCTCGATGCCTTGCTCGAGGTCATGGAAGCAGGAGTCACGCGGGTCGGAGCGACTGCCACGGAGACGATCATCCTCGACTTCCGCGCCCGCAAGGCGGGCCTGGCTGCGACTGGCAAGGGAGCGCTGGGGGGCGGTTATTGATCCCACGCCGAGGTTCGGGGGCCGGACTGCTCTGAATCAAGGGAGAGGCTCATGGACTTCAAGATTCGCGAGGCCGTGCTGGACGACTGGCAGGACGCCGGGCAGATCTGCTACGACGCGTTCGCGACCGTGTCGGGTGAGCACGGCTTTCCGCCGGACTTCCCCTCGGTCGAGGCCGCGGCCCTGCCGCTCAAGTGGATGATCGAACACCCTCGCTTCTACGGCGCCGTCGCCGAACGGGGCGGCAAGGTGATCGGCAGCATCTTCATGGACGAGCGCTCGGCCGTGTCGGCAATCGGCCCCATCACCGTCCAGCCCGGCCAGCAGAACTCGGGCGTTGGCAAGGCGCTGATGCTCGCGGCCATGGACCACGCCAACGCTCGCGGCGCCATCGGCATCAGACTGCTCCAGCTGGCATTCCACAACCGATCTCTGAGCCTCTACGCCAAGCTCGGCTTCGACATCAGAGGCGCATACGCGGCGATGTACGGCGACGCCCTAAATCGCCGGATGCCGGGCTACGACGTCCGCCTGGCCACGCCCGCCGACGAGGCGACGTGCAATGCACTGTCGGTGAAGGTCCACGGCCACGAGCGCCCGGGTGAGGTCCACGAGGCGATCGAAGCGGGCGACGCCCGGGTGGTGGAGCGACTGGACCGAATCACCGGCTATACCACCGGCATCACATACTTCTCCCACTCCGTGGCCGAGACAAGCGACGACCTGAAGGCTCTCATTTGCGAGGCAAAGGACTTCGGCAAGCCCGGGTTCCTGGTCCCACTCCGGGACAGCAACCTGTTCCAGTGGTGCCTGGCAGAGGGGCTGAAGGTCTGGTTCGTGTTGAACATGATGACGACCGGGATCTACCAGGAGCCCGAAGGCGCACACATGCCCTCCATCGGGTATTAGCCCACCGCGCCGGCTCGCACGGATTGGAGTCAAGAGCGCCCAGGAGCGGGCCGTAGCCTACCGAGCGATCCTCGGCAACGAGGCCGCGGCGACAGCCTGGCCGTGGCGTTTGTCGCGTTCCGAGACGGAGTGGAACGTTACCGGCCGATCCGTGCCCTCGGCTGCCAGGACGTTCTTAGCGTGGGTCTGGATGATGTCCCCGCCCGCTCCGGTTACAACACGCCCCAGGAGCAGCACGTGCTCGAAATCGTAGAAGTCCGCGTAGTCGAGGAGGGCGTAGCCAAAGTGCGTCCCGATCGTCTCGTAGACGCGGGCTGCGCGCTCGTCGCCGGCCGCCATCAGCTCCTGGAGAGCCACAAGCCGCTCGGGTAGCGGCAACGAGTCGTCGACCTCTATACCGGCTGCCGGCAGAAGCCGCGGCAGCGCCTGCTGCGAGAAGTACCGCACGCCACAACCCCGGTCGCCGGACCATTCGTCGACAGGCGCATCCGGCGCATAGTCGATCGGGGTAAAAGCCAGCTCGTTGAGCCACGGCGTCAGACCGCGTTCGCAGGGGACGTAACCCGCCGCTTCGCTGGATCCCATTGCAATCCCAAGCAGGCCGCCTACGTCCGCCACCATTGCGCCGGCAAGCGCTGTCACATCGCCGTCGTTCGCCACTGCGAACGGGACGCCGCCCCATGCGGCCTGGAGTTCGTGGAACAAGCGGCGAACGCGATCAAATTGGTCGGGCGGGACCGAGCGGAACAGCGAGGCGGACCTTGCTTCGTTGTCGACATAGACGCCGGCGGCGCTCCCGCCGATGGCATCGACGTGTGGCAGGTGCGCCGCAGCCCGGTTCAGGGAATCCATGATCTGGTCGAAGTGCCACTTCGGGTCGGCCTGATGCGATGGATCCCAGAGGATCTCCTCGCTGAAGACGACCTCGCCGTCGATGATCGCGGCCGCCTTGCGGTCGCTCGCTCCCAGGTCGAATCCGATTCGGCAGCCATTGAGCCCGCCCCCAACCGCGACACTTCCACCACGCGACTCCGGAAAAGAGGCGCGTGATGCCCGGATGACCTCCAGGGGTGAGTCGTAGACCCGCCTCATCATGTCGGCGTCGAAGCGACCGGCCGCGTCGTTTGCGTAGTGATGGCGCAGAAACGCCACGAGATCATCCGGCCCGTCGACCCAGATCCTGGATCCGCCGCGACCCCAGAGCATCGACTTGATCAGCCGTTCGCAGAGCGCGTGACCGGCCTCCGCCTCGGGATCTCGCTCGGCGAATGTCCAGGTCTCCCGACGGTAGACCGACCCGCCTGGTTGCTCGACGGCAATCGCGACCGCGAGACTTCGTGGCGAAGCGGCGGCGATATCGGCCAGTCTGCGTTGCGCGAGGATTGCCGGGGCAAACCCCGGGTCCAGTGGGGGAGTGACTCGGCCCCGGACCAGGAAGGCGTTGAGACCGCGAGTTGACGAGCTCAACCTGCGAGGGCCGACGGCGCCACGTGATCGCGGCGGTAGGCAATTGCGCCGCCGGCGATGGTCGCCTGTACACCCCAGTCCTCGTCCACGATCGCCAGGTCCGCAGCCCGGCCGACTTCCACCCGACCGAGAGATGCTTCGAGGCCGAGGGCGCGAGCCGGGTTGAGCGTTGCCAGCTGGACGGCGACTGCGGGCTCGAGTCCCACCTTCTCGACCACGTTTCGGAGTGCCAGGTTGAGGGGCAGGAGCGAGCCCGTGAGAGTCCCGTCGAGCAACCGGCCGGACGTTCCGTCGGAGACGTATTCGCGGCCCGCGACTATGTAGCGGCCCGGCGGCATGCCCAGGCCCGCCAGCGCATCGGTTATGAGTATCAACTCGTCCGGCGCCTTGACCCGGGCCACCATCCGGAGCGTCTCGAACGCGACGTGATTGCCGTCCGCGATGAAACCTGCCGACAAAGTCGTTCCGATGACGTAACCCGCTACACCGGGATCGCGGTGACGCAGAGGTCGCATTGCGTTGAACAGGTGGGTCGCCAGAGTCGCTCCGGCGGTCACCCCGGCAGCGGCCTGACTCCAGGTCGCGTCCGTATGGCCGATTGAGACGCGGACGCCACGCTCCACCAGGAAGGCGATCAGTTCAAGTGCCCCGGGCAGTTCTGGGGCGAGTGTGAGCCATCGAACGTCGCCCGCCTCGAGCCAGCGGCCGGCCTCTTCGATTGACGGGGGCCGGAGGTGCGCGGGGTCGTGGGCGCCACGGTACGCGTTACTGATGAAAGGGCCCTCGATGTGGACCCCTAGGACCTGGCTCTCGCCCGGTGCGGGGGCATGGCGGAGCTTCGCCAGAGCGGGCGCATAGACGTCAGGTGCCGACGTGACGATGGTTGGCACGAACGCGGTTACGCCGTACTGGGGCAGCTTGCGGCAGATGGCAGGGACATCCGCCGATGGATCGGCAAAGTCGTCGCCGAAGGCACCGTTCAGCTGGATGTCTATCAGGCCGGGCAGGATCCGTGACGAGAGTCCGCCGAGCGAGCCCTCGGGCTGCGAAGCGCGCGGCTCGATGGCGGCTATCTTGCCGCCGTCGAGCGTGACAGAGCACAGTCCTCGATCGTCAGGCGCATAGAGATGGCCGAAGAGTTGGATCACCGCGTCACGTTCACTTTCGAAGCGCTTCGTTCCGGGCCGTGTCAATCGAACCGGCTCGTCCAGGTCGGTCCGGCTACGACTCCGACGTCACGCGGGTGTATGCGGCCGCGACGACGACGATGATCGAACCGAACACGATCTGCCGCGTGGGCTCGGGAAGTCCCAGCACCGTGAGCAGAGCCGTCAGTACCGTCAGGATGAGCGCACCGACGATCGTTCCCGAAAACCCGCCCCGGCCGCCCATGATGGAGGTTCCGCCGATGACGGCGGCCGCGACAGACGGGAGAAGGTAGGGGTCAGCGAGCGACACGCTGGCGGTGTTGGTGAAGCCCGAGATGACCAGCCCGGCGATACCTGCCAGGACGGCCGAGAGCACGTAGAGGGCAATCAGGACCTGCCAGGAACGCGCGCCCGACAGTCGCGCCGCGATCGGGTTGTCGCCGATCGCGAAGAGCAGCCGGCCGAAGCCGGTCCGCCGCAGGCCCAGCAATATCAGCAGAGTCAGAGGGACGAAAACCAGGAGGCTGTAGGGGATGACGTCGAAGAGCGTGTTGCTCCCGACCCATCTCAGCTCGCCCGGAACCCCGGCGCCGGTCTGAACCATTTGCAGCTGCCACACGTTGGCGAAGCCGAGGACCACGAAGCTCATGGCGAGGGTCATGATCAGCGGGTGCACCCGGAAGATGCCGACGCCGATGCCCGTGACGAAGCCCGCCAGGGCGGCAGCAACGAGGGCGATGGCCATTCCCTGGACCCACCCACCGGGGCTGTGAACGAACGTTGCGGTGACAAACCCTGTCATCGACGCGATCGACGCGACTGAGAGGTCGATGCCGCCGGTCAGCATCGTGAGCGTCTGGCAGCCACCCAGGATGGCCAGGGGGACGGACGCCCGCATGATCACGCCGGCCCATGGAAGAGTGACGATGCCGGGGTCCGCGAGTTGGATAACGATGACCAGCACGAGGAGCAGGCCCATCAGCGGGAGCAGGGGCCAATCCCTGAACAGGTTTCTCCAGGCGGAGGGGCTCAGCCACCTGTTGGAGAACACGGCCGCGCTCATGCGCGGCTCCGGCGCATCTGGGCGAAGCTACCGACCATTACCACTCCCACGAGAATGAGGCCCTGGGCGACGTATGCATAGTTGGAGTCGATGCTCAGGAATGTCATGTCCGTCCTGATCATCTGCAGAACGACCACCGCGACAATCGGGCCGAACAGACCGCCCCGGCCGCCGGCGAGGCTGACCCCGCCGAGGACGACGGCCGCCACGCTCATCAGCGTGTAGGGACCGGGCACCGGCGTCCCGATCCCGGTGCTGGCAGTCAAAGAGAGACCGGCGAGCGCCGAGAACAGGCCGGTGAGGACATAGGCCGAAATCTTGGTCTGGCCGACGGGAACGCCGCAGCGGAACGCCGCGAGGCGATTGCTGCCGATCGCGTAGATCGACAGACCCAGCATTGAGCGCGAGATGGGGATCCAGACGACGGCCACGACGACAACGAGGACGATCGCCGACTTCGGGACCCAGTCACTGACGACGGATCCCAACACGAGGTTCTTGAGCCAATCTGAGGCGCCGCCGCCGGGCGCCGCCCTCACCAGGAGCGCACAGCCTGCCCACACGAAGGACATGGCCAGCGTGACGACGATGTCCGGTACCTTGGTGAAGACGACAAGGGCGCCGTTGATCAAGCCCAGGGTGAGGCCCAGGACGAGCACGATCACGACTACGCCGATGCCGAACTGCTCGCTCTGGCCCTTCATCATGGTCGCGCACACGACGCTGGTGAGCGCCATCATCGACCCGATCGAGAGGTCTATGCCCCCGCTCAGAACCACTACCGCCTGGGCCACGGCAGCCAATGCCAGCGGTAGGACGCCGATCGCGAGGCCCTGCAGGCTGCTCGCGTCGTAGCTCGCCTGGATGAGCTTGGTGTATACGAGGAGGCCAGCGAGGAACCCGACCAGGCCGAGGGTCCAGGCGTTGCGGCGTGCCCACGGCACGAAAACATCGAGAGGCCCTTGGCGAGCGATGATCGGAGCCGCGGTCACTGCTGCACCTCCGGGCGGCTCGAACCGGCGGAGGTCGACGCGTCGGCACTGGATGAACTCGAACCGAGCATCGCTGCGACGGCCTCGGGCACCGCGGCCTCGGATCGAAGGTTGTAAGCCGCGCGCAGGAGCGTGGGCTCATCGCCGTCCGCGGCGCTGACCTCGCCGACCACGCGGCCGCCGAAGATCACGATCGCTCGGTCGCACACGAGCTGGACCTCCTTCAGCTCCGAGGTATAGAGCAGGATCGCGGCGCCGGCCTCGGCCATGTCCCGGAGCAGCCTGTAGATCTGGGTCTTGGTTCGAATGTCGATGCCGCGGGTCGGATCGAAGCACAGCATGGTCCGAACGCCTCCCGCGACCCAGCGGGCGATCGTCACCTTCTGCTGGTTGCCACCGGAGAGCCGCCGCACTTCGCCACCGGCCCGGGCGTCGATCTGGAGTCTCGTTACGGCGCCGTCCACACTCTCGTGCTCCTTGCCCAGGTCGATCAGACCCCAGCTGCGAAAACGCGTGGAGAACGGCAGGGCGATGTTCTCGCGGATCGAGCGCTGCATCAGGAGCGCCTCGGCCCGGTCGGCAGCGACGTAGACCACACCCGCGCGGATCGCATCGGCAGGATGTCGGAAGGAGACAGGCTGGCCGTCCACAAGGAGCTCGCCGCCCTTGGGACGCGAGGATCCCGCAAGAATGTCGAACAGCTCGTCCTGGCCCTGGCCTTCAAGCGCCACCACGCCGAGCACTTCGCCGGGGTACAGCTCGAATGAGGCGTCGTGCAGCCTCGTGCCGGAGTTGAGAGAGCGAGCGGAGATACGCGGCGTCGCTGTTTTTGCCCGGGACTCGGGACCGGTGACGTCGCCCGTTCGCGCGGACAGGCCTTCAACGCTCTGGCCGAGCATCAGCTCGACGATCCTCTCCTCGGAGCCGACGGTCACGTCAACGACGCCGACGGTCTCGCCTTCCCGGAGCACGGTCGCCCGGTCGCAGACGGCGGCGATCTCGATCAGCCGGTGAGAGATGAAGATGACGGATCGGTCGCCGCCATGCATGGTCTTCAGGACTTCCAGGACCCTCTCGGTGAGGTTCGCGGGCAGGGCGGCGGTCATCTCGTCGAGCATGAGCACATCGGGCTCGATCGCGAGGGCGCGGGCGAGGTCGATGATCCTCAACGAGGCCAGCGGCACCCTGCGGGCCAGGCTCGAAAGGTCCAGGTCAGTGAGGCCGAGCTGACCGAGCCAGTGGCGAAACGGCTCCAGCGGCGTGTTGGTCAAGCGCAGGTTAGCCCTGATGTCCAAGTCGGGAATCAGGGACGGCTCCTGGTACACGGACATCAATCCGCCGCGACGTGCCTCGGCCGGGGAATGGGCCGTGCGCTCCTTTCCGCGGACCACGATTCGGCCCGTGTCCGGGTGGACCACGCCGGTCAGGATCTTGACGAAGGTGCTCTTACCCGCGCCGTTAGCCCCAAGGAGCGCGTGCACTTCGCCCGGGCGCACGGCAAGCGACGCCGACTTCAGCGCCACGACAGCACCGTAGGCTTTCGATACGCCAGTTGCTTCGAGCAGCAGGTCTGTTGTGACTGTCATCGTTCCCCTGGTTTCGGAAGGGGACGCCGGCGAAGGCCGGCGTCCCCTTCCGCTAGGAAAGCACCGGTACGATTACGCGCCCTTGCAGGTCGACGGAACCGTGTTCGGATCGTAGGTTGTCCAATCCTTGATCGCGAGGCTCAGCGGCCACAGCGGGTCCAGTCCTGGAACCGACTGCCAGGCCTTGAGAGCGGTCTTGCCCGCGTCCGTCGTGTTGTCGAGCAGCACGGGGTCGAGCAGGACNNGCCCGCGCCGCCGACGGAGGCCGTATTGGTAACGGCCGCGCCCTTGAGGCCCGGGAAGTTGGTGGGATCGAGGAGCTGTGAGACGAAGCCGCCGATGTCGGCGTCGGCGATCGGAACGAACGGCTTATTGGCAGCCTTGATCGCGTCGACGATCTGCTTGCCCATGCCCGACGCCCAGATTCCCTGGATCTTGTCGTACTGGCCGCTCTGGATGAAGTCGTTGGTCAGGCTGGTGGTGGTGGCCGGATCCCAGCCGGTGAAGACGCCGGAGTTGCTGGGGACGACCTTGATGTTCGGGTACTGCTTGAGGATGGTCTGGAATCCGGTGTCGCGGTCGCTGTCGGCCGAGTTTCCGGCGATACCGCGGGTGTACCACACGGTGCCGGTCCCGCCCATCTGGTCGAACAGCCACTTGGCGCCGAGCTCGGCGTACTTGACCTGGTTGTTGTACAGGTTCCAGGTGTTCGGGTCGGTAACGTAGGAGTCAACTGCAACAGTCACGATGCCCTTGGCGTGCGCCTCTGCGAGAGCCGGGTCGAGGGCGTCGGGATCGTTCGGGTTGAAGACGATCGCGTTGACGTTCTTCGCGATCAGGTCGCGGATGTCGGAGAGCTGGCCCGCGGCGTCTGTATTGCGATGGATCACGGTGAGGCTGGTGACTTCCGGATACATCTTGGCCTGCGCCTTGGCGGTGCAAACCTGCTCTTCGCGGAAGCCGTTGCCGACGCCGCCACCATTCGAGTAGCCGATCGTGTACGTCTTGGGGCCGGAAGGCGCCGTCGTTGCGTTGCTCGAGGAGCACCCACCGACGATGGCCGCGGCGGCGGCCAGCGCGCCTAGTGTGCGCACTACCCGATTTAGCTTCATGAACTGAACCTCCCTACGCTGACCGCGGAACCCTGGGAGGGACCGCGCGTCTGGACGTTGATCTCTGCAATCGTTGGGCCGTTGCTTCGATTTCCCTCCTCCTCGCTGAAGGCGTGTCTCCTATTGACGAGAGCGCTGACCAGCCAGAACAACCATCTGCTGGTGTGAGTAGGCTTTCCCATCCGGCCGCGTCAGTTGGCCAAGCACGTCGAGTGGCAGGTCGTTGACGACCGCATGGTTCGGATTGAAGAGAAGGTGTTCGTCGACCGCGAGGCCGACGCCGGCACCTTCCTTGACCGCGAAATACAGGTTTCGCGGGCGCACTGAGTCGCCGACGTTGATGACATGGATGCCGGCGGCTCGGAGCTCCTCGAAGAGCTCGAGCCTCGGGCGCGTATGGCAGCCGACGATGCTGTCGACAGCCAACGTGGTCCGGTTGAAGTCCCTGTCCTGGAGGACGACCTCACCTGCGCGGATCTCTCGGACCGTCGTCTGGGTGAGGACGGTGACGGGGTATTTGTACGGCCTCGACTCGAGGACCTCGGCGTCGCCTTGCGCGAAGCGCTTCCGGGCGACGTACATGTGGATGACCTCGCATTCCGCCGCGAACTCCCGGTTTTCCGTCACGACCGTGACGTCCTTGCCGATGCTCGCCAGGAATGCGATGGTGTCGACGGCCGGGTAGTGGTCGCCCCAGAGAAGGACGCGCTGGCCCATCTTGTGCATCTTGCGGGCGCCGGGGTGGCAGTCGCAGGCGATTTTGGGACAGGCCATCGCCTCCTCGAACGGGATCACGTCATCGGCATTGCCGATCACGTCCGGCACGTAGGAGATGGCTCCGGTGGCGTTCACGACGACATCGAACGAGCGCAGCTCGTCCAGTGTCGGGGCGTGGTTGAGACGGATGTCGACGTTGAGATCCATCATCTGGTCCCGGATCCAATCCAGGTACCAGCGCATCTTCTCCTTGCCCGGGACCAGGCAGCAGTAGAGCAGCGCGCCCCCGAGCTCGCCGGCCTGCTCGAACAGCGTGACGATGTGCCCGCGCTCGGTGGCAACCCGCGCCGCTTCCATGCCGGCGGGACCACCGCCCACGACGGCCATGCGGATGGGAGTCGCCGTGCGCTCCATGTGAGCGAAGGCGGCATTGCCGCAGCCTGGGTTGATGGAACAGGCGATTTCGTGCTTGGCCATCAGCGATTCCTGCCAGCAGCCACCCAGGCACGAGATGCACTTTCGGATCGAGCGGATTCGACCGTGCTGGGCCTTCACCGGCCAGTAGGGATCGGCCAGCATCTGGCGCGACAGGCCGACGAGGTCCGTCTTGCCCTCGGCGATGATCTGATCGCAGTACTCGGGGTCGCGCAGGGAGTGGCTGGTGATCACCGGGATGCGGATGGCCTTCTTCGTGGCTTCGGCCGCGTAAGTCGCCCAGCCCTGCGGATATTGCATGGGGTCGAACCCGGCACCGGGGCTCTCCTGGAGTCCCATGCTGAGATCCACCCCGGCGCATCCCGCTCGCTCGAGTTCGCGGGCGATCTCGACGCCTTCTTCGAGCGTTCTGCCGCCGGGCATCCACTCGTCGAACGAGTAACGGACCAGGACGGGGAAGCTCTTGCCGCACTTCTTGTGGATCTGGTCCACGACGGCCAGCGGGAAGCGCATCCGGTTCTCGAAGTTGCCGCCAAACCTGTCTGTGCGCCGGTTGAGGGCAGGGCTCATGAACTCCGACAGCAAGTATCCGTGAGCCGCGTGGAGTTCGACGGCATCAAAGCCGGCCTGCTTCACCCGCCAGGCCGCCTCGGAAAACTGATCTACCAGCTCGAGGATCTCGGCTATGGACGACTCCCGGATCTCCTTGCCCTTCTCCTCGGCGTTTTCGTAGATGATCTCGTGCCCGGCCGACCACGGCAGCTTGAGAACCCGGTCGTTGGCGCCGAGCGTGTTGTATCGCGGGATAGCGCACTGGCGTCCCGGATGCTGGAGCTGGACGGCGCACTTCGAGCCGTAGCGATGCATGCTCTCGGCGAGGCGCGCCAGCCCGGGCACGTAATTGTCGCCGTCGGCGACCAGGCAGGTGACCGTGGGTCGGCCGGTCCTGGCGTTGGGCGTCGTTGCGCCGACGATGATGAAGCCCGCACCGCCCCGGGCGATATCGCCGTGGTGGGCGATATCGCGTTCGCTCACCTCACCGTCGGCATGGGACGAGCTGATGTCCGTCGGGACATGGACTACCCGGTTGGCAAGTTCGATGTTGCCTAGCTGGATCGGGCTGAACAAATGCTGAAAGGACGCCATCTGACTCCCTCGTGACGGGTTCGGAGTCACCTGTGCGTGGCTCATCGGGCACCTGGGCGGATGCCCCTATGCGGCCAGTCTCCGGGTCGATGATCGTGGCCGGCAATGTCAATAGCGGCTGTCAAACTGGCAGGAGCGGCTGTCTCTGTTCCCGTGATCCCTGCCCCCAGATCAAGCAAACGAAGAAGTATCGGCGCTAGCTCGCCGCCTCCCCGGCGTGTGCGGTTCCGCCGATGTAGACACCACCGCCCAGTTCGACGGCGGGGATGCGCGCAACAGGTTGGCTGCTGTAGTAATGCCTGTAGTCGGCAGGCGACATGCTCGTGTATCGCTTGAACACTTTGTAGAACTGGTAGGTGTTCGAGTAACCGACCGCGCAGGCGATCTCGCAGATGTTGACGTCGGTCTGGAGGAGCAGCCGCTTCGCCTCGGCCATCCTCAGCTTCGTCACGTATTCCTTGAATCCTACTGTTGTGGCGTTCTTGAACAAGTGGCGTGTCCGTGACGCGCTCAGGTGCATGGTCTCCGCGATCTGCCCAAGGGTGATCGTCTCGCGGAAATGGTCCCCGACGTAGGCCAGTGCGGGGCTCAACTGCACCTGCACGTCCGCGGCGACGTCCGCCTGCGTGACGGCCTGCCCACGATCCTTGATTACCACGCCAAGCAAGCGACGCAGGTTGGCATCGACCAGGTGCCGGTCGGATGGATCTCCGCCTTCTGCTGCTGCCTTCAGCTCGAACAGAATGGGCCGAAGCTCCCGGGCAAGCGACGAGTGGTGCGCGATGCGGCGGGACCCACTGGGGACGTCGTCGAATGCCGTCAGGTATGCCGAATCGAACGGCCGACATCCAGGGGCGGCGATGAGCTCGGGTAGGAACAGGACAAGCAGAAGCCTGAGGCGAACGCCAGGGTCTGGCAGCGCGACGTGTGCATCGCTGTTGTCGATCAGGAACACATCGCCCGGCTCGATCGGATCCTCACGCTGGCCGAACGAGAACTCGCCGGTCCCCTCCAGGCAAAGAGCGACCTCCAGGTAATCGTGCGAGTGCATCAGGTCGTCCGGGGCAGTCTCATACTCCAGCACGCGGAGGGGGAACTCGGGCTCAAGGTCGTACCGCCAGAAGAAGACGCCCACTGACGCTCCTGTTAGTGTCTCCCACTGCCGACGGTCGGGTCGGCCGACGCGAGAGATCCCCGCCCTCGCCCCGGCCGATTCTCTTGCGCCAATCACCAGACAATAATCGATAATCGAAAGTGGCGCAAGTCGCGGGAGTGCGCGGAGACCGCCTCCCGCGCGTCGTTGCCATCGGCACGCTGTAGCTGAACAGCCCTGTTAGCCGGTCATGAAGAAGGAGCGTCGAGCGCGGTTGGACGACCGATAGCTGTTCAGATTCCGACATTGGCACCGGCGACGATCCGCGCTTCTCGGTGGGTGCAAAGCCGGTGCGCGCCGGCCGCCGTGCCACCATCTGCTTCTTGGAGGTGTCAGCTGAGATGAACCCGAGCTTCCCCCCGGAGCTTCCCGGGCCCTCGGCGCTTCGAATTGGACTTGTGGGCGCCGGCTTCATGGGCGAGGCGCACGCGGCGGCGTGGAAGTCGCTGGGTGTGGCGTCGCTGACCATCTACGACAGCGCCAGTCCGGCCGCCGAGCGGCTTGCGGAGCAGTTCAGCGCGACCACCACCGCCTCGATCGAGGCGCTCCTGGCCGCGTGCGATGTCGTGGACGTCTGTACGCCGACCTACCTCCACCGAACCGTCGTCGAGGCCGCCGCCCGCGCGGGCCGGCCTGTCATCTGCGAGAAGCCGCTCGCCCGAACCGTGGAAGACGGCGAGGCGATGGTTTCGGCCTGTCATCGGGCGGGGGTTCCGCTCTTCGTTGCTCACGTCGTCCGATACATCAACGAGTACGTGGCGGCCAAGCAGGCCGTCGATGCCGGTCGGGTCGGCCGGCTGGCTGTCGTTCGTCTCCGCCGCGAATCGGCGCAGCCGAACAAACCCGCCGACCACTGGTTCTTCGACCCGGCTCGCTCCGGCGGAGTCATGATGGACCTGCTGGTCCACGACTACGACTACGCTCGCTACCTCGCCGGCGACGTGGAATCGGTCTGGGCGAAGACCATCCGCGACGCAAGCGGCGCCGATCTCGATTTCGGCTTCGCCGTTCTGCGGCACATTTCTGGCGCCATAACGCACGTGGCCGGCGGTTGGGTCTACCCGTGGCCGGTCTTCCGAACCGGGTTCGAGATCGCGGGCGACGGCGGCCTGATCCAGTACGAGTCGACCGATGCGGCGCCCGTGACGCCGTACCTCATCGGTGAACGGGGCGCCGGAGAGGCGCGGACGGGATTGCCCGACAGCCCGATCGCCGAAAACCCGTGGGCCCTCGAGCTGGCCGACTTCGTGAAGTCGATCCAGGGCGGGGGACCGCCGAGAGTCACGGCGGAGGACGGCCTGGAGGCCGTCCGGATAGCGAACGCGGTGATCGAATCGTCGCGGACGGGTCGTCCCGTCCGGCTGGTCGCGGCGCCGGCGGCGGAGGGAATCCGATGACGGCCAGGGTCAAGGTCGGCCTCGTGTCGGCCGCACATGTCCACACAGACACCTACGCCGACATCCTGCGGGGCATGCCGGACATCGACTTGCTCGGCCTCGCGGATCCGGAACCGGCCCGCGGCGAGGCTTTTGCGAAGCTCCATTCGATCCCGTTCGTCGGCGATCTCTCGGCCCTCCTCGCCCTCCGCCCCGATGCCGTCATCGTGACCTCTGAGAACTCCAGGCACCGCGCCGATGTCGAGGCGGCGGCCGCGGCCGGAGTGAACGTCCTGTGCGAGAAGCCGCTCGCGACCACCGTTGAGGACGCTGTGGCGATGGTTGGGTCATGTGCTCGTGCCGGTGTCGTGCTGATGACCGCGTTCCCGATGCGCTTCTCACCCGCCATGGCGCGAACGAAGGCCGCCATCGCGTCGAACGACATAGGGCGCGTCCGGGCCGTCAGCGCGGTCAACCAGGGACAGATCCCGACCCCTCACCGAGCCTGGTTCGGCGATCGCGAGCTTGCCGGCGGCGGCGCCGTAACGGACCACACCGTCCACGTCCTGGACCTGCTTCGCTGGCTGCTCAAGGCGGAGCCGGCCGAGGTCTGGGCCAGCGCGAATCACATCCTCCACGCGGACCGCACCGAGGTCGAGACGGGAGCCATCGTGGCGGTCACGTTCGACGACGGGACGATAGCCACGATCGACTGCAGCTGGAGCCGTCCCGACAACTACCCCACGTGGGGTGGGATGGCAATGGAGCTGGTCGGGGAGCGCGGCGTGCTGGACGTCGACGCCTTCCGGCAGCGGTTCTCGGTGTTCGACGCACGTAATCCTGGGGCGACCTGGACCTACTGGGGCACCGACGCGGACCACGGGATGCTTGCCGGGTTCCTGGACGCCGTCCGGAACGGAACCGAGCCGCCGGTCACGGGGCTGGATGGCCTTCGAGCCGTGGAAGTCGTCCAGGCCGCCTATCGATCGCTGGAACTGGGCGAGCCGGTCCGGGTGAACGCAGTCAAACCCTGAACACTTCGTTCCGCCGCGCCTGAGTCAGGCATCGTCGCTGTTGACGTAGAATCGAAGCCATGAGCTTGACCAGACTCGACGGGATCGATCCAGGTCGCATCGGCGTCTTCGCCGGCCCGCTCAACGCGCAGCCGGCGTCGGTTCAGCGCGAATTCGTCCGCGAGATGGAGCAGCTCGGTTACGGCACGCTCTGGTACGGCGAGTCACTGGCCCGCGAGGCGTTCGCCCAGGGCGCGATCTATCTGGCTGCGACCGATCGGCTCGTCATCGCCAGCGGCATTGCCAACATCTGGGCTCGTGACGCCGCGGCGATGGTCAACGGCAGTCGAGCGCTCGGCGAAGCCTGGCCCGGGCGCTTCATCCTGGGAATCGGTGTCAGCCACGCCCCAAGCGTCCGAGTCCGCGGCCACGAGTACGAGCGGCCGTTTTCGGCGATGCGCAGCTACCTGGACGCCATGGCCGCTGCGCCGTGGCGCGGACCCGACGCGGAGGTTCCGCCGATCGTGCTGGCGGCTCTCGGCCCGCGGATGGTCGGCATGGCCGGGGAGCGCACGGCGGGAGCCTACCCGTACTTCACCACTGCGGCCCACATCCGCGAGGTCCGGGACATTCTCGGTCCGGAGCCGTTCCTGTGTGCCGACCTCCCGGTCGTGCTCGCCGGCGACCTGCGTGCCGCGCGCGAGATCGGCGACCGTCATCTCGACTATTACCTCGGAGCGGCCAACTACCGCAACAACCTGGTGAGGCTGGGCTGGTCGGACGCCGACCTGGAGCGGCCCGGTTCGGATGCCCTGTTCGAGGCCATCGTCGCCTGGGGTGACCTGGATCGTATCGGCGAGGGGATCGATGAACGCTTCGCGGCCGGCGCCGACCATGTCGCGCTGAATCTTATCGGGGCCGATCCGTCGAGGCCGCCGGTGGCCGAGTTGCGGCAACTTGCCCGGTTCGCCCGCCGCGATTGACTCAGGCGATCACGCCACTCGAGTCGCGGTACATGCCCTTGCGCCACGAATGATCGAGCATGTCCGCCATGCACCTGTTGACGAGGTCGGCGAACTCCAGATCGAGTATGTGGAGATCGCAGACCAGCAGGTCGAGGTTCGGGTTGCCGCGGTTCAAGTGTTTCTGCAGCACGGACAGCATGATCGTGGAGCGTTGAGACCAACCCGGATTAGAAGGGTCTGGGGACCACGTGGGCCCGTCACCATTACCGGGTGACCAACCCCGCGCGAGGGTTGCCGATTCCTCGTCCTGGTCGTAGGCCGACCAGCCGCGCATCGGAATCACGAGAGCCGTCGGTCCTCGGGTGTCGTTGAGCTTCCGAGCGATCTCCAAGGAGATCTGCTCGACCTCTTCGAGGGTGGGAAGGATGATGGTCACAGACGCGTTGTGCTGGTAGGGCAGTCCGGTGCCGTGGTATGAGAGGCGCCGCCCACTGCGGATGTCATCGAGGTACTCGGCTGGGACGCTGTGCAGCGGGCCCATCGCCGCCTGGTCCATACCGCCGGGGGCCACGACCTGCGGTATTCCCATTTCTGCGGCGGCGGTGAGCCGCTCACCTTCCCACGTCTTCGGGGTGCCGTAGACGCTGTGGAGGAGGTTGTTCGTCAGTTCGGCCGGTGTGAGGTCGATCAGTGCCGTGATGAGCCCCGATCGGATCAGGTCCTCCATCGTGGCTCCGACACCGACCGCGTGGAAGACGCTTACGTCCCATCCCCTCAGCTCCATGAACTCCGCGCAACGCCGCACGGTCGGCGTCGTCGAGCCGTACGAAGTTATCGCGGCCAGAGGCCTGGAACCTGCCGGAATCTCCGGGACATTGGCCATGGCAACCACGGCCGCGGCGGCGTTCGCGACGGCCTTGCGCGTGACCACGTTTATCCCTTGTTCGGCCGTCGGGTTGACGATGTAGATGTCCTTGTTTCCGAGCCACATGCTGACGTCGCTCGAGGCCATGTCGGTGAGCATCACCTTCGGCACACCGAACGGCAGTGCTCGCATGATCTGAGTGGCCGTTGTCGTCCCGACAGAACCTGCCCACGAGATGATCCCGTCGCATCTTCCGGCGGCTCTCAGCTGGAGGATCTTGGTAGCGCCGGCGTGGCCGACCAGGTCGATGGCGTCCGCGCGAGGCGCGGCGAACACGTCTTCGACCCGCGTACCGTCCGAGGCCAGGACTTCAGCCAGCGACACGTTGGCCCAATCCACGGCCGCGCCGAGACTGATGTCCATGATGACCGGCTGGCCGCCCTGTTGGTCCACCTGCTCGGCCAGGTACCTGATCTCGGCGCCCTTCGTATTGCACATGCCGACGCAGACGATCGCAGGCCTCGTCATCTCTCCAGCACCTTCACTCCGCACATATAGGTCGTGCCCAATCCAGCTGACCGAGGACTTCATTGTGCATGGTTCCTCGCCGCGCCGATGTCGGCCCGCTCGGCGGTCTCGTCGAACCGGGACGGCAGGTCGGATTGGGCGCCGGCAGGGGATCCGTGGCGTCGACGTACAATCGGTCGCATGGGAACGCGGTCCGAATCCATGCCATCGTCACCTCTGAGCGGCCGTTTCGGAAGTCGCACTTCGTGATGCAGCGGGAGGCCTGGGATTGAAGGAGCTTGTCGAGACCTTGACGGCCTGGCGAGCCGGTGGCGCCGAGATCGGCCGCGGCGTTGTCGTTCGCACGTTTGGGTCTGCGCCTCGGCCGGAGGGCGCGGTGCTGCTGGCCACAACCGATGGCCGGATAGCCGGCTCCGTGAGCGGCGGCTGCGTTGAAGGGGCGGTGGTCGAAGAGATCCGGCGAGCCCGGGAGACCGGCCGCTCGCGCGTGGTGCGTTATGGCATCAGTGACGAGCAAGCGTGGGATGTGGGGCTGGCATGTGGCGGCATCATCGATGTGCTGATCGAGCCGGTGATTGCCGAGCCCGTTGAGTCGGCCGCTCGGGCGTCGGCGGCCGCGGGGGCGACCCGCGGCCGGGCCGTAGTAACGACTCTTCCGGCAGATTCGCCGGGAGCCACGGCCGGCCCGCATCCACGGGGCGAAAGGGAGCCGGCGGCCCCGCAACTGGTGGTCTGGGAGGACGGACGTCTCGAGGGCTCGCTCGCCGACCCGGAGTCGAACGCCGATCTGGTCCGTGTGGCGCTCGAATCGCTTGCCCGGGGAACCTCGAGGACGGTGGAGTTGAGCGGCCGGTCGCTGTTCATCGAGGTTTTTCCGCCGCAGCCGAGGCTCGTAGTCATCGGTGCCGCCCAGATTGCGATTCCCCTCGTGTCGATTGCCAGGGCGCTCGGCTTCGAGACGATCGTGGCGGACGTGCGGCCCGCCTTCGCGACGAGCGAGCGCTTTCCCGATGTCGATCGGCTGATCGTAGGGTGGCCGGACGAAGTGGCGGACGCGATCGACATGAGCCCGTCGGACGCGGTCGTGGTTCTCTCTCACGACACCAAGGTCGACGAGCCGGCGATCATCACGGCCCTTTCCCGTGGCTGCCGGTACGTCGGCGCCATCGGTTCGCGCAAGAGGCAAGTCACCAGGCGAGAGCGGCTGGCCGCCGCGGGAGTTCCGCTGGAGGACCTCGACCGATTGCGGAGCCCGGTGGGATTGGACCTTGGCGGACGCGCACCGGCGGAGACGGCGCTCGCCATCATGGCCGAGATCGTTGCCGCACGTTACGGCGGGACGGGCGTGCTTCTTCGTGACAAGGCTCGCATCGAGGCCGGCCAGGTGGCCGCGACCGCAGCGGCCGCCCCACTGTCACGGGGCTGATGCAAGCGGTGGGAGTGGCCGCGATTGTCCTGGCGGCCGGCGCCTCCTCCAGATTCGGCCGTCCGAAGACCCTGGCGTATCTGTGGGGCCGACCCTTGCTTCTGTACGTGCTTGACGCCGTCGCCGCCGTCGGGATCGAGGAGGTCGTGGTCGTGCTCGGCCACGACGCCGAGGAGATCGAGCGCAGTCTGCCCTGGCGATCAGAACGGCGGGTCCGCAATCCGGCGCCGAAGGCCGGCCTCTCCAGTTCTCTCCTGGTTGGGCTCGAGAACGTGAGCCCGGCCAGGGACGCGGCGCTGATCCTGCTGGGCGACCAGCCGCTCGTCCGGGTGGACGTGATCGAGAGGCTTCTGGCCGAGTCCGGCTCCACGGAGCGGCCCATCGTCGTGCCCCGATACCACGATGGCGGCGGCTCGAATCCAGTTCTCGTAGGTCGCACAGCCTGGCAGCTCGCCCGCGAAGCACAGTCGGATCGGGGCCTCGGTCCGATCCTGCGCCAGCACTCAGAGCTCGTGACGGTGTTGGACTTCGATGGCTCCAACCCGGACATCGACACACCGGATGAGCTGGCGGCAATCGAGGCTTCGCCCGGCCTCCGGCCCTGATCGCGGGGCGGCAGCGGGGGCGGGCGGCATCGGGGGCGGGCGGCAGCGGGGCGCGGCTGCGGCCCATTCGATAGACTGGAGCCACGGATTGGGCCCCGCGATCGGCGCCCTCCGCGCTCACGAGGCTGGAGCGGCACTAGTACGCGCCCCGCTCCGCCGCGATTCACCCCACGCCCGCCCCGCGGGCACCGGAGAGGAGAACCGACACGGACGCCGGCCGGCTCATCGCACTAGCCTCCGTTCCGAACATGCGAGACGTGGGCGGCCTCGTCACCGCCGACGGTCAGCCCGTTCGCACCGGTCTTCTGTTCCGCTCCTCGGCGCTCGACAGGCTGGATGAGGCCGCCGCGGCCGAATTCGCCCGGTTGGGCATCCGCACGATCTACGACCTGCGCACGGAGGCCGAGCGAGCCGACCGACCCGATCGAGTGCCGCCCGGGGTGAGCCACATCGTGGCCGACGTCCTCGAAGAGATGACGGGCCACACGCCGGGCCGGATCATGGAGACGATGCGCGATCCCGCAGCGGCCGGCGCGACGTTTGGCGACGGGAAGGGCGTCGCGATGTTCGTCGACCAGTACCGCAACTTTGTAAGGCTCGGGAGCGCTCGTGAAGCCTTTGGTCGAGTCTTCCTCAATGTTGTGGCAGAACCGTCCGGGGCGGTTTTGATCCATTGCACGGGCGGGAAGGACAGGACCGGCTGGGCAGTCGCCGCGTTGCAGCTGATGCTGGGCGTGCCTCGTGAAAGTGTGATGAAGGACTTCGTGGCGAGCAACCAGTTCCTGAGGCCTGGTTTCGAGTCCATGTTCGCCGACTTCGAGGCTCGCGGCGGAGACTCGGAAGTTCTCGGCTCGTTTCTGTGGGTTCGGCCCGAGTACCTCGATGCCGCCCTCGACGAGGTGCGAAAGTCGTATGGAGCTATCGAGGGCTACTTCGCCGACGGACTCGGGCTCGGAAGTGACGGGCTCGAGGCTCTCAGGAGAACCTTCCTGGACGGTTCGTCCATGCCCGAAGGACGCATCGGTATCGCGTCTTGATGTTCATGTCTATCGACTCTCACGGGAGCGACAGCTCCCGCTGATACGGAGCCGGGCCGAGCCGGGCCAGCCGCACCAGCTGGCATAGACGACACGTCGTGCATTGTCGACGCCTCGCGAACCAGGACGGGCGCCGGAAAGCGGCGGCTCTAAGGAGGATGAGCCGCCGCTCCGACGTACCTGCGAATGAACCTAAGGCTCGATCACGATCTTGATCGCGCCGCTCTTGGGATCGTTCAGAGTCGCAAGGGCTTGTTCGTACTGGTCAAGCGAGAAGCGGTGGGTGACCATCTCCTTGACCCGCATGCGGCCCTGTTCGACCAGCGGCATGACCCGACGCATCTCGCCCGCGCTGGCGCGGCAGCCGACCAGTTCGAGCTCGTCCAGGACGATCCTCTGCATCGCGATCTCGACGCCCTTGGTTGGGATACCGACGGCCGCGCACCGCCCGCCGCGCCGGAGCATCCCGAGCGCCCACTGCACGGTGACCGGGACCCCGGCGCATTCAAGGACGACGTCGACACCCAACCCGGCGGTCATGGCCCGGACGGTCTCGACCGGATCGCTGGCGCCGGGATCGACGGTCTCGAAGCCGAGCTGCTCGGCCTTTGCCCGACGGCCAGCGTTGGGCTCGACCACGATGATCCGCGAGGCGCCCCGGATAAGCGCGGCGTCGCCGGACAGGAGTCCGATAGCACCGCCACCGGTGATGGCGACGGCGTCGCCCGGCTGGACGTTGCCCCGATTCGCAACGTGGAGCGCAATCGAGGCCGGGTCGATGATCGCCCCGAGCTCGAAGCTGATGCCGTCCGGAAGGTTGAAGATAGTCTTCACGCCCTGGACGACATACGTCGCGTCCGCACCCTGGACGTTGTGCCCGTACTGCTTGTGCAGGCCGAGTTTGCCGTAGTTCTCGCAGAGGTTGTAGTGACCCTCGACGCACTTCTGGCAGAAGCCGCAGGCGTCGTGAGAGGTTCCGGCGACCCGGTCGCCGATCTTCCAGCCATACAGGTCAGCGCCCGGACCGAGCGCGACGATATCCCCGGCCCATTCGTGGCCGGGGATGAACGGGAAGCTCAACGGCCAGAATCCCGGATAGTCGCCCCGCACGAGGTGGGCGTCCGTGCCGCAGATCGAGACGGCGTGAACCCGCGCGAGCACCTCGTTCGGGCCGGGAGTGGGCGTCGGGACGTCCTGGATCTCGACCCGGTTGGGTTCGAGGACAACAAGCGCCTTCATAGTCGGGGACACGTCGAGCACGGAGCTTCCTCCCTAGATTACGGCGAGCGGGTCGATCATCGAGCCCGTGGCGCCGCGGATCTTCACCGGTAGAGCAACGAACAGGAACTCGTAGACGCGGTCTCGCGCCAGGGCCTCCAGATCGAGGCTTTCCATGATGTAGATGCCGTTGTCGATCAACAGCAGCGTGTGGACGGGTTGGGGATTGCCGGTCGGGCCCGGATCGGGCGCCGGCTGGACTTCATACGTCTCCGTATCGGTTCCAGTGGCGACGATCCCACGCTCGAGGAGCCATTCCGCCGCCGATATGTCCGGCCCCGCGGTCTTGTAAGCGGCCATCCGTTCGGCATCGGGCCAGAGGCCCATGTAGCCGGTACGAATGACCACTACGTCCCACGGCTGGACCGTGACGCCCTGGGCGGCGCAGATCGCCTCCATCTCGGAGGCGTCGATCGGGGACCCCTTGGGCAGGCACTCGATGCCTCGGTAGCCAGCTGCGTCGATGAGGATGCCGCGAGTGAAGAACGGCGGCAGCTTCGCCGCGTCGCCGTACGTTGGCCCGAAATCCGTCAGGTGTTCGTCCGCCCGCCCGCCGCCATACCAGTGCATATCCTCGCCGACCGTCATGTGCGCCAGCGCATCTATGTGAGCCCCGGAATGCGAGGTTGCCATGACGTACTCGGCCATGTAGCCGAGCCCGGCGTCGTTGACCGGACCCCACGGCTTCGCGCCGGTCACACGGATGCCGCGCGGCGTGCGGTAGTTGAGAACCTGGAACGGCGGATGGCCCGGGAAGAGCGGCATGCCCGGGTACCGGGTAGCGGCGAGNNCGCAGGTCGACCGTCGCGCTCGTTCAGCGCCTGCCAGACGCGCTCGGGAGTGAGCGGCAGGTCGCGGATGACGACGCCGGTTGCATCGCGGACGGCAGCCGCAACGGCCGACGCCACGCACAGCAACGCGCCTTCGCTCATGCCCTTCGAACCGTAGGGCCCGGGCCCGTCGCCGTTCTCGATGGTCTCGCTGTGCAGTTCGAGCGGCAAATCCATGCTCGTCGGGATTCGATAGTCGATCGCGCCGAGATTCCGGATCCGTCCCTTCTCGTCGAAGATGTAGTGCTCCATCAGGGTGTGCCCGAGGCCCTGGATCGCCGCCCCTTCGTCCTGCATGCGAACCTGGAGCGGGTTGAGAGCCTTGCCGACGTCGGAGACGGTAACGTGCTTCACGATGGTGACGTCGCCCGTCCCCTCGTCGACTTCGGCCTCAACTGCCGTGCAGTTGAACTCGAAGAATGCGGGCGCACCGCCCAGCGGGTGGCTGGCCTCCGCTTCCTTGCGAGCCTCTCCGTTTCCGGTCACCTCGCCACCGAGTCGGCCGAGCCCGGGCTTCAGGACCTCCAGGATCGTCANNCTGGACTGCCCGGCAGGCCTTGAGGACGGCGTTGCCCATGAGCACGGTCGATCTGCTCGCCGAAGTCTGCTGGTCGTACGGGACGACCGCCGTGTCGCCCATCACAACGGTCACCCAATCGAGCGGCGCACCGAGCTCCTGGGCGGCGATCTGTGCAAAGACGGTGCGAGCGCCCTGGCCCATGTCGGACGTGCCGGCGAAGACGATCACGCTGCCGTCGCTCAAGAGACGGACGGTAGCGTAGGACAGCCCGGTGGTCGGTCCGGACTTGATGCCCACGGCGATGCCCCGCCCGTGACCGGGGGCCAGCGGCTCGTCCCACCCGATCAGCTCTGCGGCACGTCGCACCGTCTGGTCCCAGTCACCGTCGGACGGGGTATCGAACGGAATGAACGCGTCGCCCTTGCGGGCCAGGTTTCTCAGCCTGATCTCGAGGCGATCAATGCCCAGCGTTCGGGCGCCTTCGTCGAGGTTGGACTCGACCGCCCAGTTGACCTGCGGGTTGCCGAAGCCACGGAATGCCGTGGAGGGAACCGTGTGCGACAGGACACTGCGGGCGAGGATTCGCACCGCCGGAATGTTGTATGGCCCGGCCCCGGGGTAGCTGCCTTTGCCGACGACCCTGTCCGCGATGTCGGCGTAGGCCCCGATGAGGTAATCCGCCTTGATGTCCTGGAAGACGATCTTGCCGTCCTGGTTCAGTCCGGTTCGGACGTGGATCTCGCAGGCCGCGCGACGGACGGCCTGGAACGTCTCCTCGAGGGTGAGGATCAGGCGGACTGGCCGCCCGGCCTTCAGCGCCGCGAAGGCGACGAGGGGCTCGTACTTGGTGTGCTGCTTCCCGCCGAAGCCGCCGCCCGGATCCGGGGCGTAGACACGGACCTTCGAGAGTGGAAGGCCGGTCAGCTTGGAGATGATCTTCTGCAGCCAGTTCGGATGCTGGATCGAGCTCCAGATCGCGATGCCATCCCCGTCGGGAGCGGCCATGAACGCATGTGGCTCGATAGCGAAGTGCGTGACTATCGGGAAGGAGTAGGAGTTCTCGACGACCAGGTCGGCGCGGGCCGCGTCGACGTCTCCCCAGCCGACGCGGTGCTCGTGCAGAACGTTGGTCGATGCGAGCGGATCCTTGGGGCGGAGCGACGGATCCTGGACGAGAGGCGCCGCCGGGTCGAGCGCGGCCGCGACGGTGACCATCGCCGGCAGTTCCTCGTAGTGGACACGCACCAGATCTGCCGCTTCCGCCGCCGCGTCTTTCGTCTCGGCGACGACGATCGCTACGGGATCGCCGTGGTACTTGGTCTCGCCGACGGCGATGACCGGGCGGTCCTCCTGCTGCGGCCCAAAGCGGGGCATCGGGTCAGGCAGATCCGCCGCCGTCATGACCAGACGTACCCCCGGGACCTGCATCGCCGCGGTAGTGTCGATCGAGATGATCCTGGCCCGCGCGCAATCGATCGTGACCAGCCTGGCCTCCAGGACGTCCGTGAGCCGGATATCGGCCACGTATTCCTGGAGTCCGGTCACCCGTCCGATGCCGCCGACTCTGTTGGGGGACGTTCCAATGAGACTCGTGGTCATCGGTGTTCCCCTTCCGCGACCGAGAGGATCGCATCCGTGATCTGGACGTAGCAGCCGCATCGGCAGAGATTCCCAGCCATGCCCTCCTGGATCGCGCCGATATCGGGATGCGGGTTCTCCGACAGGAGTTCCTGAGCGGCCATCAGCTGCCCGGGAGTGCAGAAGCCGCATTG
>PMJT01000075.1:0-1025 GCA_003158495.1 Chloroflexota bacterium | reverse complement strand
GCATTCCTTGGTGCCCGTCAGGCGAAGGTCGTCACGCAGGACATCGAGAAGAGTGTGGTTCGGGGCCACGCGAATCGCCTGCCGGCGGCCGTTGACGGTGAATTCGATCGGAAGCGTGTTGTCCATGCTGCTCATGCCTCCGTTGGGCGCTCTGCCGCCATGCGCTCCATCAATGCTTGCACTGCCCTGGAGCCGAGCACTCGGAGCATCGCCTGCCTGTATTCGGGCCCTGCCCGCATCGAGCGTTTGGACGGGCTGGCGTCGGCAAACATCCGCTCGAAGATGGCGGCCTTCGCCTCTGCAGGCGCATTGCCCGCGGCCAGGACTCCCGTGCCGTCGGCAACCAGCACGGGCCTGGGGCCGACGCTGCCGTATGCGAGTCGCGTGGTGCCGGTCTCGTCCATGGCGCAGCAAAGCGTCACAGACGCCAGGTCGTGACCACGGCGGCGCGTGCGTCGCATGTGGACGGCGACCGTCCGACAAGTCGGGATCGGTAGCTCTACAGCAGTGACGAGTTCGCCGCGAGCGAGGGTCGTGACCCCGGACCGGACGAAGAAGTCGTCGATCGGGATTCGACGAGTGCCTTTGCTGCCTGTGGCCACGATCACGGCTCCGTACACCATGAGCGACGGAGCCGTGTCGGCGGCCGGAGATGCATTGCAGATGTTGCCGCCGATCGTGGCCCGGTTCCGAATCTGGACGGAGCCGACGACGGCGGCCGCTTCTGCGAGTGCTTCGAAGTGATGCTTCACGAGCGCGCTTGCCGCGATGTCTGCCACCACGGCCGTGGCTCCGATCGTCACGATCCCGTCCTGCTCGCGAATTGCCGGGCTCAGCTCGGCAATTCGCTTCACGTCGATCACGACCTTGGGCTGGGCCGACCCGTCGCGAAGCCGGATGATCAGGTCCGTGCCACCGGCAAGGAGCCGCGCGTCGGGCCCGTGAATATCCAGGAGAGCGATTGCGTCGGCCAGAGTAGTTGGTCGCTCGTAAGCGAACGTCTTCATGGCGATGGAACCTCCGGC
>PMJT01000217.1 GCA_003158495.1 Chloroflexota bacterium | reverse complement strand
GGTGTCGTGTTTGCGTAGGTTCCGACCATCCCGAAGAGGGCCATGGTCAGGGTGAAATTCTGTGGGTGCTCCAGGAACATCCAGGAAAAGTAGAAGTCGGTCCACCCGGCGACGAAGCCCAGGAAAGCCGTGACCGCGAGGGCCGGCATGGCCAGCGGCAGGATCACATATCGGAAGGCCTGGTTGCGGCTGCATCCGTCGATCGTCGCTGCTTCCTCGAGGTCCTTTGGGATCGTGTCCAGGTAGCCCTTTAGGTTCCATATGGCAAAGGGAAGCGCTCCGGAGATCAGCGCCAGCGCCACTCCGGGGATCGAGTCCCGGAGGTTGAAGTCGCCGATCTTGACGGCGTTGAGGAGCACGAACAGCGGCGCGATCGTGGCAACCGACGGCAGCATCAGCACGGCCAGCACGGCGATCATGAGGACCGACCGCAGCTTGAACTTGAGCCGCGAGAAAGCGTACGCGGCCGATACACCGAAGGCCACGCTCACCAGTGAGGTGGCGATGGCCAGCTGCAGGCTGTTCAGGGCCAGCGCCCAGAACGAGATATGGTTAGGCGATGGGTTGGCGATCGCTCTCCCGAAGGCCGCGAGAGAGGGATCTGCGGGGATGAGGTTCAATCCGTCGGGCCGCGCGAGGCTGCGGGGATCAAGGGCCAAGCCGAACACGTACACGATCGGGAAGAGGACCGTGATGGTCACCAGGATGCACAGCGCCTGCATCAGGACCTGCTTCCTCAGGCCTCGAATGAAGCGCCGTCGTCTCTTCGCCGCGACTGGCCGGTCTGCGGCCTGGGCGATGGCTTGCGTTCCTCCCGTCATCGGTCGAGCCCTCCGCGATGGCGATCTGCGATGCGCTCAGTCCACATAGCTGGCCGTCGCTTTCGTCAGCCTGTTGGTGATGATCGTGAGCGCCAGCAGGATCAGGAACATGATCACGGAGAATGCTGCGGCCACGCCGTAAAGGTGCTGCTCATTGACCAGACGGTACGCCTCGGTCACGAGCAGCTCGGTTCTGCCGAACGGCCCTCCGGCGGACATGAAGTAGGAGAGGTAGAACAGGTTGAACGTGATCACGAAGCCGTAGATCGCGAAGGGCAGCATCGCCGGTCGCAAATACGTCAGGGTCACGACCCTGAACTTGGTCCATGCACCTCCTCCGTCGATCTCGACGGCCTCGTAGAGGTCCTGCGGGATGCTCTGCAGCGCACCAGTCGCCACCACGGCGTTGAGGGGCCAGCCGAGCCAGACGTTCGCCGTGAGGAGCGCGAAGTACGAGAGGGGCAGCAGCGGGAAGAACCAGATCGGATTCCCCGGGTCGGTCAGCCAGGCGATCTGAACGCTGCCCGGCGCCTGGCGGAGGAGGATCGCTATGAGGTAATTGATGGCCCCGTTGTTCGTGTCGAACACGTTGCGCCATACGGTGGCGACGATGATTGGCGGGATCACGACCGGCAGCACGAAGATGGCGCGGTAGAGCGATCGGCCTATCAGACCCTTCTGGTTGAGCAGGAGTGCGATCGCCACGCCCAGGCACACGTGGATGATTACGTTACTGAACGCCCAGAACAGGTTAAACGCGAGGATCCTGAGGAAATCGTAGTTGGGGATGCCGGCGATATCGTTGGTCAGGATCTTGATGTAGTTGCCGAACCAGATCCATGGCGGCGCGGGAGCGCCGGACCTCAGGTTCTGGGTCTGGAAGTCCGTGAAGGACATCCAGACCTGGTACAGCAGTGGGTAGAAGGTGATGATCGTCATCACCGCGAACGCCGGGATCAGGTAGAGGAAAGCGACCCGAGCGTCGGCACCGAAGAGGTGGTGTTGCCGCACGTACGTCGCCTTCGATGGGGCACTCAAGGTCACGCCCTCCGCGTCGTGTCCGGCGGTCCCGCTCTGGAACCGCTCCTCGCATCTCCAGTGCCAGTTACAGGCCTCGGGACGGCCCGGGCATCAGTACGTTGAAGCCTGACGCCATGTCCGCTACCCCAAGAAACGAAGGGCGCCGGAGAGTCCGGCGCCCTCGTCAAACTCGCCAGTACTAGAGGCCGTTGGCCTTGTTCATCGCGTCACAGGCGGTCTTCACCGCTGCCACCGGGTCGGTGCCCTTGATCACTACCGAGTCGAAAGCGTTGCCCCAGTTGCTCCAGTAGGCGCCCAGCTGTTTGGTCTGGGGCCGCGGATAGCTGTCGATGATCTGCGCCGCAAAGCCCTGGGAGATCGGGTCCTTGACGGTCGCGTCCTTGACCGCGGGGAGATGGCCAGCCTGGTCGGCGAAAGTCTGCTCACCACCGGCCGCGCTGACCTCCCAGAGGGCGAACTGGGTGGCCAGGGCCTTCTGGCTGTCGCTGATGTTGATGTTGATGTACCAGCCGTCGGGGGCGGACATCGGCAGGGCCTTGCCCTTGGGGCCGGCCGGGATCTCGGCGATGCCGAGGTTGGTCGTGAGCGCCTTCTCGAAGTCACCGGTGGCCCACGGACCCTCGAGGTCGATGGCGAGCTTGCCGGCCTCGAAGTCGCTCTCGGCGGCAGCCTCGGTGGTGTAGAACGTAACGTTGCCAGTGTCCTTTAGGGCCTTCAGGTAGGCGAGGCCGTCAGAGACGCCGGTGGACTCAGCAGTGCACTTGCCGGTGGAGTCCATGAGCGGCTGGCCGCCGAACGCGTTGAAGAGCCACCAGTTGTAGTAGCCTCCCGCGTACTCCATGATGCCGACCTTCGTGCCGGCCTTCGCCAGCGTCAGGAGATCGGCGGTGGTCTTCGGCACGTTGGTGACGAGAGTCTTGTTGTAGAGCATGGAGATGGCCTTCATGCTCTCAGGAATCTCGAAGAAGTGGCCGTTGACCTTGGCACCGTCGAGCGATACCTGGGTGAAGTTGCCGACCACCGGGGCCATCGCGTCATCCACCTGCATGAGGATGCCTTCGCGCTGCTCGGTGCCGAGGTTGTCGTTCGGTGCGATGTACATGTCGGGGCTCGTCTCGCCGGAGCCCCAGGCCGTCTCGACTTTGGTGTAGATGTCGGAGAACGGAACCACTACCTCGTTGATGGTCAGGTTCGGGAAGGTGGTCTTGGCCTTGGCCAGGACCAATTCCATGGCCGCACCTTCAGACCCACCGCCCGAAGCGTAGGCGTCCCATATCGTGAGAGTGCCGCTGAGGCTGGGGGTGGCAGTGGGAGCCGCCGTGGGCGCCGGGGTAGCGTTCGGTGCGGTCGTCGGCGCTTGGGTCGGGGCCGCGGTGGGCGTCGCGGACGATGAGCATGCCCCCGCGAGGATCGCTACTGCGGCGAGCGAACCCAATCGGGTCAGTGTATTCATGTGATGTTCGTCCTCTCCTCTTCCTGACGTCTCCCTGACGTCCTCGGTGGATACAGCCGGGTTACGGCCTGCAGCAAACGCGCGTTGTCGATTCGGTGCGGTAATGACGTCGCGATAGCCGACCCGACCTCGCCCGTGCGTGTCTCAGGTTTCGGAGTTCACCTCCTGTCGTTCTCCAGCCACCCGGGAGGTTGACTCGCGGATGATCAGCCGAGTGCCAAGGCGCCGGTGTTCCGGCTGGCCAGAACCGCGTCGATCGATTGCGGCAAGCAGCAACCTTGCTGCCGCGGCGCCTTTCTCTCTCGCAGGCTGGTGCACGGTCGTCAGCGGTGGATGGGTATGCTCGGCTTCGTCGATGTTGTCGAAACCAACCAGGCTGACGTCTCCTGGGACCGTCAGCCCTCGTTCATTGGCGGCGTGGATGGCTCCAATGGCCATCGCGTCGCTCATCACCAGGACAGCTGTGAAATGGAGCCCGGAGTCCAGGCCCCGGTTGAAGGCGCCAACCCCACCGTCGAAGCCCGCCGAACCGGTCACGACCCGCTCGTCGGCCAGTTCGATACCCGCGGCTTCGAGCGCCCGCCGATAGCCCCGCATTCGACGGGACATGACGCCGTCCAGAACCGGGCTCACGACGTCGCTCCCAACCGCGAAATACGGCGGCTCTACGGCGATAATCAGAAAGTCCGTGTGACCCAGTTCAACGAGATGCTGGGCCGCCGCAAATGCTCCACCCTCGTCATCTACCTCGACCGAGCCATGTTCGGGGAACGCCGCCGAGTCGACGAGCACGATCGGCAAGCCGGCGCTTCGGATCTCCTCGACCTCGGGGTGGTCCTCTCCCAGCCCGATTGCGACAAAACCGTCCACGCTCGCCTGCCCCGCCGCCCGTGCCAGCGAACCATGCAATGGCGAAACGTAGAGGAGGGCGTAGCCGAATTCTTCACCGACGCTGGCAACGCCCTGGCTGAACATGCTGAAGAAGGGGTTGCCGAAGGCGACGGTCAAGGCTTGCGGAGTCAGGATGCCGAGGGTTCGCGTCTGTCTCTGCGCCAGCATCCGGGCGACGGGATGGGGCCTGTACCCGAGCGAATCCGCCACCGAGCGGATTCGCGCCGTGGTCTCTGCGCTGAGCCTCTGAGGGTTGTTGAAGGCAATCGACACGGTGGACTTGGACACTCCGGCCTCGGTCGCGACGTCGATGATGCGTACGCGTACAGGGCGCTTCTGGTCCACGTAGCCCGCCTGGCAGCATCCGGACGGCGACCCGCGCCACTGGGCTGGCGCGACGGTGGTCCGAGTTGTCGAACCGGTTTATTGAACCGGTTCGACGGGACTTTAGTACCGCATGAACGGGGTGTCAATCCCCTCAATCGAGACGCGGCACGGCACGCTGGGGGCAGGTTTCACCGGACCCGGGCCCGGCATCGCAGGCGCAGCAGAAGCGAGGATTCGCCGCAGGTGACGAGGTGAGCCGCGCGACCAGCTAGTTGCCGCCGAGCCTGGCCCCGATATGAATGGCGATCGCAGCCAGCGGCCCGATCTCGAAGTGGGCCGTGCCGTCGGCAGCGACCGTTACCGCGACCCCCAGGCAGCTCGTTGCCGACGCGGCCAGGTCGCCGGCAACGACGTCGCAATAGGTTCCGGGGGCAAGGCCCGTCTGGAGGGTCTGCGAAAGCCGCGTCGTCGACCGGTTGATCACGACGAACCCGGACGAGCCGCGGCCGAACGCGACCTGGTTGCCGTCGGCCGGATTGGACCACCAGTTGGTCATGACCGGCGACCCGGTGGTGACATCGCGGAACCCGACCATGCCGGCGATGGCGTGCCATCGCTGCTCACAGACCCACTGGCCCGGAGCGAGCCCGCAGTTGGGAGTGGTAGAGCCAGGTGCGTAGATCGAGTTGGTGTGTCCCTGGGCGTCCGACGGCGGTCCCGCTTCGGTGTCCGTGAAGACGAAGCTCGACATCACCCGGGGGTAGCCCAGCGGGTACGCAAGCATGAAGACGTTCGCCAGCGCGTAGACCGGCCCTCGCTTGTAGCTCAGGATCAGGCCGCTGCCGACGTGTCCTCGTTGCGAGTCATGGTTGTCGGTGAAGACGACCGCCTTGTCGCTGGGCGCGATGTATGGGGCAGAGGCCAGGTTCTCGAGCGTCGACAGCGTTTCGTCCGTGTGGGTGAATGCGGCCGCGATCTGGGCCGCGTAGACGAAGTCGTCGACGCTGCCGGTCGGGTAATAGAAGGTCTTGGGGACAGCATCGCCGCCAAAGTCCGTGACCTCCTGATCGACGAAGAAGGTGGCCCCGGCAGGTATCCTCGCCCGAAGGAGATCGAGGATCTGGCCGAGTTGAGCCTGGTCGATGTGCTTGGCGGCGTCGATTCGATAGCCGCGGACGCCCAGCCCGTACAGGTCGGCCATGTAGCTCGCCAGCTGGTCCTGGACAAAGGGCTCCTCGGTTCGAAGGTCGGCCAGGCCGTCCAGCTCGCAGGTCCTAACTTCTGTCGGGTCGTTGAAATCGTTGATGGAGTGGTCGCACAGGATGCCGGGATAGTTCGGGTTGGGGTTGGCGTGGAAGTCGGCCGGCCCGTAGAGGCCTGGGTACGAGTACTTGGTGTAGACGGTTCCTGCGCTGCCCGTCCCCGAGCCCGCCGCCATGTCGTTGAGGAGCACGTCAGCGTAGATGTCGACCCCGGCGGCGCGGCACCTCTGGACCATGGCCGCGAATTCGGCCCTGGTTCCGCTCCGGCTGTCGAGCTTGTAGCTCACGGCCTGGTAGCGCTCCCACCACGGGAAGACGTTACCGCCGCTGTCGATCTCGGCGTGCTCCTGTGGCGGCGAGATCTGCACCGCGGCAAAGCCGTGCGGCCCGAGCCACTGCTCGCACTCCACGGCGATGTCGGTCCATTTCCACTCGAAGAGCTGGACGAACACGGTTCGCTGCGGGTAGACCAGCTTCGCCACCGGGGCCTTGGGCGAACCGTAAGGAGACTGCGATCCCGATGCGGTGGACGAAGGCGCTGCCGATGGCGTGGGAACGGCGGACTGACAGGCCGCCAGCAGCAGGGCCATCGCGACGAGCCCAATGCCGCCGACTCGCCGACGACCGATGCGGCCGCGAGCCGACATCGAGCGATCGCCGGATCCAGCCAACGACGCGCCGCTGTCGCGATCTCGACCTGCGCGAGGGGCCGCCCCGGCTCGATCCATCTCAGCTTCTCTCGCGATGGGGATAATGGCCATCGGAATCCACCATACACCACGCCCAGACCGCACATCCGGGAAAGGTTCTGACCTTGCGTCGCCAGACCGTCCGACTCCATTCCCCCGCCGTCCCGGGTCCGGCGATGACCGGCGAGTGGTGGCGGCGAGCCGTGGTCTACCAGGTCTACATCCGCAGCTTCGCCGACGCAGATGGAGACGGCGTCGGGGACATCGCGGGCATTCGTCGACATCTCCGATACCTTGCGCAACTCGGCGTCGACGCGATCTGGATTACTCCCTGGTATCCCTCGCCCATGGCCGACGGGGGCTACGACGTCGCCGACTACTGCGCGATAGACCCGCTCTTCGGCACCCTCGAAGACGCGGATGCGCTCATTCGCGACGCGCACGGCGCCGGCATCAAGGTCCTCATCGACCTGGTGCCGAACCACACGTCCAGCCGGCATACGTGGTTCCTCGAGGCGCTGGCATCTCCGCCGGGCTCCACGGCGCGGGCCAGGTACGTGTTCCGGGACGGTCGCGGGGCCGGAGGTGCGGAGCCCCCGAACGACTGGATGAGCGGGTTCGGCGGCTCGGCCTGGGAGCGGATCATGGAAGCCGACGACTGCCCGGGACAGTGGTACCTGCACCTGTTCGACAAGGCCCAGCCTGACCTCAACTGGGAGAGCACAGAGGTCCGATCGGAGTTCGAGGCCATCCTGCGTTTCTGGTTCGACCGGGGCATCGATGGATTCCGGATCGACGTGGCGAGCGCGCTGGTCAAGGACACTGCGTTTCCGGAGGTTCCGCCGGAGCCGGCCGGTGGTGGAATGCCCGACTCGCATCCCTATTTCGACCAGGAAGGCGTACACGAGATCTATCGCTCCTGGCATCGGATCGCGTCGGAGTACGTCCCGGAGCGCGCGCTGCTGGGCGAGATACACGTTGCGACCGCCGAGCGGCTGGCCCGCTACCTGCGACCGGGCGAGCTCCAGGGCGCGTTCAACTTCCCGTTCATGCGGACGCCGCTCGAGGCGACGGCGCTCCGCCGCGTGATCGACGAGACGCTTCGCACGCATGCGTCGGTCGGCGCGACCCCAACCTGGGTCCTGGGAAACCACGATGAGATCCGCCAGGTGACCCGCTTCGGCCGGGCCTACACGGGCATCCGCAGCCGTCCCCAGGACGAACGAATGCCATCGGACCCGACACTCGGGGCGCGGCGGGCCAGGGCCGCGATCATGCTGGTCCTCGCTCTTCCGGGCGGCGCGTACCTGTACCAGGGCGAAGAGTTGGGGCTGCCGGAGGTCGAAGAACTGCCCGACGAGCTGCGGCAGGATCCTCTCTGGAACGGGACCGGGCACGAGATTCGCGGACGCGACGGCTGTCGCGTACCGATGCCCTGGTCGGGCGAGGTTTCGCCATTCGGATATGGACCACACGGCTCGACGCCCTGGCTCCCCCAGCCGACCGACTGGGCAGCCCTCACCGCCCAAGCCGAGGCGGCGGATCCGGAGTCGATGCTGTCGCTCTACCGAGTCGCCCTGCGTATTCGCCGGTCGCTCTCGGCGTTGGACGGCGGACCGTTCGGCTGGCTACCGAGCGCGGCAGGAACGTTGCTCTTCGCGAGGGCCGGAGGATTCCGGTGTGCGGTCAACTTCTCCGGGGCGACGATGATGCTGCCGTCGGGCCGCTCGACCATACTCGCGAGCGCCCAGATCGAGGGCGATGCCCTGGGTTCAGACGCCGCCGCCTGGTTCCATGAGGCAGCCGGCCAGTCTCGCTAACGTCACGATCACTTGCCCAATGCCGTGAAGACCCCGGCCTTCGGATCGAACAACTCCGCGATGGGCAGGGAACTGCCGGACCGTCCGCCGGCAAGCAGAACCCGGCCATCTGACAGGAGCGTGGCCGTCTGACTATCCTCGGCCATCGGCAGTGGACCCGTCGCCCTGAAGGCACCCGTCGTCGGATCGAACAGCTCGGCACTGGCTAGGTCCACGGCGTCTTTCTCGCCGGCGGCGATGAGAACCCGGCCGTCGGCCAGTGGCGTAGCCGTGTGGTTCTCGCGGGCGGTGGTCATCGAGCCGGTCGCGCTGAACGTGCCCGTGCCAGGGTCGTAGATCTCGGCCGCTGCCTGCGTGCTGGCGAACGAGGCCTTGCCGCCGCCGGCGACGAGTACGCGGCCGTCCGCCAATGGAGTGGCGGTGTGGTTGTTCCTACCGGTGGCCATCGATCCCGTGGCACTGAACTGCCCCGTCGCCGGATCGTAGAGTTCGGCTGAGGCAAGCTCCCTGGCGTTGTCCTCGCCACCAACGACCAGGACGCGGCTGTCCGAAAGGAGCGTGGCCGTGTGGTGGTCCCGTGCGGTCAGCATCGATCCGGTGTCATGGAAAGTGTCGGTGCCCGGGTCGTACAGCTCCGCCGACGCGACCGAGCCCTGCGACTGCCCGCCCGCGACGAGGACGCGGCCGTCCGCCAGGAGACTGGCAGTGTGGCCCGATCGAGGCGTGGACATCGACCCGGCCGGATGGAAGATACCCGCAGCCGGGTCGTACAACTCCGCCGACGCGAGAGGCCCGGAGTCGTTCTTGCCGCCGACCACGACGACCCGGCCGTCCGGCAGGAGCGTCGCCGTCTGACCCGTGCGCGCCATCTCCATCGATCCGGTCGCGCTGAAGGTTCCGGTCCTTGGATCGTAGATCTCCGCCGATGACAGGGTTCCGGAGTCGTTCGTGCCGCCCACGATCAACACTCGACCGTCCGCCAGGCTCGTAGCGGATTGCCCCGACCGCGCCGTTGTCATGGGGCCTGTGATCGTGGCCGGGTAGTGGATACCGCCGGTCAGGGTGGCGACTATCTCGGCGGCCAGGATGACGGCTCCGATGAGGATGAAGACTTTGGCGAAGCCGACCCACGGGCTGGCCTCCGGCTTCGGGATGTGCCGCCGCGAGCCGCAGGCCGGACACGGCGTGCCGAGCAGCGCTTTGCGCGGCCCGACCCAACCGCAATCAGCGCACTGGGCGCCGCTGCGCCCGCACGCCGGGCAGACGATCACCCCGTCGGGCACGCGCGCTCCGCACGCCTCGCATTCGTAGATCGCCATCGCGCCCTCCTTTCGCCACCGGGACACGGTAGTTCGAGCGCCGGTGCACGCCGGCTCACTCGCGGGCCGCGGCACGGCTCGATCATACGAGACACCCGATCGATCTGGCCCGAGCTGGCCGGTGTGAACCTTTGTGCCATCGGGAAGTCGCCCGCGTCCCCACGATTCAGAGCCTCAACGCCCGTCCGCGGGACCTGCGAGTCGAAACCTCGCGGGCACCCCGCCCGCTATGGGCGGAGGGTCCCGAAGAAGACCTGCCAGGCGAGCAGTGACTTGGCGACCAGGCTAAAGAGCATGTAGGCCCGCTCGCCGTATAAGTAGTCACGCCAGCGACCGATCTTTCGGTACTGCAAGACCATGTTGATCGCGAAGACGTTGAAACCGATAAACAGTGAAACGAAGATGGCGATCACGAAGCCGGGAATAGGGGCCGAGCCGGGCTCCGTGGCCGACACGAGGATCGTCACAAAGATGACCAACCACGGAACAGCGCCGGCGATGCAGCCGAAGACGTAGTGCAGCCACTGTGGCCGGTCGCGTCCCTCGTTGGCGATTTCCATGCTCCAGCCGAACATGATCATGGCTGCGTTGACGCCAAAGACAGCGATCAGCGTGCCGACCTCCTGAACGCCCGCGAGGGCCGCGATGACGACGATCATCACGCTCGAGCTGAACGAGTACTCGATCCAGCGAATGGGGTTCTGGCCGCGGGC
>PMJT01000168.1 GCA_003158495.1 Chloroflexota bacterium | reverse complement strand
GGCGAATCCGGCTGCGGCAAGAGCACAGTCGGCCGGACCCTCATGCGCCTATACAAGCCGACGGCGGGCAGCATCGTCTTCGAAGGTCAGGACATCACGCACGCCGAAGGCTCGACGCTTCGCGGCGTCCGCCGCCGGATGCAGATGATCTTCCAGGATCCGTACGCCAGCCTGAACCCGCGTATGACAGCGGCGGGCATCGTTTCCGAGCCGCTCGAGATCCACCACGTGGGGGAAGGCCGGGAGCGCCGAGAACGCGTCCGCGAGCTGCTCGCGACCGTCGGCCTGGACCCGGACTACGGCGACCGCTACCCGCACGAGTTCAGCGGCGGCCAGCGCCAGCGCATCGGTGTGGCCCGCGCCCTGGCCCTGCACCCGGACCTGATCGTGGCCGACGAGCCGATCAGTGCCCTGGACGTCTCGATCCAAGCCCAGATCATCAACCTTCTCGAAAAGCTCCAGGACGAATTCGGCCTGACGTACCTCTTCATCGCCCATGACCTCTCGGTCGTGAGACACATCAGCGATCGCATCGCCGTGATGTACCTGGGCCGGATCGTCGAGATTGCCGGGTCGAGGGACCTGTACGAGCGGCCGGTTCACCCGTACTCGGTCGCCCTGCTTTCGGCCGTGCCGATCCCGGACCCGGCGGTCGAGAGCCGGCGTCGCCGCATCATCCTGACCGGCGACGTGCCGAGCCCGTCCAACCCGCCGTCGGGCTGCACCTTCCACACCCGGTGCTGGTTGCGCGAGCGGCTCGGCAACCCCGAACGGTGCGTGGTCGAGGTCCCGGAACTGAGAGAAATCGCGGCCCGGCATCCCGTTGCGTGCCACTTCGCCGAGGAAGTGGACGGGACCGCGGAGCAGGTCCAGGTCACAGGCCGTCCGGGGGCGCGTTCGATGCCGGCAGCTGGTTCAGGGGACGCGGACGTGGCCGCCGTCCCGGTGGCGCCCACCGCGCCCGAGGGCTCTCGGCCGCGCTACGGCCGGGAAAGCTAGACTCTCGATCGGAGATATCCGAGCAAAGGGTGCCCGTAGCCGGTTTTCGGCGTCCCTCAACCGGCTCGTGCCGCCACAGCAGGAGGATTGGAACGTGAAGCGTTGGGGTTCAATTCTGGCCGCCCTGGCCCTGGCAGTCACGGCCTGCGGCACCGGTGCGACCGCCACCGCTCAGTACATCGGCCCCAAGCTGGGCGGGACCCTGACAGTGGCCCTGGACGGCGACATCCACTACGCAGACCCCTCCCTGGTTTCGGACGGCGAGTCGATCTATGTCGCCAACCAGGTCGTGGAAGGGCTGGTCGGCCTGACGCCCGGTACGCTCAGTACGATCGTCCCCGTCCTGGCGTCCGCCCTTCCGACAGTCAGCGCCGACGGCCTGACCTACACCTTCAAGCTCCGGTCCGGCATCAAGTTCCACGACGGCACGGACTTCAACGCGCAGGCCGTGAAGTTCAACTACGACCGCTGGAACTCCTATCCGAAGGGCGATCTGCAGAACGCGGCGAGCTACTTCTCGGCCGTCTTCGGCGGATTCGGCTCGGCCTCGAACCTGTTTGCGGTTGACGCCCCGGATGCCTCGACGGTCGTCTTCCACCTCCGCCATGCCCAGGGCAACTTCCTGATCAGCCAGGCGGTGTCTGTCTTTGGCATCCAGAGCCCGGCCGCCATCGGGGCCAACGGCGGGAGCACAGCCACGCTCGCGAAGAACGTCTATGCCCTCGGAACGAACGGCGCCGGCAAGGCCATGGTCGGGACGGGACCCTTCATGTTCAGCGAGTGGAAGCCGGGCGACCACGTCACGCTGGTCAAGAACCCCAACTACTGGAACGCGGCCGCGGAGCCGTACCTCGACCAGATCGTCTTCAAGCCCTATGCGACGGCGGCCGATGAGCTGGCGGCGATGCAGGCCGGCAAGGTGGATATGGTCGAATCGCTCGACCCCACGGCTGTCGCGGCCGTGGCCAAGGACGCGAACCTCGTCGCCCTGGATCGAGGCGCCGGTTGCAACCTCACGCAGCTCGGCATGAATGACTTTGACACCGTCGCCGGCCAGCCGAACCTCCTGGCCAACAGCGGCGTCCGCCTGGCCATCTCAGCCGCCGTCAACAAGTCCGCCTACATCAGCGCCTTCTACGCCGGAGAGGCCCTCGTCGCCGACAGCTGGCTTCCGGCGGGCGCCCTCTACTACAAGCGCGAGTACCTGCCAACACACAACGTCACCGTTGCCAAGGGTTACCTGGCCCAGGCCGGCGTTCCGGCGACCGGCCTCAACCTGGACCTGTGGTATCCCGCCGGCGCTCCCGCCTCAGCGTTCACCGACGCGAAAGGCCTCGCCCAGGCCATCGCCGCCGATCTCACCGCCGCCGGCTTCACGATCAACCTCCGGACCGAGCCGTACGCCAACTACCAGGCGGACTCGGCCGCCGGCAAGATGCAAATGTGGCTCCAGAGCCGGTCGTGCCGGTGGGCCAGCCCGGACGACTACCTCTACACGTTCTTCGGCTACGTCAGCAGCGCGCCGGCGCCGATGTTCGCCTACAAGAACGACGACCTGAACACGCTCATGACCGCGGCCTTGATGGACACGGATCCGGCGAAGGCTCAGGCCGACTGGCAGAAGGCCCAGGACATGATCGCGCCCGACATGCCGACGGTGCCGCTCCTGGGCGCCAAGCTTCCGGCCGGAGCCCACAAGTACGTCAAGGGTTTCGTCGGGGCAGGCAACCGGACGGAGATCCTCGGCACGGTCTGGCTGGACAAGTAGTCCGTCCCGGCAGCGAGCAGGGCGCCGGCCGCGCCGCGGACCGTTCTAGCCCTGCACATGCAGTCCCAGCCCGCCTCGCACCGCTCCCCGCAGCGACGTCGCCCGAACCGGTCCGCGGCTAGACTTGCGCCATGAAGCCGCTCCGCATCGCCCTGGCCCAGATGGCGCCGGTTCTGGGCGCGCTCGACGACAACATCGCCCGTCACCACGAGACGCTCGAGGCGGCACGTGCCGGTGGAGCAGGGCTGGTCGTCTTCCCGGAGCTGGGCCTCACCGGCTACCAGCTCCAGGACCTCGCGGCAGAGGTCGCGATGAGGGCCGACGATCCCCGCCTGGCCGGCCTCGCCGCCGCTGCTGGCGGGATGTCGGCCGTGGTGTCTTTCGTGGAGGAAGCCGACGACCACCGGCTCTTCATCAGCGCCGCGCTGCTGGAGGAGGGCGAGGTCCGGTTCGTCCATCGCAAGCTTTTCCTGCCCACCTACGGCCTCTTCGACGAACGGCGGTTCTTCGCCGCGGGCGATCGGCTCCGGGCGGTGGAATCACGCCTGGGCGTACGGCTCGGCATCGCCGTATGCGAGGACTTCTGGCACCTGGCAGTGCCGGAGACGCTGGCCCTGGACGGCGCCCAGATCCTGATCAACGTTTCCTCCTCGCCCGGCCGCGACCTGGCGGCGATCCACGAGGTGGGCCTGGGGACCGCGGCTTCCTGGCGCAACCTGATGCGAACCTACGCCCAGCTGACGACGAGCTTCCTGGTCTTCTGCAATCGCGTTGGCATGGACGAGACGGTCAGCTTCTGGGGCGGATCTGAAGTGATCGCACCGAGCGGCGAGGCCATCTTCACGGCGCCGCTCTTCGACGCGGGCCTGCATTTCGTCGACATAGAACTGGGTGACGTGCGGCGCGAACGGATCGGCCTGCCACTCCTTCGGGACGAGCGGCCGGAACTGCACCTGCGCGAACTCCGGCGCATCCTGGCCGAACGGACGGACATGGCGATAGACGTGGCCAGCGAGCCGTCTGCCCCGAGCGAACGAACGGAAGGAATCATGAGACGAGCGCGCCAGCGCGAGCTGGGCTGATGGCTTCCGATGCCGGGCCGGGATCCGGCGGTCCTGCCGCCGCCCAGGGTGCGCTGTTCGAACTGCCGGAAGAGCTGGCCATCGACACGGACGTCGCTCGGCGGGTCATGGTTGGGTTCATCCGGAACCAGCTCCACCAGGCCGGATTCGGCCGCGCCCTGATCGGGCTCTCCGGCGGGATCGACTCGGCTCTCGTCGCCTTCCTCGTGGCCGAGGCGATCGGTCCCGAGGAACTCCTCTGCGTCATGATGCCTTACAAGACATCCTCGGCCGAGTCGGTCCGGGATGCCCGTCTCGTCGTCGAGAAGCTCGGCTGCCAGAGCGAGACCGTCGAGATCACCCGAATCGTCGACGGCTACTTCGGCGACGGCGACGTGCCGGGCGACGGCGGAAAGTCTGCCCGTGGCGCGAGCCAGCTGCGGCGCGGCAACTTCATGGCCCGGGCCCGGATGTGCGTCCTGTATGACCGGTCGGTGCCGTGGAGCGGCCTGGTCGTCGGCACCGGCAACAAGACCGAGGCTTTGATCGGATATACGACGCTCTTCGGTGACTCGGCCTGCGCCTTCAACCCGATCGGGGACCTGTACAAGAGCCAGGTCCGGCAGGTCGCGGCCGCGATCGGCGTGCCCGAGGCGATCATCCGCAAAGCGCCCTCTGCGGACCTGTGGCCCGGCCAGACGGACGAAGTCGAGGCCGGGTTCACCTACCCGGAGCTGGATCGGCTCCTGTTCTGGATGATCGACAAGCGCCGCAGCGACGAAGAGCTGATCGTCATGGGCTTCAACGAGGCGGCGATCGCCCGGGTCAAGCGGCTGGTCGCCGTCTCGGAATTCAAACGCCAGGTTCCGCCTGTCGCCAAGCTGGGGCCGCGCACGACCGGAGTGGACTACCTGTACCCGCGACGGCGGCCGGGATCGGCACGCCGATGAGCCGCTCGGCTACGGGCGGCCGCCGGGAGCGGACGGGACCGCGGGGCGGCGACGGTGGCCCGGCCGCCGGCAGCGCGGCCGAGAGCGGTGGAGCGGGGAGCGGCAAGCCGGGCCGGCTCTTCATCGTCGCGACTCCCATCGGCAATCTCGGCGACTTCACGTTCCGGGCCGTAGATGTTCTCAAGACCGTGCCGCTCATCGCCGCCGAGGACACACGGCTGACGCGACGCTTGCTGGATCGGTACGAGATCGGAACGCGGATGGTGAGCTACCACTCTCAGAGCGGCCCGAGCCGCGGGGTGGAGTTGCTCGAACAACTGCGATCCGGTCTGGACCTGGCACTGGTCACCGATGCCGGCACGCCGCTGGTCAGCGACCCCGGGGCCGAGCTCGCGTCCGCGTGGGCGGCCGAGGGTGGGTCGGTCGTGCCGATCCCCGGCGCCTCTGCCGTACTCGCCGCGCTCGTGGCGAGCGGGCTGGCCGCCGCGCACTGGACCTTCGAGGGGTTCCTGCCACGGAGCGGGAAGGAGCGTCGCCTGCGCCTGGCCCGGATCGCGGCCGACGATCGGGCGTGCGTCATCTACGAGGCCCCGTCCCGCGTTCCGGCGACGCTCGGCGATCTCGCGGCCGCGGCCGGCGGCGCGCGGCGGGCCGCGATCTGCCGCGAGCTCACGAAACTCCACGAGGAAGTAGTCCGGGGGCAGTTGGCCGAGCTGGTCTCGCGCGCCGCGGCCGGAGCGATCACTCTCCGAGGCGAGTTCGTGCTGGTCCTCGAGGCGGCGACTGGGGGCGCGTCGGCGACAGGCGACGGCGAAGAGGCGCCGGCATCGATGGCCGATGGACGGGCCGAAGTGGCGCGGCTGGTTGCCGGCGGAGCCAGGCGTTCCGACGCCGCCCGTAGCGTCGCTGCCGCCACCGGCCTGGACCGCCACGAGCTCTACCGGCCCGACTGAGCGGCGGCTCTCTGGCGGGCGCAGGGCACGCCACAAGTTCCATTTGCCTCCGGTAACGAAAGGCGCGCTCTCGGCGTCTCAACGGCACAGAGTCGACACGATGTCGACTCCGACGGCAGGCAGCAAACGAGGGTGGAATTCGATGGACGCGGTCGTTGGTCAAAGTGGCCGGACGTGCTCCGGATTGCTCAGGGTCCTGGCAATGTCGCTGGTGGTCCCACTTCTCCTGACCGCCTGCGTCAACGCCGCTTCGTCGCCCACGGCTGGCGCTACCGCCGCCCCCACAGAATCGCCGTCGGCGGTGCCCTCGGACTCGCCAACTGAAGCCCCGACAGCGACGGCCGCCCCGAACGCGACGGCCGTCCCGACCGCGACGGCGTCGCCGACTCCGACTGTCACTCCCGAACCAACCGCGAAGGGCACCGCCGCTTCGGCCCAATGGACGGGCATCAAGTGGACATCGGTCGGTCCTATCGCCGGGCTCGTGCCGGCAACGCCAGCCGCCGATTTGTCCACGGACGTAAACGTGTTCGGCTGGAGTCGTGGCTACGTTGCTTTCGGCAGCTCGTACGACATGGCGTCGATGGATGCTTCCACCAGCAACCTCGTTTCCAGTTCGTCGACCGACGCGGTTCACTGGACAACCCCCAAGCCGATGAGCGTTGCGGGCCTTACCTACGCCGTGGAAGTCACGTCGGTCTCAGAGACTCCGTCGGCGCTCGTGGCTATCGGCCGAATCGTGGGTGTGGCGTGTGGCGGCCCCTCGACCGTGAGCGCGATGTGGTCTTCTTTGGACGGCCTCACCTGGAGCCGGGTCACGCCGCCGGCCGATTTCGCCTCGGCCTCGGTCTACACCGTCGATGGCGGCCCATCCGGCTTCATCGCATTCGGACATCTCAAGGACGGCCTGACCCAGTCCCTGTGGACTTCATCAGACGGCCGAACCTGGCACTCGAAGTTGCTGCCGAAGTCGGTGTTCGGCAATGTCGTCGTGCAGGGAGCGACGAGTCTCGCGGCCGGCTTTGCCGTCTCCGGCGCCGTCGAAACCGGGGAAGGTTGCGGCGGACCCCAGTACGAGACGCCGTCCCTGTGGTGGTCTGCCGACGGCAGCGCCTGGACTCGCGCAACCTTGACCGGCGCAGCAGCGGCGACGAATTCGACGATCTCCGTGACGCGGATCAACTCTCGCACGTACATGGCCGTAGCCAATCAATGGGATGAGGCCACGCAGGCAGTGACCACCAAAGTCTGGGTCACGAGTGACGGCAGGACCTGGAAGGTGGTCCCGTCGCCCGCCCCGATGCTCGTTGCGACGATTATCACGGACGGACGCCAGGGGCTCGCCATATCGACCGCTCCTACCGATCCCGTGTCGCCCGTGACACCGCTGATGGTCGCCACAGTCGACGATGACCTATCCGTCAGGGTCCTCACGCAGACCGGCGACATGCCGACCGTCGAGGAGTCGGTCAATGCGTGGAACACCACGCTGGGGCCTGCCGGGCTCGTGGTCGTCGGGATGGATACACACAGTCTCTGGCTGGGGGAACCCGTCAGGTAGCAAATGCCGGCGTCGAGGAGGCGTCCGGTCCAAGCGCAGATCGCCAGAGCCCGGAGCGCCGCGAGGTGCCCGGGCTCGGCCCGTTTCTGGCACCAGCGGACAGTCCTTGACAGAGGCTTCGCCGTCCCGCGATATACACTCTGCATAGCGAGGTTCGCCCAAAGAATCTCTACCGCACGTCCCAGGGAGGGCTACATGACGGGCAAGCTCAGGGCAGCTTTCGGGCTTCTTGCCACCGCGGCGTTGGTGGCAGCATGTTCGAGCTCAAGCGCCACGCCCACCGCCGCGCCGACCGCGGCCCCCACCGCCGCCCCCACCGCGGCCCCGACCGCGGCCCCCACCGCGGCCCCCACCGCGAGCGCGACCGCGAGCGCCGCCCCGCTCAAGATCGGCGTCGTTACGGACGTAGGCCGGGTCGACGACAAGAACTTCAACCAGTATTCGTATGAAGGCGCCAAGGCTGCTGCCGCGGCCCTCGGCACCACCGCCGAGTACGTCGTCCCGAAGGATGCCACTGACTACACCACCGACATCCAGGGCTTCGTCGACAAGAACTACAACGTCATCGTCACGGTCGGCTTCAACCTCGGCGACGCCACGATCAAGGCCGCCAAGGCAAACCCGAACATCTGGTTCATCGCGGTTGACGTCGCTCCGTGCGTCGACGCGACTGGCGCCCCGGACAGCACATTCGCGTGCAAGGGCGATGCCGCGACGCTGCTGCCGCACCTGATCGGCATCCAGTTCCAGGAAGATCAGGCCGGCTATCTCGCGGGCATCGTCGCCGCCGCCGTGAGCAAGAGCGGCAAGATCGGTCAGCTCGGCGGCATCAACAACAACCCGGCAGTCGTTCGGTATCTGCAGGGCTATCAGCTCGGCGCCGCTTCCTACAAGGCGAGCACCAAGGTCGTGACCCAGTTCTTCTCGACCGGCGACATCACCAAGGCCTATGGTGACCCAGTCTTCGGCAAGACCTTCAGCACCCAGTTCATCAAGCAGCAGGGCGTTGACGTCGTGTTCCAGGTGGCCGGCGCCACCGGTAACGGCGCCCTCGATGCGGCCTGCGCGGCCAACATCATCGGCATCGGCGTGGACGTGGACGAGTACCTCTCCTACCCGACCGCCGACAAGTGCATCGTCACCTCGGCCGAGAAGCATCTCTCGAGCGCCGTCAACCAGACGATCACCGCGATCGCCGGCGGCACCGCAAAGGGCGGCATCTCCAAGTTCAACGCGGCCAACGACGGCATCGGCATTTCGCCGTTCCACAACACCGCGATCACTCTCCCGGCAGACGTTCAGGGCAAGCTCGATGCGGCACTCGCCGCAATGAAGGCCGGAACGCTGACGACCTGCCCCGCCACCTGCGGTACCTGGGGCCCGTAACCTCCACTCCGTAACTTTCGAGCGGGCCGTGCCTTCGGGCCGGCCCGCTCGTTGCATCCGATACCCGGCGCGAGTGAGGCAGTCGTGACTGGAGAGGCAGCTTCCGTTCCCGCGCTCGAGATGCGCGGCATCACCAAGCGCTATCCCGGCGTCGTCGCGAACGACAACATAAGCCTGGACCTGCGGCGCGGCGAGATCCACGCCCTCCTGGGCGAGAACGGCGCCGGCAAGACGACCCTCATGAACATCCTNNGGAATCAGCATGGTGCACCAGCACTTCATGCTGGTGCCTGTCTTGTCCGTCGCAGAGAACGTCGTCCTCGGCGCCGAGACGATGGCCCGGGGACCCTTCCTGGACCGGCGCGAGGCGAACAAGCGCATCGCCAAGCTGGCATCCCAGTTTGGTTTCGCCCTGGACCCCGAAGCAAAGGTCGGCACCCTTTCTGTCGGGCAGCAGCAGCGAGTCGAGATCCTCAAGGCGCTCTACCGCGATGCCCGGATCCTGGTGCTGGACGAGCCCACCGCGGTGCTAACCCCGCAGGAGACGGACGAGATCTTCGCGCTCCTGCGCAAGCTCGCCGACGACGGCCGCTCGATCATCTTCATCAGCCACAAACTGTACGAGGTCCTCGCCGTCGCGGACCGGATTACCGTGATCCGGCGCGGCCGAGTCATCGGTGAGCGCAAGCCGGGCCAGACCACCGAAGCGGAGCTGGCCGAACTGATGGTCGGTCGAGCCGTGGAGTTGACCGTCGATCGTGGCGAGTCGCACACCGGGGCCGCGCTGCTCCAGGTCGATGGGCTGCGAGTTGCGGATGATCGGCGTCACGAGGTCGTGCCGGGCGCCACCTTCCAGATTCGAGCGGGCGAGATACTCGGCGTCGCCGGCGTCGCCGGCAACGGTCAGGACGAACTCGTCGAGGCGCTGATCGGGCTGCGCCGGCCGACCGCTGGAAAAGTGACGCTGGATGGCCGGGATGTGACCGGTGCTTCCCCCAGAGTAATGAACGAAGCCGGAGTGGGCTATGTCCCGGGCGATCGGCATCGCTTCGGCCTGATCCTGGGTTTTCCCGTGTACGACAACCTGATCCTGACCAGCTACTACCGGGCCCCGTTCGCCCGCGGCATGCTTCGGGAAGATGCCGCTGTTCTCGACTCGGCGCGCAAGCAGGTGAGCCGGTTCGATATCCGCGTCCCGTCGCCGACCGTGGCCACCTCGACACTCTCGGGCGGCAACCAGCAGAAGGTCGTCGTAGCGCGCGAGTTCGATCGGCCGCTCAAGCTTCTGATACTCGACCAGCCCACGCGTGGACTTGACGTGGGGAGCATCGAGTTCATCCACCGCCAGATCATCGCCAAGCGCGACGCGGGCACGGCCGTGCTTCTTGTATCGGCAGAGTTGGACGAAGTCATGGAGGTCTCGGACCGCATCGCGGTCATGTATCGCGGCCGGATCGTGGCCGAAATGGACGGCCGAACGGCCGACAAGAGCAAGGTGGGCCTGCTGATGGCGACCGGCGGCGACTCCAACCCGGCCGAGGAGGCGAAAGCATGAGCGGGTCCGGACAGACGGCCACTTCCCGATCCTCGCCTCGAGTCTGGATCCGGGCTCTGCTCTGGACTCTCGCCGAGTCGATCGTCGCGATACTCGTTGCCGTGGTCCTGGGCGGAATCGGGATATTCCTCTTCAGCGGACTCCTGCCGAACCACTCCGCTTTCGACCTGGGTTTGCCCGTTGCCGCGTACGGAGCCCTATGGTCCGGCGCGGTGACATATCCGCGCGGCGTGGGCTCCACGCTCGCCTACTCAACGCCGCTGATCCTCGCCGGGCTCGGCGTCGGGCTGGGTTTCAAGGCCGGATTGTTCAATATCGGTGGCCGTGGCCAGTTCCTGATGGGAACGATCGGCGCGCTGGCCGTGGTGACCCTCTTCGGCAACAGCCTGCCTGGTTTCGCCACGATCGCAATAGCACTGGTCGTCGCGGCCATCTTCGGCGGCTTCGCCGGGTTCATCCCCGGCGCGCTCAAGGCCACCTCGGGTGCCCATGAGGTCGTGACCACGATCATGCTCAACTACGTTTTCGTGTTCGTCACGTACTGGGCGATCAGCGGCCCGCTACGCCTGCCTCGCTCTCCTCAGGCCGTCACGGTGGACGTGGGTACTCGCGGCGCCGCCCTTGGCACCACAAGTTTCTTCGGGGTCGACATCTTCGGACCCAACGCCCATTGGGGCGTCTGGCTCGCGGTGGCGGCCATCCCGCTGGTCTGGTTCCTGCTCTACCGGACGACGCTCGGCTTCGAAATCCGGGCGGCGGGAGCCAACTCGGACGCGGCCCGGTACGCGGGCATGAAGACGCGTCAGCTCGTCGTACTCACGATGTCTCTCGCGGGCGCGCTCTGCGGCCTGGCCGGAGGGACGACACTCCTGGGCGTCGTTCACCAGATTGCGCCCGGGTACGACACCACGATCGGATTCGACGCGATCACCGTTGCGCTCCTCGGTCGGTCGAACCCCATCGGCATCGCGCTGGCAGGCCTGCTGCTCGGGGGCATGCGGGCCGGATCGCAGTCGATGCAGATATCGCCCGGCGTGCCCGGTGAGCTCGTCGATGCGCTGCAGGCCATCATCCTGCTCTTCCTCGTGATCAACATGCTGCGCCGGTTGAGGCTCAGGCGGCACGCTGAAGGACCGACCGAGGCGTCGGCGGAACCATATGGTCTCGGTGCAGTTGCCACGGAGGCGGCCCAGTGAGCGGCATTCCCGGGGCGCTCGACGCCATCCCCATCCTGGGGATTGTCTTTCAGCTGATCGGCTATGTGCTCGACAACCTCCAATACGTTTCAAGCACGACCGTGGCAGTTGCAGTCCCTATCACCCTCGCCGCACTGTGCGGAGTGATGTGCGAGCGATCCGGCGTGGTTAACATCGGCCTTGAAGGCATCATGCTCACCGCCGCGTTCGTCGGCTGGTTCGTCGCCGCCGAGGCTGCCACGTCCATGGGTGCCGGCACTCCGTCGCCGTACTTCGGCATAACGGCCCCGCTGCTCATCGGCGTGGCCGCCGCAATCGTGGCGGGCATGCTCGTGTCACTCCTGCACGCCTGGCTGTCGATCTCACTTCGCATAGACCAGATCATCAGCGGCACGATCATCAATATCGGGGCGGCCGGCATCACCGGCTACATGTACAGCCTGATCTCGGGCCAATCCCTCGTGGGCGCCGGCCAGTTCCAGGCCTTTCAGCCGCCCGCCGGGGTCGTGAATATTCCGGTCGTTGGCTGGCTGATCAACGCGGTTCTGAACCAGGGACCGGTTGGGCTGGTGACGATCGTCATTGTGATCATTCTCCAGGTGATGCTCTTCCGGTCGCGCTGGGGCTTGCGAACTCGCGCCTCCGGCGAGCATCCTCGCGCCGCTGAAACCGTGGGGATCGACGTCGTCTGGCTGCGGTACCGCAACGTCGTCGCCTCCGGGGCGCTGGCCGCTCTGGGCGGCGTCTGGCTGAGCATGGAGCAGACGGGCAACTTCAACGCCGGCATGACCCAGGGCCGCGGGTTCATCGGACTTGCGGCGATGATCGTCGGGCGATGGACGCCCCTCGGCGCCTTCGGCGCGGCGCTTCTCTTCGCCTCGGTCACCGGCCTCAGCCAGTCGCTGACGATTTCGCAGCCCACGGGCGACCTGGGCAACCTGATCAACGGCGTGCCGGGTGAGTTCTGGGAAGCTCTGCCCTACATCATCACGATCGTGGTCCTGGCGGGCCTGATCGGACGGAGCATCGCTCCGGCCGCCGACGGTCAGCCGTACGAAAGAGAATCGGCGTCCTGACTGGACGGCCGGCCGGGTTCCACACCGGCTCCAGGCGAAGGGCAAGCCTGAGCGGATGGCCAGGACCCTGCTCGGTGAATAGGCCAAGGCCAGGCCGTTCCGCGACACCGCCGAGGATCTCGCTCCTGGCGGCGTTCCTCGACTTCTAGAATGGCGTCCGACCGCACTGGCCACTCGCCGGAGAGCTGCCGATCAGCCGGATACCAGTCAACAACCCGACGGGGAAGGACACCTGGACCGCGCGGGCTTGTCGGTCTTGTCTGTGGAACGCTAGGATGAAAACATGAAGAACCCGGACGCGAGCCAAGGCCAGTCGGCATCNNTCATCTGCACTGGCGAGTCCTACAAGGATGTCGTGAAGCTTACCTTCGCCAAGGGCGCGTCTCTGGATGATCCGGCCCGTCTCTTCAATTCGAGTCTTGAGGGAAACGCACGCCGCGCGATCGACATCCACGAGGGAGAAGATGTTGACGAGTCCGCCTTCAAGGCGCTCATCCTCCAAGCGGTCGCCCTCAACAGTTCCGGCAAGTTGAAACCTTCGAATAAGGCGAAGTCCTGAGGGATTCCGCCCCTGAACAGGTCCGACATCTCTGTACGGAAACGCCGACGGCCTTTATGGCGGATTGGTGGCCCGAACAGGACCTCTCGCGCTGACGCACACACCTGCGAGACAGGGGCAGCGGGGTCTGTCGCGGGCGCCCGAGACCCAAACCCAAGAGCGGTACGCGGGGCTCAGCCGTTGCGCAGCAGCGACGGGTAGAAGTTGGTCTTGCCGGCGGCGGTCTTGAGGCAGTCCCATTCGGCGAGGATGGCGACGGCCTCGTTGGCAGCGGCGATGGCGCGTTCCTCGGCACCGTTGTCGCCGAAGGCGTTCGTGGCCCGGTTGGCCACGGCACCCAGTACCGCCCCGCTCCGCATGCCGAAGAGGCGGGCCAGCATGAAGAGCGCGGAGCATTCCATCTCGAGGCAGGCAACGCCAGCCTTGCGAAGGTCTTCGATCAGGCCGTCCGCAGAGGACTGCCAGAACCCGCTGGTCACCGGGCGCTCCTGGCCCACGTAGAACGACCCGACACTGCAGGCGATGCCCACGTGATAGCGATAGCCGAGGTGCTCGCAGGCCTCGATCAGAGCCATGTAGACCTCCGGGTCGGCGAAGGCAGGATGCTCGGGCGAAAGGTAGCGATCAGTAGTGCCGTCACGCCGGACTGCGGCAACCGGCACGATCAGGTCGCCGGGCTCGATCTCGGCCCGCAACGCCCCGCACGTCCCGACGCGGATCACCGTCTTGCCGCCGATCGCGGCGAACTCGTGAACCGCTATTTCAAGGCTCGGCGCCCCAACGCCGCTGGAAATCGCCCCGATCGGCATGCCCTTGTACGTGCCCCGGGCAGAACGATATTCGCGATGGAAGGCCAGTTCCTCGCCACCCTCCCAGGTGTCAGCCATCCTCATGACGCGGCCTGGATCGCCCGGCATCAACACGGTCTCGGGGATCTGCCCGGCGGACAGGTGCAGGTGATACTGTGCCCCCGTCTCGTTGGTCGGAGCGTCGGCGCGACGCTTCCCCGAGATCGGGCCGTTCGTTTCCATCGGTCGTAGCTCTCCTCCGCCGGGATTTGCTCCGTGGTTGCCACAGACGCTATCACTCCTTGGCTCGGGAGTCGCTTTTGATGAGGTCCTCGCAATGACAGACGGCGGTGTCCAGCTGATCGACCGGACCGAGGCGGCTGCCCGCTTGCCCGAGTTCGAGAGCCTGCTCAGGCTGGCTCTGACGGCGCAAAGCCGAGCACGGGCGCCCTATTCCCGCTTCAAGGTTGGGGCCGCGGTCCTGGCTGGGAGCGGCGCTTCGTATCCCGGGTGCAACGTCGAGTCCGCGTCGTACGGGGCCACGATTTGCGCGGAGCGGAGCGCGGTCGTCGGGGCGGTGGTGGCCGGCGAAACGGCGCTCAGGGCATGCGTGGTCGTCACTTCCACGGCCGAACCGTCGAGCCCGTGCGGTATCTGCCGCCAGTTGCTGCGCGAGTTCGGGACGGAGTTGTTGGTATTCGCGGCATCCAGCCTGAGCGACGCCGTATATGTCGCGCTGCTCGGCGATCTGCTGCCGCTCTCGTTTGGGCCTGACAACCTGGAAGCAGCCGAGGGAACCGAATGAGCGCGAGGAACGACGGCGGGGGGGTGGAAACCGTCGGGGCGGGGGTCGGAGTGGGCGCGGCCGGTGCTGGGTCCGCCGGGGTCGTTTTCGAGTTGGGGCGCGAGATCTCNNGCCCTTCGGCCGGTCGTCGGGCTGGTCTTGGGTTCCGGTCTTGGTGGACTGGCCGATGCGCTGGACCTGGAAGTCGCCATCTCATTCGGCGATCTGCCCGGATGGCCCGATGCAACCGCGCCAGGCCACGCCGGCAAGCTGCTCTTCGGGCGACTGTCCGGGGTGCCGGTCATCGTTCAGCAGGGCCGGTTCCACCTGTACGAGGGGCATTCGGCCGGCTTCGTGGTTCAGCCCGTCCTCCTCATGGGGCGGTTGGGCGCCCGGATCGTCGTCCTGACCAACGCGGCCGGCGGTGCCAACCCCGGCTACGCCGCCGGTACGCTCATGGTCATTGCCGATCACGTCAACCTGACCGGTCGCTCGCCGCTCATAGGGGCCAACGCGGACGAGATCGGCCCGCGCTTCCCGGACATGACCGGCGTCTGGGACACGGATCTGCGGTCGCGGCTCCACGCCGCCGCCGGGACGCAGGGAGTGACCCTGGCGGAGGGCGTGTACGCCTGCCTGCTCGGTCCAAGCTACGAGACCCCAGCCGAGGTGCGGATGCTCGGGCGCTTGGGCGCCGACGCCGTCGGCATGTCGACCGTGCTCGAGGCTGTGGCCGCCCGCTGGGCCGGCATCAGGGTATGTGGCATCTCTCTGGTCACGAACCCTGGCGCGGGCCTGTCCGGCGCGGAGCTGAGCCACGCCGAGGTCCTGGCCGCGGCAGAACTCGCCGGCCCGCGCCTGTCTCGGGTCATCGCCCGCTTCGTTGCGGAGTTGGGCGAGGAGTAGGTAGCCGGCGACGGCCATATTCGCCGGCCACGACTGGCGGAATCTGGTCGGAACGCGGCCCGCCTGGGGGAGTAACGGGCCGCGCTCCGAAGGAAGGTGTCTAGGCCAGGACGAGAACTTCGTCCTCGGCAGCGGTGCTGTCCGCGTCCGAAGAGGCGTCGGCCATCGTCATGACGCCGACCTCGGCCGCCTCGTTGGGAGAAATGCCGTCTGTTGGAGCCGACCCGTCGGCTGCCTGGGCCCCGATCGAGTCCGCCTCGTAGTCGCGCTTGCGGCGGCCGGAGAGCATCTCGACCGAGGAGGCAACGACCTCGGTCTTCCAGTGTCTGGTGCCACGGTCGTCGTCCCACTGCCGGGTCTGAAGCCGGCCCTCGACCGCGACCTGCTGGCCCTTGCCGAGGTACTGGCCGCAGACCTGAGCCAGGCGGTCCCAGACGACGACGTTGTGGTATTCCGCGCGCTCTTTGCCGTTGCCACGGAACTCGTTGGTGGCCACTGCGAAGGTGGCGACGCTCGATCCGCTGGCGAGCGATCGCAGCTCCGGATCGCGGGTCAGCCGGCCGGTAAGAAGGACCTTGTTCATGGTCCCAATCTCCTCTTCCTCGCCGCTCGATGGCGGCGCCTCTCTGTCTACGGCGGGTGTCCGAACCGTACTCAGGCGCGATCAACCACGGCTCACCCAAGGCTTATCGGCGGGCTCGGTCGGTGCGACGGGCTTGCGTCGGGCATATAGTTCGGTCGAACGTCCGACCGGCGGCCCGAGTCGAACGAGCGGGCGACGTCTGGCACCGCCTGCGGTAGCGGCATCGAGGCACCTCATGAACGACGAGAGACCGGCTGCCGAGAAGAACCTCGGCGTCTTCTTCAACGGACCGGTGGAAGGCGGAGGCGGGTTCGTGGTTCCGATGGAGCCGCTGAAGGTGGGGCCTGGCAAGCCCGGACCCGAGGACGACTGGCAGATGCCTGACGGACCAACCGAGGCCGACGAATTGGTCGACCTCGAGCCCGTTCCGCCCGCCCGTGTCTCGCTGGCATCACCCAGGGACTGACGGGCTCGGCGCCTCTGATTTGTGGCCTCGACCCGTGGCCACGATCTGGGTTCGCCGGGGGCACCTTCGCCGCCGCTTGACAGGGGCCGACCCTCGCGCCATAGTCTTGATCATATGAGCAGCAGCTTGCACATTTGAGCAGCATGAGGGCCGGCGTCTCGACGGTCGGGCAGGACGAGTTGGGTCTGGAGACCCGGCTGATGCTCCGTGCCGCACAGCTCTATTACCGGCTCCACCTGACCCAGGACCAGGTGGGGGAGCGGCTTGGCGTCAGCCGGTTCAAGGTCGGGCGCCTGCTGGATCGCGCCCTGCGCGAGTCTGCCGTCCGGATCGAGATAGTCCACCCCGACATTCGACTGGTCGAACTCGAGGACGGGCTCTGTAGCCGCTTCCGCCTGCGCAGCGCCGTGGTCGTTGATGTGCCGCCGACCGCTTCCCCGGCAGATCAGGAAGTGCTGGCGCGCGAGCGCGTCGCGGGGGCAGCCGCCGCGCAACTGACGGCGATGCGGCCCACCGGCGCGATCGGCGTGTCGTGGGGACGCACGATGCTCGAGGTCGCCGCGCACCTCCGACCCGGCTGGACCGCCGCGTTGGAGATCGTCCAGCTCAACGGCGCCATGTCGCGTTCGGCTCGCCCCACCCGGGCCCAGGAAGTCGTCGAGCGGTTCGGGCTGACAAGCGGCGCCTCGATCCAGCTTATGCCTGCCCCTGCGATCGTCGGCACGCCGGAACTGCGCGAAGCACTCGAGCGGGATGCGTCGGTCGGCGAGACGCTGGCCGCGGCGCGTTCGGCCCAGACCGCGGTCTTCAGCATGGGCGTCGTCGGAACGGAGAGCGTGCATCTCGCGTCCGGCTTCATCGGCGAAGCCGACCTTGCGGCGCTCGCCGAGGCCGGTGCGGTGGGGGACGTGCTGGGGAGGTTCCTGTCGCTGGACGGTCGCATCGCCCTGCCGTCGCTGGACCGCCGGACCATCGGGCTGCCGCTCGAGGAGCTCGCGGCGAAGGCTCTGAACGTCGGGGTCGCCGCCGGGCCGGGTCGTGGGCCGATAGCGCTGGCCGCCCTGCGCGCCGGCTGCATCAACGTCATGGTGACTGACGAAGAAACGGCCACTTGGGTGATCGACCATGCGTGACCAACGCGGTCCCGGGATATCGCAGGACGAACTACGCGAAGTCGTTCGTGGGATCGTGGATGCCACGCTCGCGGGCGACGCCACGGCGCCGGCCGGAGCTACCGTCCAGGCGCACGCCACTCTGGCCGCTCCCGCGGCCGCGGTGACCAGGCCGCGCTCCGAGCGAGTGGCCATCGCCATCGGCGCCGACCACGGCGGCGTCGCGCTCAAGGACGTGATCGCAAAGATGCTGACCGACGCCGGCTTCGCGGTCCAGGACTGCGGCACCCACGGCAGCGAGCCGGTCGACTACCCGGACATCGCCCACGCCGTAGCCCGCCTTGTGGCGGACGGTGCGTGCGAGTGGGGGATCATCCTCGACGGGGCCGGGATCGGCTCGTGCATGGTCGCGAACAAGGTGCCGGGCATCCGCGCCGCCCTATGCCACGACCTGTCGAGCGCGCGGAACAGCCGCGAGCACAATCACGCCAATGTCCTCACGCTGGGCGCCCGCTTCATCGGTGAGGGACTTGCGATCGAGATCGTGCGGGCCTGGCTCGGCACGGACTGGGCCCCCGGGCGTCACGCCGCGCGGGTGGACAAGATCACGGCGATAGAACGCCGTTACATGGCTGCGGCCGGTGAGGTTCGAGGATGACGGAGGCGAAGTACAACCGCGACGAGCTCGTCGAGCGGATCACGAGCCAGGTGATGTTGGCGCTGGGTGGGCCGGGCGCGGTCGGAGCCACGGGGCCGGGCGGGCCCTGCGCCAACTGCGCCGGCGCGTGTGCGGCCCAGTGCGCGATGCGAGTCCGTGACGTCGTCGCGGGCGGCGCCTCGCGCGTCGAATACCACGGCCAGGCCGCTGACGTTCCCACGGATCTGGCCCGCTACATCGACCACACCCTCCTGCGGCCGGATGCCGTCGTCGGAGACATAGACAAGCTCTGCGCAGAGGCAGCCGAGTTCCGGTTCGCCGCCGTCTGCGTGAACCCGACGTGGGTTCGCCGCGCGGCGGATGACCTGCGCGACTCGGACGTTGGCGTAGCTTCGGTCGTGGGCTTCCCGTTCGGTGCAACGCCCACCGAGATCAAGGTCTTCGAGGCTCGCCGGGCCATCCGGGACGGCGCCCGGGAGATCGACATGGTCATAAACATCGGGGCGCTCAAGAGCGGAATGGCGGCCCAGGTACGAGAGGACATCGCGAGGGTCGCCGACGCTTGCCACGAAGCAGGGGCCCTCTGCAAGGTGATCATCGAAACCGGCCTTCTCACGGACGAAGAGAAGGTGATCGCCTGCCGGCTGGCTCAGCAGGCCAAGGCGGACTTCGTCAAGACGTCCACCGGCTATGCCAAGGGCGGAGCGACAGTCTTCGATGTCGCGCTGATGCGCGAGACGGTCGGCCCAAAGATGGGCGTCAAGGCCTCCGGCGGCATCCGCACCGCCGAAGACGTCCAGGACATGATCGCGGCCGGCGCCACTCGGATCGGGGCCTCCGCCGGCGTCAAGATCGTCACGGGAGAGAAGGGCGCACATGGCCAATATTGACCTTCGGGCTTACGTCTTCCTCGACAGCCTCCAGGCCCAGTACGCCGCCTTCCTGGGGACGGTTGCGCAGGGCTTCCTGCCCCTCGCCGGCGACGCGTCGCTGCAAATCGAGATCTCGCCCGGTATCGAGATCAACCGGCTGACGGACATCGCGCTCAAATCGACGACGGTCAAGCCGGGCATGCAGATCATCGAGCGCTATTACGGCATGCTCGAGATCCACTCGTCGTCGCAGGCCGAGGTTCGAGCGGCCGGCGCCGCCATCCTGGCCGATATCGGCCTGACCGAGACGGACCGCATCAAGCCGCACGTCCTGTCCTCGCAGATCATCCGCCGGATCGACGACCACCAGGCTCAGCTGATCAACCGTACGCGCCACGGCCAGATGCTCATCCCCGGCCAGACGCTCTACGTGCTGGAACTGGAACCGGCCGCGTACGCAGCCCTCGCCGCCAACGAAGCGGAGAAGGCAGCTCACATCAACATCCTCGAAGTTCGGTCCTTCGGCTCCATGGGCCGCATCTACCTGGGCGGCGAGGAACGCGACATCGACGTCGGCTGGCGGGCCGCGCTGGCGGCGATCGATGGACTCGAAGGACGCGAAGCCAAGGCGTAAAGAGAAAGGGCGGCGACCGAACGGTCGAACGGCCGAACCAGAAGGAGACAGGGTCGATGGCAGAAGCGCTTGGGATGATCGAAGCCCGCGGTTTCGCGGCAGTGGTCGAGGCCGCCGATGCAATGGTCAAGGCGGCCAAGGTCGAGCTGGTCGGATACGAGAAGACCGGCGGCGGATATGTGACCGCGATCGTTCGGGGCGACGTCGCCGCCGTCAAGGCCGCGGTCGATGCCGGCGTCCGAAACGCCGCCAAAGTCGGCGAAGTCGTTGCCAGCCATGTGATCGCCCGGCCGCACGTCAACGTCGACCTCGTCCTGCCGCTCGGTCGGCTGGAGGAGGCGAAGGCGGAGTCCGGCCAGAAGTAACGCGAGGGGCGGCGCGCCGGCCCGTGTCGGCGCGCACGCCTGATCAGGCGGTGACGAGATGCTCCTTGGACGGGTTACCGGAACCGTGGTCGCGAGTCACAAAGAGCCCCTGATGGAGGGCTGGAAGCTCCTCGTCGTGCGGCAGCTCGATGCCGAAAACCGGGAGGCCGGTGGCTACGTCGTGGCCGCCGATACCGTCGGCGCGGGCGTCGGCGAGGTCGTGCTCTACGCCACGGGCAGTTCCGCGCGCCAGACGGAAACGACGCGCGATCGGCCGTGCGACGCCGTGATCATGGCCATCGTGGACACATGGGAGATCGGCGGTACCGAGGTGTACCGCAAGTAGCGGGCGAACAGCATGAGCGAGCTCGACCAACGCGAGATCACCGAGATCATCGAACGGGTCCGCCGCCGCGTGTCCGCGGCCGGTGAGGCTCGCCCCGGCCAGGGCCTGAGGGCCGAAACAGAGCTGGCGACCGCCGCGGCCGCGACCGCCGAACTCGGCGACGGCATCCACGCCACCATCGACGACGCGGTCGCCGCGGCCACGACGGCGTTCCAGCAGTTCCAGGTCCAGGGCCTGGCCGGTCGTAAGGTCATCATCGACGCCGTCCGCCGCTCGATGCTGGACCATTCAGAGCAGCTGGCCCGCATGGCCCACCAGGAGACTCATCTGGGCCGTGTCGAGGACAAGTTCGTGAAGAACCGCCTGGTCTCGTCCAAGGCGCCGGGGCCGGAGGATCTCGAGGTCCAGGCCGTCACCGGCGACGCCGGGATGATGGTCACCGAGTTCGCGCCGTTCGGAGTCGTCGCGGCGATCACCCCCGTCACAAACCCAACCTCGACGATCATCAACAACACGATCAGCATCGTCTCGGCCGGCAACGCGGTCGTATTCAATGCCCACCCGGGAGCGCGGCGCTGTTCCGCGGAAACGATTCGGCTGATCAATCGCGCGATCGTCGGGGCCGGAGGGCCGCCGAACCTCGTCTCGGCCGCTGCCAACCCAACGATAGACACGGCCCGTGCCCTGATGACGCATCCCGGCGTCCGTGTCCTGCTCGTCACCGGCGGTCCTGCGGTCGTGCGCGAGGCGCTCAAATCGGGCAAACGCGCGATCACGGCCGGGCCCGGCAATCCGCCCGCCGTCGTCGACGGAACCGCCGATATCGAGCGGGCCGGACGCGACATCGTCCGCGGCGCCTCTTTCGACAACAACATCGTCTGCATCGACGAAAAGGTCGTCCTTGTCGTGGACACGGTGGCCGACAGGCTGATCCGGGCTATGACCCGGAACGGCGCCTATCTCCTCAAGGAGCACGAGCTGCGGCGTCTGGAACGGGTCGTTTTCAAGGAGCTGGGCCAGTCGGGTAAGCCAGGCGTCATGAACCCGGTCTGGATCGGGCAGGATGCGGCCAGGATGCTGGCCGAGATCGGCGTCCAGACAGATACGGCGCCGCGGTTGCTCATCGCGGACGTGCCGCGCGACCACAGCCTCGTCTGGACCGAGCAGATGATGCCGCTTCTCCCGATCGTCCGCGTCGGCACGGTCGACCAGGCGATAGAACTGGCCACCCGGGTGGAGCACGGCTTCCGCCACACGGCTTCCATCCACTCCGCCAACGTCGACACCATCACAAGGATGGCCCGCGCGATGAACTGCAGCATCTTCGTTACGAACGGGCCCAACTTCGCGGGCCTCGGCGAAGGCGGTGAGGGCTTCACCTCGTTCTCGATCGCCAGCCCATCCGGCGACGGCCTGACCCGGCCGCGTACCTTCTCGCGCGAACGACGGATCACCGTCGTCGGCGCGCTGCGGATCGTCTGAAGATGACAGCCAGTCTCGTCATCGAGCCGGCTCTCGCGCTCATCGAGCTCGACTCGATCTCGGCCGGAATCGCCGCCGGTGACGCGATGGCCAAGCGGGCGCCGATCGATGTTTTTCGTGCCGGAACGGTGCACCCAGGCAAGTACCTCGTTCTCGTCGGCGGCACGGTCGGCGACGTCGAAGAGGCGCTGAAGGCGGCCCGTGAGGTCGGGGCCTCGTCGATCCTGGACATCGTCTTCCTGCCGAATGCCCACCCGGAGTTGATCGCCGCGATCGGCGGCACGTGCCGGGAGGCGGCCGGCGAGGCGCTCGGTGTCATCGAGACCGCGACCGTGGCCGCCATCATCGAAGCCGCCGACGCCGGGCTCAAGGGCGCGCGGGTCAGACTCGTGGAGCTGCGTCTCGCCGACGATCTGGGCGGCAAGGGCTACCTGCTCTTCGATGGACCGGTCAGCGAAGTCGAAGCCGCGGTCGAGATCGGCACGGGTAGAATCCTCGGCGCTTCCGGCCTGGTGTCCCGCGTCATACCGCAACTCCACGCGGAGATGGCCGCAAACCTCGCGGCCGATGCGCAGTTCCGAGAAAGGGTCCGCGGCGGCGCTGGACGGGCCAATTCTGCCGGGACGGCACGCCGCGCGACAGCCCCGCGAAAGGCCCGGTAGGCCGCCATGCAACTCGCGCGAGTGATCGGCACGGTCGTTGCCACCATCAAGTCGCCCGGACTGGACGGCGTCAAGCTGCTCGTGATCCAGCCGCTGGATCGGCAGCTCAAGCCGGTGGGCGGCCAGCTCGTTGCCGCGGACGCGGTCCACATGGCCGGTCCCGGCGAGCTCGTCTACTTCGTGGCTGCCCGCGAGGCGGCGCAGGCGATGCCTGACCCGTTCGTGCCAGTGGATCACGCGATCGTAGGCATCGTGGATGCGATCTCGACACTCTCGGGGTCGGAGCCATGAAGCTCGGCCGCGTGGTGGGCACGGTCGTTTCCACGATCAACACGCCGGACTTCGACAACCGGACGCTCCTGCTCTGCGACCTCCTCGATCCTTCCGGGAAGCCGGCGGGCGGCTATCTCATCGCGGTGGACACGGTCGGTGCCGGGGCAGGGGAGACGGTCTTGATCCTCGACGAGGGGAACTCAGCCCGCCAGGTTTTGAATGCTCCGGGAGCACCGATCCGCACGGTCATCGTCGGAATCGTCGACGCAGTCGAGGAAGGACCGCAGCCGGCCTAGCCGGAACGCGGCCGACGCGCCGGAACGCGCCCGACGCCGCGCGGAAGCAGCGGCCCTGGCCGCTCGTCGCGGCGCGGAACGGGAAAGGCAGCCGCGTGAACCGGCGGTATGCTGGAAGTGGCGAAGCCGTTTGGGGAATGCCGCTGCCGAAGGAGATCACGATAGCCGCGTCAAGTCGCGCCCGCTACGGGCTCGGTCGGTTCCTTCTTCTTGGCACCGTGCTGATTTCGGTCGCCGCATGCGGCGGCGCCGCCGCGACGCCGGTTCCGCCGGCCGCCACGCTGGCCCCGACCGTGACCCCAACGGCGGCGCCGACGAGGGCGCCGACCGCCGCCGTCGCGACGCCGACGACCGCGCCTTCCTTGGGCCTCGTTCGACCGGCCGGCGCGGGGACCGTCGTGGCCTGGGGAGACGACAGTGCGGGTCAGACCGAAGTCCCGGCCGGACTCACCGGCGTCGTGGCCGTCTCTGCGGGCGACGACTTCAGCATGGCCCTCAAGTCGGACGGGACGATCGTGGCCTGGGGCGGTTCCGATGACCCGGCCGAAACGAAGACCCCGGCCGCGGCCACCGGCATCAAGGCGATAGCCGCCGGGAGCAACTTCGGCATCGCCCTGAAATCCGATGGGACCGTCGTCGGCTGGGGCGACAACACGGCCGGCCAGTCCAGGCCGCCGGCGAGCCTGAAGAGCGCCGTGGGCATCGCCGCCGCGGGTTCGCATGCGATCGCCCTGAAATCCGACGGGACCGTGGTCGCCTGGGGCGATGATTCCAATGGAGCCACGGACGTCCCGAGCGGCCTGAAGAGCGTGGCCGAGGTGTCCGCCGGCTACGACTTCAGCCTGGCGCTCCTGACCGACGGGACCGTCGTGGCCTGGGGCGACAAATTCCCCACCGACGTCGCCTCCGGCGTGGCCAAGGTGCCCGCCGGCCTCGCCGGCGTCAAGGCCGTCTCCGCCGGCTTCGTCCACAACCTGGTCCTTAAGTCGGACGGGACCGTCTTGTCCTGGGGCAGCAATTCGGACGGCGAGACGAAAGTGCCGGCCGGCCTCAAGGCCTTGGCGGTCGCTGCCGGGGGCAACTTCAGCCTGGCCCTCAAGGCCGACGGAACCGTTGTAGGCTGGGGTGGCAACGGTTCGGGACAGGCGACCCCACCGTCGGGGCTCGTCAACGTAACTGCAATCGACGCAGGCGGCAGCCACGCGCTGGCCATCGTGGCCCAGGGGTCATAGGAGCAGCATGAAACAGGCAACAAAGGTTCGGCTCGCCAATCGCGGCCCGCTGGATCTCACGACGCTCGACGAAAAGACCCTCATGGGCGTCATCGATCACTCTCTCCTGCGACCCGATCTCACCCGCGCCGACGTCGAGGCCGGCTGCGACCTGGCCATGGAATACGAGACGGCGACCGTGTGCTGCCGGCCCGCCGACCTGGTGTTCGTGGTCAACCGGCTCCGGAAGTCGGCCGTCGGGCCCACGACCGTCATCGGTTTCCCACACGGCGGAAACGTGTCAGCGATCAAGGAGCGCGAGGCCATCCTCGCCGTCGACCAGGGCGCGGTAGAGCTGGACGTCGTGATGAACATCGGCGCGTTCCGGTCCGGCGACCTGGGCTATGTTCGGGACGAACTGGCCGGTCTCATCTACGCCGTTTCGCCGACGCCGGTGAAAGTGATCCTTGAGACGGCATACCTGACGCCCGAGCAGGTAGAGGCCGGCTGCCGTGTGGCCATGGAGGCCCGGGCGGCGTTCGTCAAGAACGGTACGGGCTTCTCGCCGCGCGGCGCCGAGCCCGCCGAGATCGCCCTGATGAGGCGTGTCGTCGGCGATAACATGGGCGTCAAGGCCGCGCACGGCGTCCGAACCCTGGATGCTCTGCTGGCGGTCCTCGCTGCCGGCGCCTGCCGGTGCGGGGCGACGGCCACCGCCTCCATCGCGGCGGAGTGGCGTACTCGCGGCCCCGAGGCGGTCCAGGCGGCCCTGGCCGGCGCGACCTCCCCGGCCGCGGAGGGCGGTTCGTACTGACGCACCCGGCGCCTCCGCGAGCGCTCCGGGAGGGCCGTTGGCCCTGCTATACTTCCGGCTGCCTGCGGCCTCGCGCCAAGGGTTCCAGAGACAACATCGCCAAGGAGGCCACGTTGCCCAAGGAAGGCGTGCTGTTCGCCCCGTGAGACGGACCACCACCTTCGCTCCAAGAGGAGCCGCGGCTCCAACGGAGGGGCAGTCTACCCAGGTCCCCGGCCTGCCGGCCGAGGGCCTTTTCGTTTCCCCGGGCCTGAGCAGAGACGACGGCCGGGACAAGCCCGAGGGGGAGGACTAGATGCCCGCCACCGTGATCGTCGGCCTGCAGTGGGGTGATGAGGGCAAAGGCAAGACCACCGACTCCCTGGCGGAGCACGTGACCGCCGTTGTCCGCTACCAGGGCGGAGACAACGCGGGCCACACGATCATGCTCGGCGAGGAGGTATTCAAGCTCCACCTCGTCCCGTCCGGCGTTCTCTATCCGCATATCGCCCCGATCATCGGCAACGGCGTCGTAGTAAACCCGGCCACGCTGATCGCCGAGTTGGAGATGCTCGCCAGTCGCGGCATCGAGGTGGACCGGGTACGCGTCAGCAAGCACGCCCACGTGATCATGCCGTACCACATCGCCCTCGACGGCGCGATGGAAGCCCGCCTGGCCAAGGCCGCCGTCGGCACGACCCGCCGCGGCATCGGGCCGGCTTACGCGGACCGGGCCTGGCGCATCGGCATCCGGATGGAGGACCTGCTCGACGGGCCCGCGCTCCGGGGCAAGCTCGCCCGGATCCTGCCCGAGAAGAATGCGACCCTGCAGCGCCAGCACCGCGTCGATGGCTTCGACCTCGACGAACTGGTGACGCTGGCGACCGAATGGGGCCGGCGCCTCAGGCCGCACATGGCCGACACGACGCAGCTCGTTCAGCAGATGCTCGCCCGCGGCGACCACCTCCTGTTCGAAGGCGCCCAGGGCGCGCTGCTGGACCTGGACCACGGCAGCTATCCGTTCGTGACCTCATCGAACCCTATCGCGGGCGGCGCGTGCACCGGCGGCGGCATCGGGCCGCTCCAGGTAGACGAAGTGATCGGAGTGATGAAGGCCTACGCCACTCGCGTCGGCGCGGGGCCGTTCCCAACCGAGCTCGAGGGCGAGATCGGGGAAGGGATCATCGATCGCGGCCGCGAGTACGGGACCACCACGGGTCGCCGCCGCCGGGTGGGCTGGTTCGATGCGGTGCCGCTTCGGTATGCCGTCGCTGTCAACAGCGTCAGCTCGATAATGCTCAACAAGATCGACATCCTCTCGGGTCTGGACGAGATCCTGATCTGCATGGCATACGAAGTCGATGGCGAGCGGGTCGAATGGTGGCCCTCGGACGCCGATGTGCTGGCCCGCGCAAAGCCGATCTACGAACGGTTCCCCGGCTGGATGGAACCGATCCACGACTGCCGCTCGATGGCGGACCTGCCCCAGAACGCCCGCCGCTACGTCGATGCGGTGGAGCGGCTTTCCGGAGCCCCGATCTGCTTCGTGTCGGTAGGGCCGGAGCGATACCAGACGATCGAGCGAATGCCCCGCCCGGTTCGGCCTAGGCCGCCGACGGTGGGAGTGGCTGCACCGCAGTCGCTGGGGCCGGCCGCGCGATGACGACCGGCGTCGCTCCGCACGATGCCGACGCGGCAACCGGTCCGGCCTGCGTCCTGGTGCTGGGCGGAGGCGGCCGCGAGCATGCCATCGTCTGGAGCCTGAGCCGCGAGACCGCCGTCCAGCAGGTCCTCGTGGCGCCCGGCAGCGATGCCATTGGGGAGGAGCCCAAGGCCCGCTGCTTCCCGGGCGTGTCGGCGCTGGATCCGGCGGCGGTACTTGACCTCGCCACCCGCGAGAACGTGGACCTGGTCGTGGTCGGCCCGGAGGCGCCGCTTGCTGCCGGCGTCGTCGACTACCTGACTGACGCGGGAGTGCCCACGTTCGGACCCACTCGCGCCGCCGCCCGCATCGAGTGGAGTAAGGCGTTCTGCCGCGAGGTCGCGGCGGCGGCCGGGGTGCGAATGGCCCGTGGCCGCGATTTCGTAGTCCTGGAGCCGGCACTCGATTTCGCGCGTGAACTGGCCGAGGCGCCGGGGTCGCGCGGCGTGGTCATCAAGGCCGACGGCCTTATGGCCGGCAAGGGCGTGACCGTCTGCGATGACCTGATGGCCGCCCATGGCGCTTTGCTGTCACTCTTCTCGAGCCTTCCCGAAGGGGAGCCCGCTCAGCCCGTGGTAGTCATTGAAGAGCGGCTGATCGGCGCAGAGGCGAGTCTCATTGCCCTGTGCGACGACCACGGCGCGCTGGCATTGCCGCCCGCCCGCGACCACAAGCGGTTGCTGGACGAGGATCGCGGTCCGAACACCGGCGGAATGGGCGCCTACAGCCCGGTCCCGGATTTGCCCGAGAGTCTTTGCGCCACGCTCGTGGACGTGATCCACCTACCCATCCTGGCCGAGCTGGCCCGGCGCGGCGCGCCGTTCCGCGGCGCCCTCTACGCCGGCCTGATGCTCACGCCGGAAGGGCCCGTCCTCATCGAATGCAACGCCCGGTTCGGCGACCCGGAGGCGCAGGTTCTCCTTCCGCGCCTCGCGGTTCCGCTCGGGCCACTACTCTACGGCGCCGCCCAGGGCGACCTGGCGGCAGCAGCGGGCGAGCTGGGTGTTCATGGTCGGATGCTGCCGACGACCGGCGACGCGGCGGTGGCGGTGGTCCTGGCCGCGGCCAACTACCCGGACACGCCGCGCAAGGGAGATGCGATCTCGGGGCTCGAGGATGCGGCCCGGGCCGGGGCCACGATCTTCCACGCCGGCACGACCCGGGGCCAAGACTTCACGTACCGCACCAACGGCGGCCGCGTTCTGGCGGTGGTCGGTCTGGGGACCACTGTCCGGGCCGCCCGCGACGCGGCGGAGGCCGCCGCCGACAGGATCTCCTGGTCCGGCATGCAGCGGCGCCGCGACATCGCCGCGAAGCTGCCGCCGGGCGCAGGCAGTGCCGGGGCGTCCCCTGAGCCGATCTCCGAGTCGGCGTGGACGAAGGGAGCGGCCTCGTGATTCCTCGCTACACCCTTCCGGAGATGGGCGCCATCTGGACGGATCAGGCCCACTTCGAAGGCATGCTCCGCGTCGAAATCGCGGTTGCCCGAGCCGAGGTCTCCCGCGGCATGGTGCCCGTGGAAGCCGTCCGCGTCATCGAAGCCCGCGCCCGCGTCGACGTTGATCGTATCGCCGAGATCGAGAAGACCACGGATCACGACGTCATCGCCTTCGTCAGTCAGGTCGCGGAAACGGTGGGGGAGGAAGGCCGCTACCTGCACCTAGGCCTGACCAGCAGCGACGTCGTCGATACCGCGCTTGGGCTGCAGCTCCAGGCCGCGGGTCGCCGGCTGATCGCTGATTGCGACGCACTCGTCGGAACGCTCGTCGGGCGAGCCAGGGCCGAAGCCAACACGGTGATGATGGGCCGCACGCATTCGGTCCACGCCGAGCCGACTACGATGGGCATGAAGGTCGCCGGCTGGGCCTTCGAAATCGACCGCGACCGGACCCGACTTGTGGCCGCAGTAGACGAGGCCGCGACCGGCAAGATCTCTGGGCCCGTCGGCACTTACAGCCATCTCGAGCCGGACCTGGAAGAAGAGGTGCTGGCCGATCTGGGTCTACGCCGCGACCCCATCTCCACGCAAATCGTCCAGCGCGACCGCCACGCCGCGTTGATCGCCGCCATCGCCATCACCGGCGGCTCGCTGGAGAGGATCGCCACCGAGGTCCGCAACCTCCAGCACACCGAGATCGGCGAGCTGATGGAGCCGTTCCGGGCAGGCCAGAAGGGTAGCTCGGCTATGCCCCACAAGCGCAACCCGATCCTTTCCGAGCGTATCGCCGGCATGGCGCGACTGCTCCGCGGGTACGCGGCCGCGGCGATGGAGAACCAGCCGCTCTGGCACGAGCGCGACATCAGCCACTCGTCGGCCGAGCGCGTGCTCCTTCCCGATGCCACGATCCTGCTTGACTACATGCTGGTCAAGACCCGCGGCCTCGTCGAGCGTTTGGTCGTCCGGCCGGAGCGGATGCGTGAGAACATCGAGCGCGGGCTCGGTCTCCACTGCAGCAGCCGCGTGCTCCTCGCCCTGGTCGAGCAGGCCGGGCTTTCGCGCGAGGACGCCTACGCCGTGGTGCAGCGCAGCTCGCTGCGAGCGGCCGACGAGCGGCGTCAGCTGCGCGAATTGCTCGCCGCCGATCCCGACGTCGCCGCTCACCTCTCCGACGAAGCCCTCGCCGCGTGCTTCGACGAAAGTCACTTCCTGCGCAACGTCCCTACCGCCATCGCCCGTCTCGACATGCTGGTACCGGACCGAAAGGAGGCCGCCAATGTCGCTCGCTGATACCTCGAACCCAGGCGACCCACGAGCCGCCGATTCGACAGTCCATGCTGGCGGTTTCGTTCGATCCGGCAAGGTCCGCGACCTGTTCGAAATCGGCGACCGGCTACTGCTCGTCGCCAGCGACCGGCTCTCGGCGTTCGACGTTGTCCTGCCGACGCCGATACCGAACAAGGGCCGCGTCCTGACGGGATTGTCTCGCTTCTGGTTCGACCACACGGCCGACATCATCCCGAACCACCTGCTTGGCACCGATCCCGCCGCGCTACCGGCGGGATACACGGACGCCCCAGGGGCCGCCGAACTCAGGGGCCGGATGATGCTCTGCCGCCGGGCGAAAGTGCTCCCGGTCGAGGTCATCGTCCGCGGTTATGTCGCCGGTTCGGGCTGGAAGGACTACAAGCGCACCGGCCAGATCTGCGGGATCGATCTTCCGGCGGGAATGCGCGAGTCCGAACGCCTGCCCGCGCCGATCTTCACGCCGTCGACAAAGGAGGAGGTCGGGCACGACCAGAACATCGGCTTCGATGCCATGGTGGAGCTGGTGAGTGGGCCGGTCGCGGAGCAGGTTCGTGACGTCGCCCTGCGGCTCTACGCCCGCGGCGCCGAGATCGCCGAGAAGGCCGGCATCCTGCTGGCCGACACGAAGTTCGAGCTTGGTACGGCGCTGGACACAGGCGAGCTGATACTGATTGACGAGGTCCTGACGTCCGACTCGAGCCGGTTCTGGGACGCCGCCGACTACGAGCCGGGACGCGCCCAGGCCAGCTTCGACAAGCAATTCGTCCGCGACTGGCTCGAAACTCAGCCGTGGGGCAAGACCTATCCCGGGCCGGAGCTTCCGGCCGACATCGTCGCCGGCACTCGCCAGCGGTACGTCGCCGCGTTCGAGCGGATCACGGGAGCCAGCTTCGAGCGCTACCTGCAGGAGGATCTAATCGCCCCATGAGCGAGTTCCGGTATGCCGTCAACGTTGTCCCCAAGCCGGGCATCCTCGATCCCCAGGGTCGAGCCGTGGAGCTGAGCCTGCCGCACCTCAACGTGAGCACGGTTTCGAGGGTGCGGGTCGGACGCCGCGTGGAGCTGACCGTCGTCGCCAACGGCGAGCCGGAGGCCCGTGCCGTGGTCGACGGCCTCGCCAAAGAGTTGCTGAGCAATCCCCTGATCGAGGTCTACGCCATCGATCTGCTCGAGGCGACGTCGTCGGCAGTCTCGGCCGGAGCGGCGCCGCGGTGAAGATCGGCGTCGTCACTTTCCCGGGGTCCAACTCGGACGTCGATTCGCTCAATGCTTTGCGTGTCGCGGGCGTCGAGGCGGTCACCCTCTGGCACGAGTCGCCGGATCTGGGCGGCGTCTCGGCCGTGATCCTGCCGGGCGGCTTTGCGTACGGCGACTACATCCGGGCCGGTGTCATCGCCCGTTTCTCGCCCGTGATGGGCGGCATAAAGGACTTCGCGACCGCCGGCGGCCACGTCCTGGGCATCTGCAACGGCTTCCAGGTCCTGGCCGAGTCCGGGCTGGTTCCGGGGGCCCTCCTGCGCAACCGTTCGCTCCGGTTCGCCGGCCGGCTCGTCTACATCAAGCCCGAACGGCTCGACTCGCCCTTCACCCACGCCGCGACCGGCGAGCCCCTACGGGTTCCCGTTGCCCACGGTGAGGGCTGCTACTACGCCGACGACGCCACGCTCGACCAGCTCGAACGCGACGGCCAGGTCCTCTTCCGATACGTCCACGAGGACGCCAAAGTCGCCTCGGACCCGGACGATCCGGCAAACCCGAATGGCTCGCTCCGCGCGATCGCCGGCGTCTGCAACTCGGCCGGCAACGTGGCCGGACTGATGCCTCATCCCGAGCGGATGGCCGAGGAGATCATGGGCAACGACGGCGGAATGCAGGTCATCCGCTCGCTCGTGGAGAGCGCCGCCGCCTGGGAAGCGGCCGGCCGGCCGATCGCGGCGGCGAAGAAGACCGTGGGGGTCTCCCGATGACGGACATGACTGCAAGACCGGCGCAGGCGCAGGAGCCCTTGCACCGCTCGCTCGGTGTGACCGACCGGGAACTCGACGTCATCCGCCAGAAGCTCGGCCGCGATCCAAACCACACCGAGCTGGCCATGTTCAGCGTGATGTGGAGCGAGNNCGAGCACTGCTCGTACAAGAGCTCCAAGCCGCTGCTCAAGACGCTGCCCACCCGCGGCACCGGCATGATGGCCGGCGTCGGCGACAACGCCGGAGTGGTCCGCATCGGCGATGGTCTGGCCGTGGCATTCAAGATCGAGAGCCACAACCACCCGTCCGCGGTGGAGCCCTACCAGGGCGCCGCNNCGCGACATCTTCACGATGGGCGCCCGCCCGATCGCCGTGCTGGACGCGCTCCGCTTCGGCGACCCGTCGGATCCGCACACCCGCCATCTCGTCGACGGCATCGTCCGCGGCGTCGGCGGCTACGGCAACTGCGTCGGCGTGCCCACGGTCGGCGGAGAACTGGTCTTCGATCCCACGTACCAGGGCAACCCGCTCGTCAAC
>PMJT01000029.1:8088-9277 GCA_003158495.1 Chloroflexota bacterium | reverse complement strand
GGCAACGATCCGAACACCGACGGCATGCTGGTCATCCTCACGCCGCAGGCGATGACGGACCCGACCATGACCGCCGAGATGCTGGCCCCGTTCGCTCGCAACACCGGCAAGCCGGTCCTCGCATCCTGGATGGGCGGATCTGACGTGGAGCGCGGGGCGAACATGCTGCGCGAGGCCGGGATCCCCACGTTCCCCTACCCGGACACGGCGGCCCACATGTTCAACTACCTGTGGCGCTACGACGAGAGCCTGCGGGCGCTATATGAGACCCCGGCCCTGCCTGACGATGCCGAGGCGAAGCTCAACCGGACGCTCGCCTGCGACATCGTCGAAAAGGCCCACAAGGATGGGCGTTCGCTCCTCACCGAATTCGAGTCCAAGCAGGTCCTCGCCGCATACGGCATCCCCATCACGGACACTCGAATCGCCGAGACCGAGGACGCCGCCGTGGCCGCGGCCGGGGCAATCGGCTACCCGGTGGTGGTCAAACTCCACTCCAACACCATCACCCACAAGACGGACGTTGGCGGCGTGCAGCTCAACCTGGGCGACGCACACGCCGTCCGCGAGGCGTGGGGTTCGATCGAGAAGTCGGTCCGCGACAAGATGGGCCCCGGCCACTTCGACGGTGTGACCGTCCAGCCGATGATCAACTACAGCGGTTACGAGCTCATCATCGGCAGCAGCGTGGATCCGCAGTTCGGGCCTGTGCTCTTGTTCGGCATGGGCGGCCAGCTCGTCGAGCTATTCCGAGACCGCGCTCTTGCCCTGCCGCCCCTCACCACCACCCTCGCCCGCCGCATGATCGAGCAAACCAAGATCTTCGGCGCGCTCAAGGGAATCCGCGGCCGCGCTCCGATCGACCAGGCCCAGCTTGAACAGCTCCTGGTACGGTTCGGGCAGCTCGTCGCCGAGCAGCCGTGGATCAAAGAGATCGACATCAACCCGCTTCTGGCTTCGCCCGAACGGCTGATAGCGCTGGACGCGAGGGTCGTGCTCCACGACCCCGGGACGCCCGAGNNCGGCCGGAGGACGAGCCGATGATCGTCGGGTTCCACGAGAACCTGTCCGACAAGACCGTCCAGGGGCGCTACCTCGAAGACCTCGGCCTGAAGGCGCGGACCGCCCACGAGCGGCTCGCGCGTGTCGTCTTCAACGACTACGACCGCGAGATCGCGCTGGTCGCCGA
>PMJT01000029.1:0-8058 GCA_003158495.1 Chloroflexota bacterium | reverse complement strand
TGGACTGGGTCGGGGCGGACGTACGGCCGGAGAACACCGGCGCGCTCCGAGCCGCCGAGAAGGCCGGCTTCACGATCGGCCCAAAGGCGGGCAGTTCGGTTCTGAGGGCCGAATACAGGATCGACCGGCAGGCGATGGCCGGACCCATTGAGAACCCAAAGTAGCCGCTCCAGGATTGACCAACCGGAATACCTGATCCGGCGGCAACATTCGGGGCCGGCGTAGGTTTTACGCCGGCCTGCGCTCGAATATCCGGCGGCCGTCTACCCAGCCGGTCCAACCGTTGATGCCGCGAACCTGCGCCCACGCTCCGGCCCGGGCAATGACGACGAGTTCGACGTGCTCCGAGAGCATCGCGATCGGCTGGCGCGCGGGGTCGGGCGCATCCCAGGCCGGCAACCCACCCGGGGGCACGACGTGGGTCGGCACCCAGACCGGCGCCGCGGCGGGCTCGGCTTCGGGTTCGCCTGCTGGCCCGGCGGTGACCGGCTGGACTTCGGGCTCGGCTGTCGATCCGACTTCGGGCTCGATCGCGGCGGCCGCGTCGGCGACCGGCTCGGCTGCGGGCTCGACCGCGGCGGCGTCAACCGCAGTCTCGACTTCGGGCTCGACCTGGGCCGCTTGGGCGACCGGCTCGGCGGTCGACAGATCTGGCGATGCGGCGAAGGGGCGTGAGGAGGGCGTGGGCCCCGGGCCCGGCCACGGAGCTTGGCCCGGCCGCGGCGCGCCTCCGGGCGGCTGCCCAAACACGGGCGCGGGGATCGCCGGCGCAGCGGGAGCCTGTGCCGAAGTCGAGACGACCGGCAGAGCCGCAAGTTCGGTTCGGATCGACCTGATCTTGTGGCGCTGCGCGTCCAGGGCCGGATCGGCAAGAGAGTCCGCGCGACTCCGGATGATGGCGTATTCGATCTGGGCCGACTGCAGTCGCCCGGTCAAACGCCGTGCCGCCGGCCCGCGAAGTCGACCGGCCGCCGATCTGGCCGAGCGCCTCGTCCACAGGCTCCGAAGAGACCGGACTTCATCGTCCGTGATGACCGCGGGATCGGGCTCGCCTGCGACGATGTGGCGGAAGTTGCTTTCCTCGCTCCGCGTGGCCAGGACCACGAGGATGCCGAGCAGGATCAGGAAGGGCATGCCCTTGATAGCGCCGTACTCGATCCACCTGAGCACGCTCGGGTCGTTGCCGAGGACGGACTCCATCCAAGGCGAGTTCCAGACAACGTGAGCCGTCACCCCGGCGACCATGCAGAGCGCCGCGCCGGCAATCCGCCTGGGCAGAGAGACAGACCGCCGCGTGACCAGGTAGGCGAAGCCCGTTCCGGTCAGGCCCGTGAACAGCACGTGGCCGTAGAGGCCGCCGCCAACTACCCGGATCAGGAAGGTGTCGATTACCGGCCCCGCCTGGTCCACCGTCGTGGAGGCGGTGTCCACGACATGCCGAATGAAGTACGACACGTCCTCGACGACGGTGAAGCCGAGACCGACCATGGCCCCGTACACGAAGCCGTCCAGGACGCCGTCGAACTCGGCCGAGGCGATGAGGAAGAGGACGACGACGCCCATGAGCTTGAGCGTCTCTTCGACGCCGGGACCNNCGAGCATCAGCTTCGGCTCGCGCTCGAAGAGGTCCAGCCAGTAGATGGCCATGGCGACCGGTACGGCATAGACCAGGACAAGGGCCCACGACAGCGCAAAGGCCGGCATGAGGCCGCTCATCAGCGACTCTTCCTGGATGAACAGGTACCCGCCGATGGCCAGCATTGCGCAGTAGAGCCAGAAGGCCGGCTGGCGTGGCTGAATGATCGAGACCTGCCTGCCCCAGCGGGGCGTCGACGATACGGTCATCATCCGGCCCTCAGGCTGTTGAGCATGGCCGAGACGTCGTCGATGACCGGATCGAGGTGACCCTGCGGCGCGGCCACGACGACGATAGTCTCGTTGCTGTGCACGACCATGCACACGAGTTCGCCGTCGACGATGCCGGTCTGATTGCCCGAGGTCACTGTGGCCTCGAAGGACACATAGGTAGAGTCATTGCCGCCGAACGTGCCGTGGTGAGGATCGCCGTAGCTGATCTGGGCTGTGTCGCCGCCGACGGACTTCTCAGCCGCCGCCAGGATCGATGCCGAGCCGCCGCCGAAGCTGGTCGATACGACCTGGGCGGTGAGAATGACGTTCGCCTTCTGCAGCTGGATGCCTCCCGACGTGTCGCCCGGTTTTGAGACGAGCACCCAGCCGGGGGAGGCGGTGATCGTCACGGAGCCGCCGACGGCAACGGTCCCGGCGCTCGGCGCGGCGATGACGGTGTCGAGCCCGATGCCGCCCAGGGTCACAGCCGCGATGATCGCGGCGACGACGAAGGTCGGTAGCCAGCGCGCCCGATCGAATGAGAAGNNGTACCAGCCGGCGGGCGGCGTCGGCGACCCCTGGACGGGAGTCGCGGCCACGGCCTGGGTCGGAGCGGCAACCGAGGCCAGCGTCGAGGCCGCGGCCGGGGTTAGCGTGGCGATCGGGCCCGCCCACGGCTCCGGAACGTGCGAGACGGCCGGGTCGTTGGCCCAGGCCGGCACGATGGCCGGAGCGGCTGCGGGCACCGCCGGTTCGGGCTCGTCTCCCGGGCTCACGGGCGGGCGGGGCTCTTCGGGACGGAGATCGCTCATCCTTGGGTGACATCCTCCTGTCCACGGCGGGGGCGCCGTCACATCCTAAGGCTCCGCGAGTCCGAGCCCAAGCACGTTGTGTTCCAAGCCGGTTCGGGGCGCCAGCATGCACAATGCCGGAGTCACAACAGCGGAGGGGCTGTTGGTCTCTCCGGCCATCTTCAGCGGCCAGCTCAAGCCGATCCGTTGACATCTCAAGGGCACCGCACGCACCATGAGCGCGGCGATCGGCGAGGAGGCAGGTCGCATGGCGGAGGAGGGGCGCCAATGAGGGATCGAGGGAAGGTCCGGGTTCTCCTGGCCGTTACCTTGGCTGGCGTGGCCGTGTGCACCCAGGGTTGCCGGCTGTTCACGGCCAATCCCACACCGCCTCCAACGCCGCTGATTCCGACGATCATCGGCGTGGTCGATCACCGGGACATCACCGCGACCTCACGCGTGTACACGCTCACTGATGGTCGCACCGTACCCGACGCGTTCGCGGACCAAGACGTCCAACGGGGCGGCCCCGACGACCCGGGGGAGCTCCTCTTGGCCCGGACTTCGGCTCCGAAGTTCATCGACTTTCTTTGGCCGACAGGAGAGACCTACCCTGGCTGTTGGGACCCGTGGAGGTACGCGGGCGCGGACGAGTTCGTTTGGGACGAGGGCGACTCGCTTCTGTTCAGCGCAGGCCTTGAGCTACCTAAGTCGCCTACATTCCACAACGACGCGACGACCCAGATCATGGCCGGTCGGACGGTCTGGAGCCTGGCAGCGAACCTCAGCGGGAGGATCTGCGTTAACAGCGCCGGCCAGGTCGAGTGGGTTCTCAATCCGAACCTCGGGACCGGCTAGCCAGATCTTGGCAGACGAAGGTCGGGTGACCGCCACGGAGTCAGCGCATCCGAGCGTTTCGGGCGTCGTACTCCGCTCCCCTCGCAGCCGGGTCGACAATCTGGTCCGCGTCCACGGCGATGGCGCCGTCCCATCCTAAGGCTCCGCGAGTCCCAGCCCAGGCACGTTGCGCTCCCGGCCGGTTCGGAGCGCCAGCATGCACAATGCCGGAGTCACAACAGCGGAGGGGCTCTAATGACCGGATCCGGGCTTGCGAACGTCGCCGACGGCCACACTAGCGTTCGCTCCTGGGGCAGAGCCGGCATCGTTGCTCTTGTCTCCTGGACCGCGCTGGCCGCGCTGGAGGTCGGCGGTTCGCACATCGGGCACTCGCTGACCTCGCGGCCCGAACGGTTTTTCAGCAACTCGACGCTCCACTGGCCGGTGACGCTGCTCGTCGTGGTGACGGTGGTTGCCGAGTACGCAGTCGCTCGAGCCCTGATCCGCTCGGCCGGCCGGCCGGTCCTCGGGCGGCTCGCGGTGATCGTCCTGGGCGCCGCCCTCTTCTTCCGGTTCGCAATGGCCGCACTGCTGCCGAGCGACGCGGGCGGCTACTCCGTCGACACCTTCGCCGCCCTGACATCGAACCTGGCGGTGATCGTTACGCCCATGGCGGTCGTTCTGATTGCCATATCCGTGCGCCGGCGCAGCCCGTGGCTCGCGTCGTTCTCGGCCGGCGTCGCGGTCGCGATGGTCTGCCTGTCGCTGTGGGCGATGACCTGGGCGGCTCGATCCGGCGCCAGCCAGCCGCAGCTCCTTGCGGTCGAACCGGTCGGCGGGCTGCTGGCGGTCTGGTCGGCCGGGGTCGGCGCCTGGCTGCTCGGATGGACCGGCGGACTGCCGTCGAGGGCGGGCCTGCCTCAGCTGCCATCGCCGGGTCGAAAGTCGGCCATCGCGCTGACAGTCGTGCTCGTCGTCAGCGTGGCCGGGGCCGCCGGATCGTTCGTCAATACCTACCGAGCGCAGATCGTCGACCAGCTGGCCGGGCGGACTACCGTCGAAACGATCTTCGCCGGGGTTGATCGCACGTACCGCGTCCATCGGCCCGCAAACGAACTGGCGAAGCCCGGACTTGTGATCGTGCTTCACGGCGCGTTCGGCGGCGGGCTCCAGATCGAGAACACGACGGGCTTCGACGCCCAGGCGGACCGACTCGGCTGGGTCGCCGTCTACCCCGACGGGGTCGCGGACGGCTGGGACGCCTTTGGCAGCGGGCCCACGTGGGGCGACCATCCCGGCGCCGACGACATCCAGTTCATCAGCATGCTCATCCTTCGCTTCGAGTCGTTCGACAACGTGGACCCGGATCGGATCTTCGTCACCGGCCACTCGCGCGGCGGGATGATGACTTATCGGCTCGGCTGCGCCTTCTCCGGCGTGGTCGCGGCCATCGCGCCAGTGTCCGGCAACATGGCGACGGCAAGCGGCAGCGCCGACGTTCCGTGCACCCTGGCGGCTCCGGTATCCGTCCTGGCTATCCACGGCACCGCCGACGGCACGATCCCGATGGCCGGNNTGCACCGGTGGCAGCACAGTCTCCACGGAGATCCAGGCCGGCGGCTGCCACTGCTGGACGGCCGACGATTCGCGCGTCATCGCCGACTTCTTCGTGGCCCACCCGCGTGTCCAGGCGGGCGGCTGAGGGGTCGCGGGCCGCCACGCGGCGCGGGCCGGTCAGGGCAGCGGCCGCCAGATCTTTCCGAGGAGAAGGGCCAGGGCCGCGATCAGGGCGCCGACGCCGACGAAGACGACGCTGACTTCCGCGGCCTCGTGCTTGACGATCAGGTTCGTCGGCAGGTTCTGGAAAACCGTCTCCAGCTGGCTCGCCGTCTCGGCCGGATGGTAGGTGGCACCGGTCATGTCGGCGATCTTCTGGAGAGTGACCTCGTCGATGCCGCGCCGGAAGTTGCCGCCACCGCCGCCACCGCCGCCACCGCCGCCGCCACCACCACCGCCGCCGCCACCGCCGAACCCGCCGCCGCCGGCGTTGGGCTCGCGCCCCTGGAATTGGGGGGCGCAGGTCGGGCTGAGCGATCCGCCGTCTGCCGTGCCGAAGCCGACGGTGTAGACGCGAACGCCGCGATCGGCGGCCTGCTGGGCGGCAACGAGCGGGTCCGTGCCGGTGTTGTTGGCGCCGTCGGTGAGAAGCACGACGATGTCGGGGGCGTAGTCGCCCTTGGGGACGGGGACCGGCCCCGTGCCGCCCGACGTGGCGCTCACGCTCTTGGCGACGGCCGGGTCGATCTCGGAGATGGCATCGATTGAGGCCAGGATGCCGTCGCCGATCGCGGTTCGCCGGCCCGTTGCCAGGGTCTGGAGCGCGGCGAGCAGCGCCGCTCGGTCGCTGGTCGGCGCCTGCACGACTTCGGCGTAGCTGCTGAAAGCCACGATGCCGATACGAGCCGAGGCGGTCTGGTTCTTGATGAACGCCGCGGCAGCGGCTTCGGCGGCCTCGAGCCGGCTGGGCGGAATGTCCGACGAGCACATGCTGCCGGAGACATCGATGGTGAGGATGATCGCGGTCTGGTCGGTTGGGACGGCCACGATCGCGACCGGGCGGGCCATGGCCATGACCAGCGCCCCGAGAGCCACGATGAACAGCACGAAGGGCAGGTGACGGCGGAACCGGGACGAACCCGGCCCGGCATCGCGGATGAGCGAGAGGCTCGAATAGCGCACGCCAGAGGGCCGGCGGCGACGCATGGCAAGTACGTAGATCGTGACCAGGATCGGCAGCAGCAGGAGCAGCCCCAGGAAATCGAACCACATGAAAGTCATCTGTTGTCGCCTTTCCCGCGCGGGGTGCCGAAACCGTCGGCGCCGCCGAATGCCCGGCCCGCGCTCATGGCATCCGCCCCAGCCAGTACAGCGAAGTCAGGGCGCCGGCGATCAGCAGCAGCAGCCCTGCTCCGGCGAATATCGAAGTGATCTCGGTCATCTGGGGCTGCAATACCAGCCCCGTGTCGAGGTTGTCGTAGATCGACCGGAGTTGCTGCGCGTCGGTCGCGTTGTAGTAGGTGCCGTCCGTGACCTGCGAGATCTGCTGGAGCGTCGCTTCGTCCAGCTGGGTGTGCAGCTGGAAGCCGTTCACCGTGACGGTCGACCCGGCTGCGCTGCCGAGCCCGACGGTGTAGATGCGGACGCCCTGGTTTGCCGCCGCCTGGGCCGCGGCCATCGGGTCGGGCGACTCGTTGTTCTCGCCGTCGCTCAGCAGGACGATCGCCGCTGGGGCGTGAGTCCCGGCCGGAACGGGCGTGGGTGTGGGCGTCGGGGTGGACGCGGGCGACGCGTTGCTGTAGTAGTTGTTGGCGTAGGGCCCCGCTTCGGCGATGGCGATGACCTTGAGCGAAGCCAGGATGCCCTCGGCAACCGAGGTCCCGCGTTCCGGCGTCAACCGATCGATGGCCGAGATGACAGATGCCTGGTCGTTGGTGGGCTGCTGGACCTGGATACCGGAGTCGCTGAAGGCCACGACGCCGATGTTGATGCTCGTCGGCTGCTTCGCCACGAAGTCCTTGGCGGCGGCCTTGGCGGCGGCGATTCGAGTGGGCTGGAGGTCGGTCGCGGCCATGCTGGCCGAGACGTCGAATGCCAGGATGACCGTCCCATCCTGACGCGGCAGGCTCAGGACCGCCTGCGGTCGAGCCATCGCCAGTGAGATTGCGCTGAGCCCGAGTATCAGCAGCACCGCCGGGAATCGACCGCGGATACCGGGCCGCCTGGTGACCGTCTGGGCCAGACCCGAGCCGCCGTACGCCGCAAGCCGGCGTCGTCTCCTGACGTCCAGGTATGCATACAGGAGCAACCCCAGGGGCACCAGGAAGAGTGTCGCGAGAAGCGGCGGCCAGATGAACGACATCGGTTACCTCCGGCCGCGGCGGCGAAGAGTCGCCATCCGCACGATGGCGCGGACTAGATCCTCGTCGGTGGAAAGCGACAGCGCTTCGACGCCGGCCCGTTTGAAGGCCGCGTTCACGTCGATCTCGCGCCGCCGAGCCGCCTCGACAAAGCGGCGCCGGAAGCCGGCATCGTGAGTGTCGACGTACAGCTGCTCGCCGGTTTCGGCGTCTTCCATGATCAGCGGGCCCACGTCCGGCAATTCGACCTCGCGCGGGTCGGTCAGCCTCACGGCGAGGACCTCGTGCCGGCGATTGAGCAGGCTCAGAGGCCTCTCCCAGCCGGGCAGGCTGATGAAGTCGGAGATGACAAAGACCAGCGAGCGGCGCTTGACGGCGTTGTTGCCGGCCTGGAGAAGCGGCCCGAGGTCCGTGAACGGGGCATGGGTCAGACGCGGCTGGCGGAGCAGGTCGTCGATCATGCGCAGGACCTGGTCGCGACCGCCGCGCGCCGGCAGGACCCGCTCGACCTGGGTGTCGTACAGGATCGCGCCGACCCGGTTGCCTCTCCGCGTCAGCACTCGGGCCATGGTCGCGACGAAGTCGATCAGGACGGTGCGCTTGACCCGCTCGGTGTCGACGCTGCCGAAGTCGACAGACGGGCTCAGGTCCAGCAGGAACCAGGC
>PMJT01000030.1 GCA_003158495.1 Chloroflexota bacterium | reverse complement strand
GTCATGACCTGCCCGACCGCCAGGCCGGGCCAATTGGAGACGAGGTGCTGGTTCGCACGGACTCGAACGAGGTCGGTCTGACTCAGGACGCCGACCAGGAGCCCGCTCGCGTCCACGACGGGAAGACCGGTGATCTTCCTGCTGTCGAGGATCCCGGCGGCCTCCTTGAGGGAGGCCGTCTCCGCGATCGAGACCGGGTTGGCCGTCATGACTTCGCCGACGGTTCGAGATTGACTCACTTGGCTGCTCCGGCAGCGACCTTTCCGGCGACGGCAGCGGTCACGTCGATCACGCCGTCGTAAGCGCCCTGGATAACGGCCAGGTTCGCGTCGACGACGCCCCCACCCTTCTTCCCGAAGAAGCGAGTGAGGTTCTCCCGGACTGCGTCCATGAGGGCGGGCCGGTCGAGACCAGCACGCTCGGCGAACGGCGAAACCTTGAGGAAGACGCCGACCAGCGCCACGCCCTGCATTCGGATCTCGAGATCCTCGCGAGGCGCGTACTGCTTGGCGAGCGCCGCCGCATCGAGGGCCAGGAGGCGCAGGTTGCGGGCCTGGATTTCTGCTCGCGTGGCGGCGGGCAGGACCGACCAGATCTCTTCCGGATCGGTCAGAGGCGTCGGCACGAAAACGGTGCCGCCGTCGACCAGGCCGACCAGCGGATTGCCCTGCTTGAAGGAGTTCGTGTCGAAGAGCGGCACGAAGTCCACTTCCGTCAGCTCGTTGTGGAGCCTGATCGGCTCCTCGGCGATCGTGAGGAAGTAAGTCGTGGGCAGACCCTTCTTCTCCGAGCCGTAGCGCGGATAGGCCTGCACGTAAAGATTGAACAGCTCGCCGACGGTAGTCGCCACGAGCTTGTTCGTCGTGACGCTGCCGAAACCGCCGACCGAGTGGCCGCGCAGGCTGTAGGCGCCCTTTGGGCGGATGCTGAGGTCGCTCTTCTTGAGGGCCAGCGGGTGCGGGATGCCCAGGAATGCGCGGCGGGTAGTCTTGACGCGCACTTCGTCTGCCATGAGATCGAAGACGGCGCCGAGGTCGCCCGGCTGGATATCGCGGGAGCCGAGGCCGCCCGAGACGGAGATGACACGCGGCATCGCTGCCCCGTCCATCGCGGCATCGGCCAGGGCCGACTTGAGCTCGCGTGTGAGCGGGTTGTCCGCTGCCGCCGGCTCGTCCGTGCGCTCGACCACGGCCACGACCTTGGCCTTGGCGAGAGCCTTGGCGAGGCGAGTGGCCGGGAAGGGGCGGAAGCTCGTGACCGTCACGCAGCCCACCTTGCGGCCCTGGTTGCGCAATTCGTCGACGACTGCGAGGGCCGTGTCCGCCATGGTCCCCATCGAGACCATGATGTAGTCCGCGTCTTCCGTGCGGTACTCGCTGATCAGACCGTAATGACGGCCGGTGAGGGTCTCCCACTCGGCCATCGCCCGCTCGGCGATGTCCGTGAGCTGGTCGTACCAGGCGCGCTGCCCGATCCGGCCCTTCATATACGAGTCCTGGTTCTGGACGACGCCGATCATCAGCGCGTCCTTCGGGTCGAACATGTCGCGTACGGTGACGCGCGGATCGCCGACGAAACGCCGCAGGAGTTCGTCCTCGGGCAGGTTGACGTTCTCGATGGTGTGCGTGGTCAGGAACCCGTCNNTGGGCGACGAACCACGGGGTCTCGGAGTCTTCGGCGACGCGGCGGGCAATGGCCGTGAGATCAGCCGCTTCCTGGCAGTTGCGCGCGAAGAAGATGCCCCAGCCGGCATCGGCGACGCCCATGACGTCGTCGTGGCCGGCATGGATGTTGAGGCTCTGGCTGGTCAGGGCGCGGGCCCCGATGTGGAAAACGGCCGGAAGGCGCTTGCCGGAGATTACGTACAGGACTTCCTTCATCAAGATGAGGCCCTGTCCGGCAGTGAAGTTCGTGACCCTTCCGCCCGCCAGGGCGAAGCCTTCGGCGGCTGAGGCGGAGGAATGCTCCGACTCCGGCTCGATGAACTTCAGGTGTGTGCCCCAAAGGTTCGGGGTGCCGTTGGCGACGGCAACCTGGTAGACCGCGGCCATCGTCGTGGACGGGGTGATCGGGTAGNNGCCGTCGCTGATCCGCGTCTCGACATAGGCAATGGCCTCCGAGCCGTCGATGATGGCTGGAATGCCCGGAAATTCGGGAGTCGGCGAATTCGTCACGATGGTCGGTTCACTCAATGCGCGCAGCTGGCGGGCCAGCGCGCTTCCGTCCAAATGCTTGAGCAAGGTGCCACCGATCCCGCTGGCGACGGCCTCGCGCTGCTCGTCTGCATGCCAGTAGGAAGCCAGCACCGCGATCCGACCCGCGGGGATCAGATCGGTCAGGGCGGCAACCATTGGCCTCCATCCCCCAGCCACGTCAGCATCAAGCAGCACCACGTCCGGCCGGGCGCCTGCAGCCTCGCGAGCGGCGGATTCACACGACGCCTGAGCGACGATGAACCCGTGGCGGGAGAGGTGATCGCAGAGCGCTTCGGTTGCAGCGCGGTGCTGGCTGACGATGAGAAGTCGGCGAAGGGATATCTGGGAGTCAGCGAGCATGTGTATAGGGTGCGCCCGGGGGTTCCCCGACCCTAGCGACAGGGCTCCCTAAGACCGGGGGCCATATGGCCCGCGAAGGTACGGAACCGGATAGTCGGAGACTGCGACTGGGGTGGGTAGCAAGCCCGACCTCGGGTAGGTTGCGCGGGCGCTTCGGCCCGCCCGCCGGAGGGCCTGCGGCCCCCTCTCGATCCTCATACGGGCGGGGGTTATATCGCCCACTCCTGAGGGCCATTCGGCACTGCCGTGGCGACCGGCCCGGACGGAGACTTCTACACGTGACGAACGCCGGAGGGGACGCCCGGCGTTCGTCCTTTTTTACGCCCGCCGGCCGGCCGCACGCATCCTGCGTTGGCGATGCGCTCCTCGCTCACGGACGTCCGCTCGCTCCGGTGCTCTCCGCCGCCTTGTCTGCGCACGGCGCGCCGGCGGGCTGGAGCCGAGTGGCGGATCGGGCCGGCGCACTCCGTCGTTGGCGCCTGCGGTCCTCGTTGCCGTCCAGGATTGCAGTCGCCGGACGCCGGGCTGAGGCGTCACGGGGCGGGCTCCGGATCGACTACCGCGCCACGGCGTCGCGGTTGCGCCACATCATTGCGGTGCCCGGAACGCCGCCCAGGCACTCGTAGAAGGGCACGAGTCCGGGATCACACACGAGGTCGATGGAGTAGCGGTCGCCGATGCGCGCGAGGAGCCGGCGCACCAGCTCCTGGCCGATTCCCCGTCCTCGGTATTCCGGAAGAACTTCCAGCAACGGTGTGAAGCAGGTCAGCGCACCACCTCCGATGGCGTCACGAATCCGACGACCGTGCTCGGTTTCGGCGTTGACGGCCAGGACGGCAACCTCCGCACTGCGCAGGTGGGCCAGGTGCAATTCCGGACTCGGCGGAAACGGCCAACCCTCGAAGAAGCCGCCGACCAACTTCTCGGCGGAGATGACTCCTGGGTCCTCGCGATACTCGATCATCCCGGCTCCTCGCGACCTGGCCCGGCCAAGCATATGAAAGCGCGGCGTTGACTACTGGGAATCGAACCGGGCGACCTCTCGGCCGCCCGGCGAGTATCGGCGAGGGTCCGGCCGGAGGCCGGCAGCGCGTCGAGCCTATAGCTCGTGGTACTGCTTGGCGTAGGCCGTCAGTTCGTCGCGGAAGTCCGGGTGGGCGATCGCGATCAGGCGCTTGGCGCGCTCGCGGAAGCTCTGGCCGAAGAGCTCGGCCACGCCGTACTCGGTGACGACCGTTCGGACGTGGGATCGAGTAGTCGTGACGCCGGCCCCTTCCTTGAGGCTGGCGGTGATGCGCGAGAACTTGCCGCCCGACGCAGTGGCCGGCAGGGCGATGATCGCCCGGCCTTCTTCGGCCAGAGCGGCGCCGCGCATGAAGTCCATCTGGCCGCCTACGCCGCTGTACATGCGGTGGCCGATGGAGTCGGCGCAAACCTGGCCGGTCAGATCGACCTCGATGGCCGAGTTGATGGCCGTCATGCGCTTGAAGCGTCGGATGATCGAGGTGTCGTTTGTGTAGTCCACCGGCCGCATCTCGACCATCGGGTTGTTGTCGACGAACTTGTAGAGGCGCTGCGTGCCCATCATGAACGCGGTCACGATCTTGCCGCAGTTGACCTCTTTGCGTTCGCACGTAACGATCCCGCGCTCGACGAGGTCCACGAGGACGTCGGTGAACATCTCCGTGTGGACGCCCAGGTCGCGTTTGCCGTCCAGACACTTGCCCACGGCGCTCGGGATCGCGCCGATGCCCATCTGGAGCGTGGCCTCGTCCTGCACGAGGTCCGCCACGAACTCTCCGATTCGGCGCTCCGTGGCGTCCGGCTCGCCGATGACGTGATTGAACGGCGGCTGGTCCACCTCGACCGCGTAGTCGATCT